>NZ_JAMYRZ010000043.1:0-48183 GCF_040321675.1 Mesorhizobium sp. M0296
ACGGCTCCCTTGTTTGAGATCTCAACGAACTCATTCTGGCACATCCGATGCCGTCGGGCGCCGTCCACCCCATCATGCCGTGACCGGACGGCAATGCGCCGACGGTGCAAGCTGGACTTCAACGAGCCGCCGTCTTCTGCTCATTTGCGGACGGATGCTAATCCGCGTCGCTGCGTTCTTCGACGACTGTAACGGCATGGATCCCAGGGTCTGCGCTCCGCTTCGCGTTCGCTCCGCCCAGGGATGACGAGACCCCCGGTGCGATTTGTCGGGAAATGAATCCCACGGGGCTGGACATGGCGGATGTCGGCGGCTATATGCCCGCCAACGCCGGTTTTGCCGGCCGAGTGGGTGCGTAGCTCAGTTGGTAGAGCAGCTGACTCTTAATCAGCGGGTCCACAGTTCAATCCTGTGCGCACCCACCAAATTTTTCAGAAAATTGGTGGAAAGACCTAGAAAGCGGGATGTTTCGCCGCTATCGGGTGGCCGCATTATGCAACCGCTATGGATAGTCGGCCGCAGACAGCTGAGGATCGCCCGCACTATGGCCAAGGCGCCGTCGACGGCATCGAAGTTTGTCCTGCTTTTACCGACGGTCCATTTAAGGTCGAGTGCTTTGGGCAAACGGAGGTCGTGACAGACAAAACAGCCTGAAAGCATAAAGAGGTCTAGATGTCTCGGATCGCCTTCCGAATAGTAAGGAAATTGGAAGAACAACCTTATGGGACCACCATATGCCAGCTTGAAGGTCATCGAGAATCTAATTTCGTGACCAAATCTATCTTCGATAATTCCGCTAAAACTAAGGTCTCGGGCATCGTAGTGATGCCACTGCGTCGATAATCCCAAAGAATCCCAGGCCTGAGTGTATGCGCTTTCAGTTCTTTGCGATCGGGGAATTTTGCCTCTTCAGGATCGTAGGGAAGGGGTGGATCGATGTAGTCTGTCTCGGTTCGCCAATCTTCCGCGGCACTGCGAAGATCTTCAAAAATCTGAACGATTCTCGGGTCTGTCTGCTCGCCAGAAAAGATTGAGATTCGCCATTGAGAATCATCTCGCATAGCTCTTCGACCGTATGGCCCGATCGCTCTGCCCAATCCTCGGTGGCGAGTATCCACGGCGAATTGTATTTCAGCCCGGCAAAAGCGCCGCTCTTGCTGTCGAAATCCCTGATGATCCGAGCAAGAACATCGCGAAGCCCCTGTTTGGGGTCTCCGAAAATCTGTGAGGGTTTGTTCATCAACGCGATCCGCGCTTGGCTCCGCCTTACTTCTCCGAAACACCAGCCTCCGCAAAGCTTGCCATGCGGGCGTGGCATTCGAGTGCCGAGCGGACGATGTTGACGGCGAGGCAGGCGCCGGAGCCTTCCCCGAGCCGCATGCAGAGGTCGAGCAAGGGTGGCAGGCCGAGCGCTTCGAGCAGGCGGCGATGGCCGGATTCGGCTGAGACGTGAGCGGCCATGGTGTGAGCGAGGCCGGCAGGGTGCAGCGCTACCAAGGGTGCGGCGGCGGCGGTGCAGACGAAGCCGTCGAGCAGCACCGGCACGCCGAGATGGCGCGCCGCCAGTGTTGCGCCCAAGATCGCCGCAAGCTCGCGCCCGCCGAGGGCTGCCGCTATCTTCAGCGGATCGGCTAGCGCCGTGGCGTGGCGCTTGAGGCCAGCCTCGATGGCGACGATCTTGCGCACGAGGCCGGCGTCGTCGACGCCGGTGCCACGCCCTGTCCATCGCTCCGCGCCGCCGCCGAACAGCGCGGTCGAGATGGCCGCCGCCGGCGTGGTGTTGCCGATGCCCATTTCGCCGAAGCAGACGAGGTCGAGTTCCTTGCTGATCGCGTGGTAGCCCGCGGAGACGGCGGCGAGGAAGGCCTCGTCGTCCATCGCCGGCTCTTGCGTGAAGTCGCCGGTCGGGCGGTCGAGGTCGAGCGGGATGACGTCGAGCTCGGCGCCGGCAATGCGGGCAAGCTGGTTGATGGCAGCACCCCCACCGGCGAAGTTCGCCACCATCTGCACGGTGACTTCCGAGGGGAAAGCCGACACCCCTTGCGCAGTGACGCCGTGGTTGCCGGCGAAGACGAAGACCTTGACACGGTCGAGCTTTGGCATGTCGCGGCCCTGCCAGCGCGCCAGCCAGGCGGCTATCGTCTCCAGCCGGCCGAGGCTGCCTTGCGGCTTGGTCAGCGTGTCCTGGCGGCGCGCGACGGCATTGGCGGCGGCATCGCTGCCATTGGGCAGGTCGAGGCAGGCGGCGCGCAGTTCATCGAGCGATTTGAAAGGCATGGGGGCGAAATCTCCGAAACAGAGTCAAGAAAGGGAAACGGAAGCGACGAGCAGGATTGCGATCTCGCCCAGCTGCTGCAGGGCGCCGACGGTGTCGCCGGTCTGACCGCCGATCTGGTTGATACACAGCGCGCGGAAGGCGGCAAACAGAAACGCAAGCAGGATGAGCGCGAAGATGGCAGCGCTGAACCCAAGCGCCAGCAGCGCGGCCGCACCGAGCACAGCACCGGCTATAGCGGTTTCGGCCGTGACTGTGCCTGCATCAACCGAGAGGCCGTCGCTACGGGCCGGCGGCAGCAGGTGCATGAAGGCGCCGAGCAGGCCGCGCGACGCCGCATGCGCGGCAATGAGGGCCCAAAGGACATGAGCCGGGCCGGCGAATCCAGAGAGCACGCTCCAGCGGATCAGCAGCGAGATGCCGAGCGCGCAGGCGCCGTAGGCACCGATGCGGCTGTCACGCATGATCTCCAATTTCCTTTCGCGCGTCTTGCCGCCGCCAAAGCCGTCGGCGACGTCCGAAAGGCCGTCCTCATGCAGGCAGCCGGTGGCGAGCAAGATCGCGGCAAGGGTCAACGCTGCAGCAGGACCCTCGGCCAGGCCGAGCCTCGTTCCGACGGCGTAGACCAGCGCACCGGCCAGAGCGACGGCGAGACCGGCAAGCGGTGCAGCCCAGATCGCAGCGGCAAGGCTGCGGCCACGAAAGTCGGTTCCGGGCAGCGGCAGCCGGGTAAAGAAGACGAGGCAAAGCACGATATCATCGAGAATTTGCTGTTGCGAGGCCTTCATCCGCCCCTCGCAATGGCATGGAAGAACGTGCCGCTGACATTGCCGCGCCGGTATCCCGAGGCGCCGAGCGGATTTCCTTGACCGTCGGCGAGGTCGGCCAGCGGCTCGTCATTGCCGGTCGCAACCATCTGCGCGTAGTGGAATTCATGGCCGCGGATCAGCGTGCCTTGGCTTCCGAGCGGGCACTCGGAACGCAGCCGCGCCTCGCGGTAGCCGAGATTCATCTTGCGCTTGGCGAAGCTGGTCGAATGGCCGAGGAGGCCGAGCATCCGATGCGTCTCGCCCGACGCGTCCTCGAGTGCCTCGCCCAGCACCATGAAGCCGCCGCACTCGCCATGCACCGGCCGCGTGGCGGCGAACCTCGCCATGCCCGCCCTGAAATTCGCGGCGGCGGCGAGGCGGCCGGCGTGAAGCTCGGGATAGCCGCCGGGCAGCCAGCAGACATCGCAATCGTCGCCAGGCGCCTCATCGGCGAGCGGCGAGAACGGCACGATTTCGGCGCCGGCCTTGCGCCAATGCATGGCGACATGCGGATAGAGGAAGGTGAAGGCGGCGTCCTCGGCGAGTGCAATGCGCTGGCCGGGCGGCGGCAGCGCGTCGCCGAAATTGCCCGGCGCGGGCGTGAATGGCGCCGCCAGCGCCATGATGGCCTCGAGATCGAGCGAGCGCTCGACCATGTCGGCCAGCCGGTCGAGATGCGCCATCAGATTCTCATATTCGCCGGCCTGGACGAGGCCGAGATGGCGCTCGGGCAGGTTGAGCGAGGGATCGCGCAGGATGGCACCGACGACAGGCAGGCCGAGTGCTTCGATGGCATCGCCGCATAGCCGGCGGTGGCGCTCGCTGCCCAGCCGGTTGAGCACGACCCCGGCCATGCGCACATCCGGATCGTAGGTGGCAAAACCCTTGGCGACGGCCGCAGCCGTGGTCGATTGGCCGGAGACATCGAGCACAAGCAGCACCGGCAGACCATAGAGCCGTGCGAGATCGGCCGCCGAACCGGAACGGCCTGGAGCAGCAGGGATCCCGTCGAACAGGCCCATGGCGCTTTCGAGGAAGATAAAATCGGCATCTTCGGTCGCTTCGCCGGCCAGCGCGTTGAGCAGGGCGGGCGGCATTGCCCAGCTGTCGAGATTGATGCCGGACAAGCCTGTGGCTGCGGTGTGGAAGCCAGGATCGATATAGTCCGGGCCGGATTTGGCGCCGCGCACTTTCAGGCCGCGCCGGGCAAGTGCGCGCAAAATGCCGATGGTGACGCTGGTCTTGCCCGAGCCCGAGCGCGGCGCGCCGATGATGATGGCGCGGGTCATGGCTCACCCGCCAGTGCCGCGCGCATCCCGACGATGCCGCCGACGACGATCAGCGCCGGCGAGGTCAAGCCGGCTGCGGCCGTTTCCTCGGCAATCGTGGCGAGCGTGGCGACGACGATACGCTCCTGCGGCGTCGTCGCGGCAACGATGACCGCGGCGGGCGTCGAAGACGGCAGGCCGCCCTCGAGCAGCGAAGCGGCGATCAGCGGCAGGTTGGCCATACCCATATAGACGACCACCGGCTGGCCGGTACGGGCGATTGCCGCCCAGTCGAGATCGTCATCGGTGCCGGCGGCATGGCCGGTCGCCAGGATCAGCGCCTTGTTGATGCCGCGCATGGTGCCGGGAATGCCGGTCGCGGCCAGCGCGCTGAGGCCGGACGTCAGGCCAGGCAGGATGCGGAACGGGATAGTTTCCCCGGCCAGCGCCAGCGCCTCTTCGCCGCCACGCCCGAAAATATAGGGGTCGCCGCCCTTCAGCCTGACGACGCGCCGGCCCGCGCGCGCCAGCCGGACCAGCAGAGCGGTGATGTCGTCCTGCTTCATCGACGGCTTGCCGCCGCGTTTGCCGGCATAGAACAATTCCGCGCCCTCGGCGACTGCGACGACTTCCGGCGAGACCAGCGCATCATAAACCAGGGCGTCGCACTGTCCGAGGGCGGCCAGCACTTCCAGCGTCAGGCAGCCGGGATCGCCAGGGCCGGCGCCGGCCAGCCAGACATGCCCGGGCTCAAGCTGGCGCGGCTTGAAGTTAAGCCGGGTGAGCGCCTGCTCGACCGTAGTGTTTCTGTTGCTACCGCTCACAATCCGTCCCGTCCGCGAAAGCGTCGCTGGTAGTGCGCGTCGTACAGTGAACTTTCGCCAAAGCCCTCCGCTGCCAGCGAACGGCCGACGAAGATGATTGCCGTGCGTTCCATCGGATCGGCGGCCAATTGCGCCTCGATGGTGGCCAGCGTGCCGGTCAGCACGCGCTCATCCGGCCAGGAGGCACGGAAGACGACCGCGACCGGGCAGTCGGCGCCGTAATGCGGCGTCAGCTCGGCGACTACGCGGTCGATAGCGTGGATGGCAAGGTGGATGGCCAGCGTGGCGCCGGTGCGGCCGAAGCCGGCCAGCTTTTCGCCGGGCGGCATTTTCGAGGCGCGGCCGGAGATGCGGGTCAACACCAGGCTTTGCGCGACTTCTGGAATGGTCAGCTCGCGGCGCAGCGCCGCCGCCGCAGCGGCGAAGGACGGCACGCCCGGCGTCAGCGTGTAGGGAATGCCGTGCTTTTCCAACCGGCGGATCTGCTCGGCAACGGCGCTCCACACCGAAAGATCGCCGGAATGCAGGCGGGCGACATCATTGCCGGCCGCGTGGGCGGCCAGATATTCGGCCTCGATCTCGTCGAGCGACATCGGCGCGGTGTCGATCAACCTCGTTCCGGGCGCGCAGTGCTGCAACAGCTCCGGCGCGACGATCGATCCGGCATAGAGGCAGACGGGACAACTGCCGAGCAGGCGGCTGCCGCGCAAGGTGATGAGGTCGGCAGCACCCGGGCCGGCACCGATGAAGTGAACGGTCATGCCGCCTCTCCGCTGATGGCGATGGCGCAAGTGACAGCACCGAGCACGGTGCGCGGCCCGAGCAGTTTTGCGCCTTTGCCGGCGGCGGCAAGCGCCGAGGCTTCGGAAACCGACGGAGTGCCGGCATGCTCCTGCGATAGGTCGGAACGGCTGGCCGTAGATGCGGCTTTGAGTTCGTCCTGCCCGACAACGATTACCGGAAGGCGGAGTTCGCGTCCGGCGTCGAAGATTGCCGCCTCATCCTGCTTGAGAGACGCGGTCGCGAGGGCTGAAAGCGCCGACAGGGCAAGCCCGTGCGCCTCCAGCGCGGTTTCTACCGCGGCAAGCACGTCCGTTGCGCTGACGCCTTTGCGGCTGCCGATGCCCGCGACCATCATGGCTTGACCCAGCTCCATTGGGTAACCGGCATGGCCGGCCGCCACGCCTGCATCGAACCGACCGGCGAAGCACGGGATACAGCGATGCGGGTGAGTTCGCCGCCGTGCGCGGCGTGACGGGAAAGCAGCAGCGCCTCCATCTCCAGGGTCACCGCATTGGCGACGAGGCGGCCGCCGGCAGGCAAGGCATCCATGGCTCCCTCCAGCACGTCGGCATCGCTGCCGCCGCCGCCGATGAATATCGCCGCGGGCGTCTCCAGCCCGGCAAGCGCTTGCGGTGCCGAACCTTCGACGACGGTGAGACCGGGAACGCCGCAAGCCGCGGCGTTGCGTCGGATGCGCGCGGCGCGGGCCGGATCGGCCTCAACGGCGATCGCACGCATGGAAGGATGGGCCAGCATCCACTCGATGCCGATGGAGCCTGAGCCAGCGCCGATATCCCACAGCAATTCGCCGCGCGTTGGCGCGAGAGCGGACAGGGTGACGGCGCGCACTTCGCGCTTGGTGATCTGGCCGTCGTGCTCGAACAAATGATCGGCAAGGCCTGATGTCAGTGGCAGAATGTGTGCCTCTGAACTTGATTCAACTTGGATCGCGAGCACGTTGAGTGGGTTGATCTTTTCGAGATCGAAGGTGCCGGCGCTTGCCGAGCGCAGCCTTTCGTTCGGACCGCCGAGCGCCTCCAGAACGGTCAGCTGCGAGGCGCCGAAGCCGAGCTCTGTCAGCAGACGGGCAATCGCTCCCGGTGCATCGCTGTCCGAGGTCAGCGCGAGAATGCGGGTGCAAGGATGCAGCAACGGCCGGATCAGGTCGAGCGAGCGGCCATGCAGCGAAATGGTCTCGACGTCCTGCAGCGCCCAGCCCAGGCGTGAGGCGGCCAGCGAAAAGGCCGAGGGCGCGGGAATCACCCGCATACCCTCTGCCGCGACCTTGCGGGCGAGGGTGACGCCGACACCGTGGTAGAGGGGATCGCCGGAGGCCAGCACGCAGACGCGTCTGCCGGAGAGCGCCAGCACGCCGCGCATCTCGGCATCGAAGGGTGTCGGCCAGGCGCGCGCTTCACCTTTGGCGAGCGACGCGACGAGGGCAAGGTGGCGCTTGCCGCCGAAGACGAATTCGGCCTCCGCGATCAACCGCTTGGCCTCGTCGCCGAGACCCGCTACACCGTCCTCGCCGATGCCGATGATCGTGAGCCACTTTGAGGTGAGCTTAGCGCCGCGCGGAGCTTCAGCAGGCATGATGACCCACCGCATACTGATCCTCGGCGGAACCACCGAAGCCCGGCAAATGGCCGGAAAGCTGGCCGCGCGCGCGGATATTTCGGTCATACTGTCGCTGGCCGGCCGCACCGAAAACCCGGCCGCGCAGGGGGTGCCGGTGCGGGTCGGCGGCTTCGGCGGTGCCGGCGGGCTGGCGGCGTATCTCCGCCAGAACAAGATCGACCTCCTGATCGACGCCACGCATCCCTATGCGGCGCGAATCTCCGCCAATGCGGCGGAAGCAGCGCGCATGACCGGCGTGCCTGTCGTTGCGCTCAGGCGTCCCGGATGGGAGGCGGTCGAAGGTGATCGCTGGATGTTGGTCGACACCGTTGCCAGCGCGGTGACGGCTTTGGGATCGGTGCCGCGCCGCGTGTTCCTGGCGCTCGGGCGACAGGAGGTCGCTGCCTTCAAGGCCGCTCCCCAGCATCATTATCTCATCCGCAGTGTCGACCCGGTCGAGCCCAGGCTCGCTGTGCCCGACGCGACCTATCTCTTGGCGCGCGGGCCGTTTCGGGAAGTCGACGAACATGCACTGCTTCTGCAACACCACATCGAAGTCGTTGTTTCCAAAAACAGCGGCGGCGAGGCGACCTACGGCAAGATCGCGGCGGCGCGAGCGCTGGGAATCGAGGTGGTGATGATCCGCAGGCCGGCGCTGCCGGACGTCACGTCGGCTGAGACCGTCGAATCTCTTGGCGAGATGGTCGATCATTTTCTGGTCGGTCATGTTCTTGGGCCCGCTGCCGAACGCGGCGTGTAGACCAGCGCGGCCTTGTCACCCCGCTTGATGATCCTGGTTTCCGGCGAGCCGATGATGATGCAGGTCGACATGTCGGCCTTCGCGGCATCGGCGTCGGCCAGCAGAAAAACCTCAATGCGCTCGTCGGGACGGCCGGCGGCACGGCCGAAGATCACCGGCGTGGTGCCGGGCAGGATCGCCGTCAAGCATTCGAAGGCGCGGCCTAGCTGCCATGGGCGCGCCTTACTGATCGGGTTGTAGAGCGCGATTACGAAGCCGGCGCCGGCTGCCGCTAGCAGGCGTAGCTCGATCAGGTCCCACGGCTTCAGATTGTCGGACAACGAGATGGCGCAGAAATCATGGCCGAGCGGCGCGCCGATGCGGGCGGCGACGGCGAGCATGGCGGTGATACCGGGCACGATGGCGATGTCGACCGCGCGCCATTCGGGTGGGCCCGCTTCCATCGCCTCGCAGACGGCTGCGGCCATGGCGAAGACGCCGGGATCGCCGCCCGACACGACGGCGACATCGTGGCCTTCCACAGCCTTCAGCAGCGCGTCCCTGGCGCGCGCGAGTTCCTCGCGATTGTCGGAAGCGACGCGAATCTGGTCGGGGCGCAGATCGAGCCGGTCGAGATAGGGTTTATAGCCATAGAAGAATTTTGCCTCGGCAACGGCACGGCTTGCCTCCGGCGTCACCTGGTCGGCGTTGCCGGGCCCCAGGCCGATGACGGTGAGACGGCCGCTCATGCTTCGGCTCCCAATGCTCTTGGCCGCCCTGACCAGCCGGCCACCAGCACGATGGCGAAATAAGGCGCCTGGTCGTCCTTTTTGTCGGCAAGCCGCATCGAGACGCCGCCCGGCATGGTGCCGCGCTCGACATAGATGGCCCGCGCCAGCTTGTCGGTTGCCTCCAGCGCGCGCCTGATCTTGGGCAGGTTACGGCCGACCTTCATGATCACGGCGGCGTCGGTGTCGGCGAGGCGGCGCATCAGCTCGAATTCGCTCATTGTGCCGGGCAATACGGTCAGTACGTCGTCGCCCTGGACGATCGGCAGGCCGGTCGCCGACCAGCAGCCGGACATGGCGGTGATGCCGGGAATGACTTCGGTCGGGAAGCGGTGCGCCAGCCGGACATGGAGATGCATGTAGGAGCCGTAGAAAAGCGGGTCGCCTTCCGAAAGCACAGCGACCATCCTGCCGGCGCTGAGGTGCGCGGCGACCTTTTCGGCCGATTCCTCGTAGAAATCGGTGATCTGCGAGCGGTAATCGCTGTGATCCTTGTCGATTTCGGTCGTCACCGGATAGAGCAGCGGCAGTTCAATCAAATCGGAGCGAAAATGGGTTTCGACGATGGCCCGGGCGTTGCTGTTGTTGCCGCGCTTGGCGAAATGCGCGACGACATCGGCCTCGGCCAGCGCGCGCACTGCCTTCAGCGTCAAGAGTTCCGGGTCGCCGGGCCCGGTGCCGACGCCGACAAGCCTGCCTTTTGCAATCGCATTCATAGGCCCGGCCTCGCCAATGCATTGAGGGCGGCGGCGGTCATGGCGCTGCCGCCCAGCCGGCCGCGCACGATGGCGTAAGGCACGCCATAGGAATTTTCGGCCAGCGCATCCTTCGATTCAGCGGCGCCGACAAACCCGACCGGCATGCCGATGATCGCCGCCGGCTTTGGCGCGCCGTCGCGCAGCTTTTCCAGCAGATAGAAAAGGGCGGTCGGCGCATTGCCGATGGCGACGACCGAACCGGCCATGCGCTCGCCCCACAGGTCGATCGCCGCGGCCGAGCGGGTGTTGCCGATCTTTTTCGCGATGTCGGCGGTCTGCGGATCGCGCAGCGTGCAGATCACCTCATTGCCGGCCGGCAGCCGGGCGCGCGTGACGCCATGCGAGACCATCTGCGCGTCGCAGAAGATCGGCGCGCCGGCCCCCAACGCCGTGCGCGCGGCGGCGACGAAATCGCTCGAGAAAACGAAGTGCCGCGCAGCCTCGACCTGGCCGCAGGCGTGGATCATGCGGATAGCGATTTCGGCCTCGGCTTCGGAAAAGCGCGACAGGTCGGCCTCGGCGCGGATAATGGCGAAGGAGCGCTCGTAGATCGCCGTGCCATCATGGATGTAGTCGTAGGCGTTCTGGGCGGGCATGCTCATTCCTGTCGGTAGATTTCGGTGATGCCGGCCGCGCCGAGCCTTGCCAGGCAGGCGGCAGCAGTTTCGCCGGAATGTCGTGCGCTGCGGATCGCCGCTGCAATGCGGCCGATGCTGTGCGCGGCGTCGTAGCCCGGCCTGTATCCGGCGGGCAATGCCTTTGCCGTCCCGTCCACGACAAGTCCGGCTCCGTTTTCGCCACCGACCAGGGTCAGCGCCGCCGGACCGGGATGGGCGCAACCCTTGGCGCAGCCGGAGATGTGCAGCGTCAGCGAGGAATCGAGGATATCGCGGTTTTCCACGGCGATGGTCTCGGCGATGTCGCGGGTGGCGATCCGGCCGGAGGCGCAGGCGGGTGCGCCGGGGCAGGTGGCGATCCTGGTGCGCGGATCGGCTGCGTCGGTGACAAAGCCGAGGGCTGCGGCGGTTTTCTGGAGTGAAAGACATGCGGCTGGGGAGAGGCCAAGCAAAAGCAGCGCGCGACCCGGCGCCAGGCGGATTTCGGTGGTGCCGAGGGTGAGGGCGTATTGGGTGAGATCGATAAGTTTTTGCGCTGGTATGCTGCCGAACGGCAGGCCAATACCAAGGGCGATTGCGGTGGTGGCTAGGTTAAGAACTCCGATGGGCTGGCGTTCGGTCGCGCCCCCCTCTGTCCTGCCGGACATCTCCCCCACTTGGGGGGAGATCGGCAGCTTCAGCGGCGGCTCAGGACCTCGGGTGATAGGCGAAAGCCGAGATGAGGGCGCAATCTCCCCCCTTGTGGGGGAGATGTCCGGCAGGACAGAGGGGGGCGCGACGGATCGCCAACTTGCGAGAGATCTCAGCTGCCTCGCCGTCAAATCCCGCGCATGGGCATCGCGGCCCTTTTCGGCAACCATCCTGAGAATGGCGACGGCGATGTCACAAGCCGCATCTTCGTCGGACATCGCCAGCGGCGTGGCACTCTGCGCATCTCCGGCGAGCGATACCCGCCACTTAATTCCGTCGGCGGCCCGCACCCCGACCAGCCTGACATCGGCCGTAACCGCATCCATTGTCAGCTGCCCGCCGCCGTCGACGATCACCGAAACCTTCGGGCCAAGGCGTTGCGTAACACCGGCGTCCTCAATTGCCGCCCGAATCCGCTCCGCCATCGGGCGCGGGTCGGCTATCTCCTCCAGGTCGAGCCCGGCCAGCGGGCCGGTCTCTACCGGCACGCCGGTGCGCACCGCGATGCCCAGCGCATCGACCTCCATCGCCAGCAGCCGCGCGCTTGCCGGCGTCAGGCCGCGGATCTGCAGGCTGCCGCGGGCGGTCACTTCCATGATGCCGTTGCCATGGCGCAAGGCGGATTCGCAGAGTCCGATCAACGACTTCGGCAACAGTCCTCCAGCGACCGGATTGAGCCGCACCAGCAGCCCGTCGCCGGTCTGCATCGGCGCCGACAAAGCGGGGCAGGCGCCACGGCGCGAGAAAGCGTTCATGCCGCCGCTCCCAGAGCTTGCGCTTCGGCAATCAGTGCGGCGAGATCGTCATCGATCGAATTGCGCAGCGGATGCCAGAGCCCGCGCCGCCGTGCCGACAGCAAACGCTCGGCAATCACCTTTGCCGCCGCCGGGTTCTCGCGCAGGATGAAGGCGCGCACCACGGGGTCGCCAAGATAGGCGTCGTGCACCGCCTCGATCAGCGTGCCCGATATGGCATGGGTAGTCTCAGCAAAGCCGACAAGCCGGTCGACCGTCTCGGCGAATTCCGAGGCGCCGCGCGGGCCATGACGCATCTGGCCGGCGATGAAGCGCGGATTGACGGCGCGTGCCCGCACGACGCGCGACACGGCCTCACTGATCGAGCGCGGCTTCGGTCTTTGCGGGTCCGTGGTGTCGAGCACGATCACGTCGGCGTTTTTGCCGAGGGCGGCAAGTGCTGCCGAAAAGCCGCCGATGAAGGCGACGTCGGCCGAGCCTTCGAGGATGTCGCGGCCGGGGTCGTCGCCGGTATGAACCAGAAGGTCGGCCTCGGCGAGGCGATCCTCGAACGCGCCGGGCGCCGAAATGCCTTTGCCCTCGGAGCCGCCATAGGCGTGCGAGGTGGCGGCGAGATAGGTGCGGCCGATCTCTTCGCGCGCTGCCCAGTCGCCGCTCGACAACAAGTCCTCGACGCCCGCGCCGTAAGTGCCCGGCGAGGTGCCGAAAATACGCGGGCTGATCTTGCCGTCGATGCGGGTCCTAGCGGCGAGCGGGTTTTCCGAATCGTCCTCGTCGCGGGTCGCCACCGCGTTGGCCGCGGCGTCGATCAGCGCGATCTGGGTCGGGAACATGTCGCGGAACAGGCCCGATATGCGCCAGGTGACATCGACGCGCGGACGGCCGAGTGTTGCCGGCGGCAGCACATCTATGCCGGTGATGCGGCCGGTGGCGGAATCCCATTGCGGCCGGCAGCCCATCAGCGCCAGGCCTTGCGCGATCTCTTCACCGCCGGTGCGCAGCGAGGCCGAGCCCCACAGGTCGATGACCAGCGAGCGCGGCCAGTCGCCATGCGATTGCATGTAGCTGCGGACCACTTCTTCCGCTGCCATCTTGCCCAGATCATAGGCGGTCGGCGTCGGCATGGTGCGCGGGTCGGCGGTAAACAAATTGCGGCCGGTGGGCAGCACATCGCTCCGGCCACGCGCCGGCGCACCGGCCGGACCGGCAGCGACGTGGCGGCCGTCGAGGGCGGCAAGCAGCGCGGTTTTTTCAGCTGCCGCACTTTGCCGCCGTACCGGATCAGCCTCGCCTTCCGGCAAGCGGCCGTAAATGTGCAGGCCGTCCTTGATGGCGAAATCCTTGAGATCGCAGAGCCAGGCGTCGATGCGGCGCAAAGCCTCGTCGGCTGCGTCGGTCCTGGCGACGCCTGCCTCTGAGGCGAGGCCGGTCTTTTCCGCCGTCTCGACGATCAGCTTCGCCAGGCGGTCGCGGCGGCGGCGGTCGAGCCCGTCGGCCTGGGCATATTCGTCAACCAGTCGTTCAAGCCTGTGCTGGTTTTCGTCCAGTCCGGCGCCGGTCAGCGGCGGCGGCAGATGGCCGAGCGTGACGGCGGCAATGCGCCGCTTGGCCTGCGCTGCCTCTCCCGGGTTGGAGACGATGAAGGGATAGATGACGGGCAGGGGACCGGTGACTATCTCGGGAAAGCAGTTTTCGCTGAGCGCCACGGTCTTGCCGGGCAGCCACTCCAGCGTGCCGTGGGCGCCGACATGGACAATTGCATGGATGCCGAGCGACTTGCGCAGCCAGAGGCCAAAGGCGACCAGCGCATGGCGCGGCGGCAGCGTCGGGTCGTGATAGTCGGCGCGGCGGTCGGCTGGGCGCCCGCGGTCAGGTGCGAGTGCCACGGTGACGTTGCCGAAGGTGGCTGCGCGGAAGGCGAATTTTGCGGCGGCAGGCGCTTGAACACCCCCCTCTGTCCTGCCGGACGTCTCCGGCAGGACAGAGGGGGGTGCCTCGCACAAACTTGTGTCATCTGCCGCATTCCCCCATGCGGCCGTCACGGCAGCTATCGCTTCAGCAGGCAATTCCGCCGAGTACCCGAGATAGTCCTCAAACCCCAACCCTTCACCTCCACGCTCCAGCACCTCCAGCAACTCGCGCGGCGTTTGCGGAATCCTTTCAACGGCGTAGCCCTGTTCGCTGAGGTCGTGCAGCATTGCCAGCACGCTGGACGGCACGTCGAGACCAACCGCGTAGCCGGTGCGACCGGGGGCGCTCGGATAGTCGGGGATCAGGATGGCGAGCTTGCGCTCCGCACGCGGCGTCCGCTGCAGGCGCACGAAGGCCTCGACACGGTTCGCCACTTGCGCCACGCGGTCGGGTTCAGGCCGGTTGGCGAAGGCGCGGAAGGCCAGCGCCGGGTCGGTTTCGCTTTCGCCCTTGAATGAAATGGCGCCGGCCAGGATGCGGCCGTCGAGCTCGGGCAGGACGACATGCATGGCAAGGTCGGCGGGCGCCAGGCCGCGTTGATTGGTTTGCCAGATGTCGCGGCGGGTGGTCGCGACGATGACCTGGAACACCGGCACGCCGGCGCGGTCGAACAGGGTTTCGACACCGGGCTCGGCACCCGAGGCGAAAGCTGTGGCGGTGATGGTGGCGGCAGGCTTCAGGGTTGCGAGCGCGGTTTCGACAAAGGCGAGCGACGCCGGGTCCTTGAGGCTGGAGACGAACATAGGCACGGGAGCCATGCCGCGGTGGCGCAGGGCTTCGAAAAGCGCGTCGATGGGCGCGACATCGGCGGCGAGCAGCATCGAACGGTAGAAGAGAATTGGCACGACGTCCCCCTCCCCCTCGAGGGGAGGGTGGCCCGCAGGGCCGGGTGGGGTCGTCACGACAGTGCGCGACGTTTTGTGTAGGCGCGCTTCGGAGAGGACCCCACCCCCGGCCTGCCGCCGGACCCTCCCCTCGAGGGGGAGGGGGACGCCGCGTTCTACGACCCCCAGTCCCGGCTCGTAAAATCCCGCCTTTGGCACGCTAACAGGTTCGGCTACCGCCGCACCCGATCCAGCGAGACTTGCCAGCCTCTGCACCAGCGCCGTCATATTTGCCGGCCCGCCCTCGCGGAAATAGCCAAGCAGGGCGTCCAACTCCTCGCGCGGCAGCGTCGAGCCATCGATCAGTCGCAAATCCTCGTCGTGGCTCTCGCCCGGTAGCAGCGCCAGCTTGATACCGCGATTTCGCGCGATAACGGCGAGCTGGTCGCAGCCATAGCGCCACCAGTCATAGCCGCCGAGGATGCGGACCAGAATGACCTTGGCGTGGCGGGCGACGCTGTCGATCCACAGGTCGACGGACATCGGATGGCGCAGGTCGCGCAAGGCGGCGAGCCGCATCGACGGCAGGCGGTGCGCATCTGCCTTCCACGCCGCCGCCAGCCCGGCCAGGTCGCTGTCGGTGAAGGACAGCGCCACGACATCCGCAGGCGTTTGCCTGAGATCGACAGGCTCGGCGAGATCGTCGAGCGAGGCGGATGTGGTGGTGAGGATGTGCATCGCGGCTCGTACCTGGGGTCAGCCGGCGAGGATACGCTCGATGGCCGGGCGGTTCAGCCCTTTCAGGCCGATGACGACCAGGCGCGAGCGGCGGTCGTCTTCAGCGGTCCAGGCGCGGTCGTAATAGTGGTTGACGCGCGGACCGACGGCCTGCAGCAGGAGCCGCATCGGCTTGCCGCCGACTTCGACGAAACCCTTGACGCGCAACACGTTTTCTTCCTCCGCCGCCGTGGCGACCCGTTGTGCGAGCTCGTCCGGGTTGGACACAGACGCGATGTCGATGACGAACGAGTCAAAATCGTCATGTTCGTGGTCGAGCTCGTCGTCGTGGTGGGTCTTGCGGTTCTCGATGTCGTCCTCGACGGCGAGGCCGAGGCCGAGCAGCACCGACGGGTCGACCTTGCCTTGCGAAGTCGGTACGATCTTCACCGCCCGCGCAACGTGCTTGCCGATGACGGCATTGGCACGGGCCGAGCCGGCTGCGTCCATCAGGTCGCTCTTCGACAGGATGATCAGGTCGGCGCAGGCGAGCTGGTCTTCGAACACTTCCTCGACCGGATCGTCATGGTCGAGCGTCTCGTCCTGCGCGCGCTGGGCCTGCAGGGCGTCCATGTCGTTGGCTACGCGGCCATCAGCCAGCGCCGGTCCGTCGACCACGGCAATGACGCCGTCCACCGTCACGCGGCTTTTCACCGACGGCCACTGGAAGGCCTGGACCAGCGGCTTGGGCAAAGCGAGGCCGGATGTCTCGATCAGGATGTGGTCGACCCTCGGCGTCAGCGACAGGATCTGGTCCAGCGCCGGTACGAAATCATCGGCGACGGTGCAGCAGATGCAACCATTGGCCAGCTCGACGATGTTTTCCTCGGGGCAGGTGTCGATGGCGCAGCCCTTCAGAATCTCGCCGTCGATGCCGATGTCGCCGAACTCGTTGACGATGATGGCCAGGCGCTTGCCTTTGGCGTTTTCGAGCAAATGGCGGATCAACGTCGTCTTGCCGGCGCCGAGAAAGCCGGTGACCACGGTGCAGGAAACGCGTGAAAGGGAGGCAGCGGTCATGTCAGGTCCTTCAAAAGGTCGAGGGGAGGGATGCGGGCAACAAGGCCGCGCTTCAGGCAATCGGGACGGCCGCGCCAAGGAATGAGCCCATCCGTCGAGGTGGCAAACAGCTTTGCCCCGGTGACGAGATCGGCGCCGCTGGTCGTGGTCAGATCACCGAAGACGTAACTCCAGCAGCCGTCGCGCAGCATGGCCGCGCTGAGCCGGCGCTTGCAATTGCCGAGGCATTCGACGGTGCGGATTTTGATGTTTTCGCTGGAAGCGGCGCGGCGCGTGTCCTCTGCGAGCAGTTCGCCGGCGCGCGGATGAGCGTCCGAACCGGTCTCGTCACGGCATGACGAGCAGACGATGACGGTAACGCCGGCCGGGGAATCACCAAGGCCGGACAATAAATCCGCTGTCTCAGCCGGAAAACTGCTGTCGCGTTCCAAATCAGGCTCCTTGCCCGGAAAACCCGCCAGGCGATCGGATTCTTATGTCCTAGACGGCAGGTCTCCTGGCTCGCGGGTCATCGCCTGGGTGCCGCCTTCCCGGGAACATCCCAGTGGTTTTCGGCCTTGGCTCGTCGCTTACAGTTGCGGGGACAGCCGCGGATTTGAAATCGAGATTTCGCACCGCATTCCCTCTTGGCCCTTGCCGTTGCGGGCAGGGGACCGTCTGGAACGGATTTAGGCTTGTGGGGGTAGTCGTGTCAACGCACGTCTATGGCGGGTAATGGATCAGTTTGAAATTCCGACGTGAGTCCGCGCCACGCTATGGAGCGCGATAGCACAATATGTATCCGCTCCTTTCAATCCAGGTATCTATGAAGTTGCGGCATAGGTGCTGACCCAGCCTGTAACGCTCGGAATAGCCGGCAAATACGAGAACTACGAGGACCGCCAAGAGGACAAACTTAGTTCGACGGCGGATAGTTATAACGCTTTTCATAAGGGCCACGCACCATAGGATTTTCAGCTTCCTTCCCCGCGATCAACGCCACAATGTCGCCGATCTCCCAAAGCTTGCCTGTGCGAGTTCGTTGGGATCGCGTGGGCGCTTGGGGTGCTTGGCCATCGTATTGCTTTGCTAGCAGGACTGCGGTAGCTGAGTTCGCATTCCGGGTTGGCTTGGTGATGCTCGAAATGTGCGCGCATGCCATTGACCGATGCTCTGTGCACCTTACCCAGCTGCTTGCATGAAGCGCATCGCACGCCGCCGTTCATTCCGGCGACGTCCTCGACGGGGCTCAAATGCCATATTCCGTTTTGAACGATTTCTACGTGCGACCTGTCCGGTGTAGCCATTTCTCGATCATAGCGTAGAGCTAGCCAAAGCGCAGGTAGAAAATCTCCGAAATTTCAAACTGCCCACTACCCTACGGCGGCAACATCCGCTAGCGGCTGGCCAAGGTCGCCGGCAGCTGTCACCTCGATGCGCTCAAGCCCGAGCCAGCCCTGCATCTGCTTCAATTCCTCGAAGAGTTCGGCTGCGGTTTGCAGCGAGGCGCCGGGCTCCGCATAGGCGGCATGGACGCGCAGTACGCCGGCCGGGCGGTCGGCCCTGAGGTCAACGCGCCCGACGATGCTGTCGCCGAGCAGGAATGGCAGCACATAATAGCCATACCGGCGCTTTTCGGCCGGCGTGTAGATCTCGATGCGGTAGTGGAAATCGAACAACCGCTCGGTGCGCGACCGCTCGAAGACGACAGGATCGAACGGCGCGAGCAAGGCGCGCGCCTCGATCTTGCGCGGCAAACGGGCGTCCTTGTGGAGATAGGCTGTTTTGTTCCAGCCTTCGACGCTCACCGGCAACAGGTCGCCGGCCTCGACCAACTCCTCGATGCGGCCCTTGATGTCGGCGGGCGAGAGGCGGAAATAGTCGCGCAGGTCTCCTGCCGTGGCGATGCCGTGGGCGCGGGCCGAGATGCGCAGCAATTCGCGGTGAGCATCCTCGGGACAGGGAACCGGTAGCGCGAGTACCGCCGGCGGCAATACGCGCTCCGGCAGATCGTAGAACCGTTCGAAGCCGCGGCGATGCGCCGTGGTGATGCGGCCGGCCCAGAACAGCCATTCGAAGGCGTGCTTGGCATGGCTCCAGCCCCACCAGCCGCCCGAACCCTTCTGCCCTTCGAAAGCCGACGCTGCGATCGGGCCTCGTTCGGCGACCTCGCGATAGATGTCTTCGATATAGGCGGCGTGCTCGCGGCCCCATTTGGCCAGTCCGCTGTACATTTCGTCGCCGCCCTCGGCCCGCTGCATGCGCCAGCGCATCAACGGATAGGTCTCGACCGGCAAGAAGGAGGCTTCGTGCGCCCAATATTCGAAGACCATGCGCTTGCGCGTTACGGCGGCGTCGTCGAGCAGCGCCAGCTTGTAAGGGCCAAGCCGCGAATAGAGCGGCATATAGTGGGCGCGCACCACGGCGCTGACGGAATCGATCTGCAGCAGGCCGGTACGGGCAAGCACGCGGGCCAGATGCCGGCGGTCAGGCGTGCCGGTGGGTCGCGGGTCATTGAATCCCTGTGCCGCGAGCGCGATGCGGCGGGCCGTGGCAAGCGAGATTTTTTCCTTCATGAAGGCGGCATCCGGAGGATTTTAGACAGAGAAAATGACCTGCGATTCCGTGCCATGCTAGCAGGGTTTTGGCGGCATCCATGTCAGGAGAGAAAAGTGGAGTAAAAAGTGAAGGAAATCAAACAGGAGCGGATCGGACCAGTTTTCCCGGATATGCCGTCCAGCACCGCGATTTGAACAAGGTTTGACTTGCTTCGCCGAAAGCGCTGCGCTAACCCTCGCCGCGTTGCAGCATAGAGCCCCCTTAAAACGGTTCAGTGGTTAAACTGTCACGCTTCCGCAAGTGGGTCCGGTGCTGTAATCAGAGTGGATTGGCCGCCAACGGAAACTGCAGCATGAACGCACTTTTAGGTTCGTACCTGCCCATCGTCCTGTTCATCGGCGTGGCGCTGATCGTCGGGCTGGCGCTGCTCGCTGCACCGTTCCTGGTGGCCTACCGCAACCCCGATCCGGAAAAGCTTTCCGCCTATGAGTGCGGCTTCAACTCGTTCGACGACGCCCGCATGAAGTTCGATATCCGCTTCTACTTGGTGTCGATCCTGTTCATCATCTTCGATCTGGAGGTGGCCTTCCTGTTTCCTTGGGCGGTGTCGTTCAGCCAGATCGGCATGCTCGGTTTCTGGTCGATGATGGTGTTTTTGGCGGTGCTGACCATCGGCTTTGCCTATGAATGGAAAAAAGGAGCGCTGGAATGGGATTGAACGACAGTTCCGGCACGCTCGTCGCGCCGAAGCCCAAGGGCCTCATCGACCCCAACACCGGCAGGCCGGTCGGGTCCGACGATCCATTCTTCCTGGAGATCAACAACGAGCTCGCCGACAAGGGCTTTCTCGTCACCTCGACCGAGGCGCTGATCACCTGGGCGCGCAGCGGCTCGTTGATGTTCATGACCTTCGGTCTCGCCTGCTGCGCGGTCGAGATGATCCATACGTCGATGCCGCGCTATGACTCGGAGAGGTTCGGTGTCGCGCCGCGCGCGTCCCCGCGCCAGTCCGACATCATGATCGTCGCCGGCACGCTGACCAACAAGATGGCGCCGGCGCTGCGCAAGGTCTACGATCAGATGCCGGAGCCGCGCTACGTCATCTCGATGGGCTCCTGCGCCAATGGCGGCGGCTATTATCATTATTCCTATTCGGTGGTGCGCGGCTGCGACCGCATCGTGCCGGTCGACATCTACGTGCCCGGCTGCCCGCCGAGCGCCGAAGCGCTGCTTTACGGCATCCTTCTGCTGCAGAAGAAGATCCGCCGCACCGGCACGATCGAGCGGTAAATCGCCGTGGATGAAGATGGGATTATTCATGGCAACCCTGAGCCTTGGCTGGATTTGATGTTCAAGACGTCTGAACAGCGATTTGTAAAAACGGACGCCGGTTCGACGTTTTATTCTTCTGCGCTTTTAGCAGATACGAAATTTGGTGCTGCTGGTCTCGGTGTCGACATTCGACTAAATGATTGGGAGGCTGAGCCGACAAGCGACCCACGAATAGTCTTTTATCATGGCGACGTGAGACTGCGTTCGCTTGGCGATCGAACCAAGAACCTGACTGCTGAAATGTCGGCCAAGCTTTCCTCTTCGGCGCCGGGCCAGGGAGCAGTTACCGAAAAGTTGTTTGTGGAGTGCGTTGCCCTGAACGGGGACCCGGCAAACCTCGAAACCCGGCAGTTTGTCGGAAAGCTGTTTTTTGGCGAGCTGGGTGACGATGATGAATGCCAGGTTTTTTTGACCATTGACGCGGCCACGGAGAGCGGTTGGTTCGGTGAGAAAGATCCGGAAGACTCACGCAAGATTCTGGACTGGTTGGCGAGGCTGTCATGACCCAGGCGTTGAATGATCTCTCGACCTATCTCGGCGAGAAACTGGTCGGCCGGATCGGCGAGGCGGTATTCGCCTATCGCGAACTCACCATCCCAGTCGAGCCGCGCGACCTGATCGAGGTGGTGACCTTCCTGCGCGACGACCCGAAATGCCAGTTCATTTCGATCATCGACGTCTGCGGCGCCGATTATCCATCGCGGGCGAAGCGCTTCGACGTCGTCTATCATTTGCTGTCGCCGAGACAGAATATCCGCATCCGAATCAAGGTCCAGGCCGACGAAGAGACGCTGGTGCCGTCAATCACCGGGATTTATCCCGGCGCCGACTGGTTCGAGCGCGAGACCTATGATCTCTATGGCGTGCTGTTTTCAGGCCATCCCGATCTGCGGCGGATTCTGACCGATTACGGCTTTGAAGGCCATCCGCTGCGCAAGGACTTTCCGCTGACCGGCTTCGTCGAGGTGCGTTACGACGACGAAGCCAAGCGCGTCATCTACGAGCCAGTGGAGCTCAAGCAGGAATTCCGCAATTTCGATTTTCTGTCTCCGTGGGAAGGTACGGATTACGTGCTTCCGGGGGATGAAAAGGCAAAGCAGTAAATGGCTGAAACCTCCGTTCGCAACTTCAACATCAATTTTGGCCCGCAACATCCAGCGGCGCACGGCGTTTTGCGCCTGGTGCTGGAGCTTGACGGCGAAGTCGTCGATCGCGTTGACCCGCATATCGGGCTGTTGCACCGCGGCACGGAAAAGCTGATCGAGGCCAAGACTTATCTGCAGGCCGTGCCCTATCTCGACCGGCTCGATTATTGCGCGCCGATGAACCAGGAGCATGCCTTTGCGCTTGCCGCCGAGCGTCTGCTCGGCATCGAGGTGCCAAAGCGCGGCCAGTTGATCCGAGTGCTCTATTCGGAAATCGGCCGCATCATGTCGCACATCCTCAATGTGACGACGCAGGCGATGGATGTCGGCGCGCTGACGCCGCCGCTGTGGGGCTTCGTCGAGCGCGAAAAGCTGATGGTGTTCTACGAGCGCGCCTCGGGTTCGCGCATGCACGCGGCCTATTTCCGCCCCGGCGGCGTGCATCAGGATCTGCCGCAGAAGCTGATCGAGGACATCGGCAAGTGGATCGACCCATTCCTGAAATCGGTCGACGACCTCGACTCACTCTTGACCGGCAACCGCATCTTCAAGCAGCGCAATGTCGACATCGCGACGGTGTCTCTGGCCGACGCCTGGGCCTGGGGTTTTTCCGGCGTCATGGTGCGCGGCTCGGGCGCGCCGTGGGACCTGCGCAAATCGCAGCCCTACGAATGCTATGCCGAGATGGATTTCGACATTCCGATCGGCAAGAACGGTGACTGTTTCGACCGCTATCTGGTGCGCATGGAAGAGATGCGGCAGTCGGCGAAAATCATGCGCCAGTGCGTCGATCTGTTGCTCGGTAAGGAGGGCAGCGGGCCGGTGTCCAACCTTGACGGCAAGGTGGTGCCGCCGAAGCGCGCGGCGATGAAGCGCTCGATGGAAGCGCTGATCCATCATTTCAAGCTCTACACCGAAGGCTACCGCGTGCCGGCCGGCGAGGTCTATGCGGCGGTCGAGGCGCCGAAGGGCGAGTTCGGCGTCTATCTCGTCTCCGACGGCACCAACAAGCCCTATCGCTGCAAGCTGCGCGCGCCCGGCTTCGCGCATCTCCAGGCCATGGACTTTTTGTGTCGCGGCCACATGTTGGCCGACGTCACCGCCGTGTTGGGTTCACTCGACATCGTGTTTGGTGAGGTCGATCGGTGATGATGGGAATGGCTCGACCGTCAAAGGCGTTTCTGGCCGCGGCATGCCTTGCGGCTTCCGCTGAAGTGTCGCTTGCTGGGTCCGGTGAGGGTCTCTCGTCGACCGATCTTCTCAAAGAGGGGTTCAAGCTTATTGCAGAAGGCGATCTGCTTACAGTCCGTCGCTTGAGCACCCAGACCCCAGCAATGGATGAGGGCATTCTTGTCCATGGCCGGCCGTCGACATCGTCCAACTGCGCGGTTCATGACAACCTCGTAGCGTCATTGATCCCCGAAGAATATCGTTGCAAGCCAATAGCTTGGGTGTATAGCCGCTATGACGGATACATCCGCCTGAAGCGTGGAAATGAAGAGTTCGTATGCGTTTTGGGGCGATCCGAGGATTGCTATCGCGCCTACAACTCTAACCAGTAGAAACATAGAAGCGAAATCGTAATGTCAGTCCGCCGTCTCGCAGAAGCCAGCCTCCAGCCAGCCTCCTTCGCCTTCAACCGGGCGAATGCGGCGGCGGCGAAGCAGTGGATCAAGAAATATCCGAAGGGGCGCGAGCAGTCCGCCATCATTCCCTTGCTGATGCTGGCGCAGGAACAGGAAGGCTGGGTGACCAAGGCGGCGATCGAGACGATCTCCGACATGCTCGACATGCCCTATATCCGTGGGCTGGAAGTCGCCACCTTCTATACGCAATACCAGCTCAATCCGGTCGGCACCCGCGCTCATATCCAGGTCTGCGGCACCACGCCCTGCATGCTGCGCGGCTCGGAAGCGCTGATGGATGTGTGCCGCTCGAAAATCCATCACGACCAATTCCACACCAACGACAAGGGCACGCTGTCGTGGGAAGAGGTCGAATGCCTCGGCGCCTGCGTCAACGCACCGATGGTGATGATATTCAAGGACACCTATGAGGATTTGACGCCGGAGCGGCTTGCCGAGATCATCGACCTCTATGACGCCGGCAAAGGTGCTTCGGTGACGCCAGGACCGCAAAACGGCCGCATCACCTCTGAGCCGGCCAGTGGCCTGACGACCCTCAAGAGCGAAAAGGCGATCCTCAAGGCGACCCGCGACCGGGAAACCAGGGCGGCGACCAAGGCCACCAAGGATGCAGAGCCGGCGGCTGCCGTCGCAGCATCAGTCCCGCCAACTGCTCCTGCCGCGCCGGCGCCGGTTGCGCCCTCGAATGCCAGCAAGCCGAAGACCGACGCGGTCGAGACCAACCCGGCGCTGAAATCGCCGTCGGCGACGAAAGTCGCGCCCGCGGCGGAAAGGGCGGCGAGCGTCGCAGCGCCTCTGCATTCGGCCGCCAATGCCAACAAGGCCGAACCGCAGGTCGAGGACGTCTCGAAACAGCGCAAGGGCCCCAAGAACAAGGCCGAGCCGGCGTCTGCTTTCAAAGCGCCGGAGGCCAAGGTCAAACCGGCGAAGGCTGCGGCCAAGCCGTCGCCCGGAAACAGGAGCCGGCCGACCGGCAAGAAGCCGGTCTGAGGAACGAGCAATGCTTCAGGACAGAGACCGCATCTTCAACAACATCTACGGCCGCTTCGACAAGTCGCTGGCCGGTGCCATGGCGCGCGGCGCCTGGGACAACACGCCCGGCATCGTTGCCAAGGGGCGCGAGTGGATCGTCAACGAGATGAAGGCATCGGGCCTGCGCGGCCGCGGCGGCGCCGGTTTCCCGACCGGGCTCAAATGGTCGTTCATGCCCAAGCAAAGCGACGGCCGGCCGAGCTATCTCGTCGTCAATGCCGACGAATCCGAGCCCGGCACCTGCAAGGACCGCGACATACTGCGCCATGACCCGCATACGCTGGTCGAAGGCTGCCTGCTTGCCGGCTTCGCCATGGGCGCGGTCGCCGCCTACATCTATGTGCGCGGCGAGTTTATCCGCGAGCGCGAGGCGCTGCAGCGCGCCATCGACGAGGCCTATGCGGCCAAGCTGATCGGTAAGAACAACACCTCCGGCTACGATTTCGACATCTACATGCACCATGGCGCCGGCGCCTATATCTGCGGCGAGGAAACGGCGCTGCTCGAAAGCCTCGAGGGCAAGAAGGGCCAGCCGCGGCTGAAGCCGCCATTTCCGGCAAATGTCGGCCTCTATGGCTGCCCGACGACAGTCAACAATGTCGAGTCCATCGCGGTGGCGCCGACCATCCTGCGCCGCGGTGCCGCCTGGTTCTCGTCCTTCGGCCGGCCCAACAATGTCGGCACCAAGCTGTTCTGCATCTCCGGCCACGTCAACAATCCGTGCACCGTCGAAGAGGCGATGTCGATCCCGTTCCGCGAACTGATCGAGACGCATTGCGGCGGCATTCGCGGCGGCTGGGACAATCTGCTGGCGGTCATTCCGGGCGGCGCCTCGGTGCCGCTGGTGCCGGCCGAGCAGATCATTGACGCGCCGATGGATTTCGACGCGCTGCGCGACCTGAAATCGGGCCTCGGCACGGCGGCTGTCATCGTCATGGACAAATCGACCGATATCGTGAAAGCGATCGCGCGGCTGTCCTATTTCTACAAGCACGAGAGCTGTGGCCAGTGCACGCCCTGCCGTGAGGGCACCGGCTGGATGTGGCGGGTGATGGAACGGCTGGTGCGCGGTGAGGCGCAGAAGCGCGAGATCGACATGCTGCTCGACGTGACGAAGCAGGTCGAGGGCCACACGATCTGTGCGCTGGGCGATGCGGCAGCATGGCCGATCCAGGGCCTGATGCGGCATTTCCGCGGCGAGGTGGAGCGGCGCATCGACGAGTTTTCGCGCAACGCGCACCGTGCCGAACCGGTGCTGGCGGCGGCGGAATAGAAGAATTCAAAAATGCGGACGAATGTCCGACACGAGGAAACGAGCGCGGGGCAGACGGAAACGACCAGGAGACCACCTATGTCGCTGTTTTCGACACCCGACGATTTTACGCCCGATATGGACCCGTTGTTGAAGATGAACCAGGATCTGACCAGGATGATGCCGAAGGAGATGGCCAATGCCGTCAATCTCCTGGCGCATCCTGTCGCGGGCGCGGCGGCGATGACGGCACTCGGCATCGGCCTTGCCAACCACGCCTTTGGTATCTGGATGGGCGTGCTTTCAGGCGCGGCCGAGACCTCGCAGCGGCTTTGGCGGCCGGTCGCCGAGGATTTCGAGGCGCGAACGGAACGCTTTTCCGCGACCGGCAAAAGCTCCTCGATAAAGGCGCGCGCGGCGACCAAAACCCTGCTTGCCGAGGCGCAGTCCTTCGCCAACGATGTGACCGACATTGCGACGAGCACTGCGGCGCGGAGCTTGGCGAATGCCAGCACCGTTGCAGCGGATGCGTCGGCCGGCCTGATGCCGGAGGATTTCAAGCAGCCTAAGCCGATGGATCGGCCAGCCGAGCCGGCTGACCTCAAGGCGATATCGGGCATCGGGCCGAAACTGGAAAAGGTGCTGAACGGCCTTGGCATCTGGACATACGCCCAGATCGCCGCGTGGACGCCGCAAGAGATCGCCTGGGTCGAAGATTACCTGTCGTTGAAGGGCCGCATCGGCCGTGACGGCTGGATCGGTCAGGCGGCCGCGTTGGCCGGGGCCAAAAAGTGAATTCAATATCGTGCGCGGTCTCGGCTGCGCCCGGAAGGAAAGATTGCGGAACGTCCGCAGGGGTTTGAGGCGAAATGGCAAAGCTCAAGGTCGACGGGAAAGAGATCACTGTACCCGACCATTACACGCTGCTGCAGGCGGCCGAGGACGCCGGCGCGGAAGTGCCGCGCTTCTGCTTCCACGAGCGGCTGTCGATCGCCGGCAATTGCCGTATGTGCCTGATTGAGGTGAAAGGCGGCCCGCCCAAGCCGCAGGCGTCCTGCGCCATGGGCGTGCGCGACCTGCGCCCCGGCCCGAACGGCGAGCCGCCGGAAATCTTCACCAACACGCCGATGGTCAAGAAGGCGCGCGAAGGCGTGATGGAATTCCTGCTGATCAACCATCCGCTGGACTGCCCGATCTGCGACCAGGGCGGCGAGTGCGACCTGCAGGACCAGGCGATGGCGTTCGGAGTCGATTCCTCGCGGTACCACGAGAACAAGCGGGCGGTCGAAGACAAGTATATCGGGCCGCTGGTCAAGACGATCATGAACCGCTGCATCCATTGCACGCGCTGCGTCCGCTTCACCACCGAGATTGCGGGCATATCCGAGCTCGGCCTGATCGGCCGCGGCGAGGATGCCGAGATCACCACCTATCTCGAAAGCGCGATGACTTCGGAACTGCAGGGCAATGTCATCGACCTTTGCCCGGTCGGTGCGCTGACCTCCAAACCCTACGCCTTCCAGGCACGGCCGTGGGAACTGACCAAGACCGAATCCATCGACGTGATGGACGCCGTCGGCTCGGCGATCCGCGTCGATAGCCGAGGCCGCGAAGTGATGCGCATCCTGCCGCGTACCAACGAGGCGGTGAACGAGGAGTGGATTTCCGACAAGACCCGCTTCATCTGGGATGGTCTGCGCACGCAGCGCCTCGACCGCCCCTATGTGCGCAAGGACGGCAGACTGGCCCCGGCAAGCTGGGCCGAGGCTTTTGCCGCGATCAAGGAAGCGGTGTCGAATGCGGCACCCGAAAAGATCGGTGCCATTGCCGGCGATCTCGCAGCCGTCGAGGAGATCTACGCGCTGAAGCTTCTGATGGCTTCGCTCGGCTCGAAGAACACCGACTGCCGCCAGGACGGCGCCGCACTCGATCCGTCGCTCGGCCGGGCGAGCTATGTGTTCAACCCGACCATCGAAGGCATCGAACAGGCCGATGCGGTGCTGATCATCGGCGCCAATCCGCGCTTCGAGGCATCCTTGCTCAACGCCCGCATCCGCAAGCGCTGGCGGGCCGGCAATCTGCCGGTCGGCGTCATCGGCGATGTCGGCGATACGCGCTATGATTATGAGCAGCTCGGCGCCGGGCCGGAATCGCTGAAGGATCTGGCCGACGGTAACGGCAAGTTCTTCCAGCTGCTGAAGAAGGCGACGCATCCGCTGATCATCGTCGGACAGGGTGCGCTGGCGCGTCCGGACGGGGCGGCCGTGCTCGGCCAAGCGGCGAAGCTCGCCGTCGCCGTCAACGCTGCCAGGGCCGACTGGAACGGCTTTGCCGTGCTGCACACCGCCGCGGCACGCGTCGGCGGCCTCGATGTCGGGTTTGTGCCGGGCGAGGGCGGCAGGAACGTCGCCGGCATGCTGGGCGAGACCGATGTGCTGTTCCTGCTCGGCGCCGACGAAATCGATATGGCCAAGACCGGCGGCGCTTTCGTCGTCTATATCGGCACGCATGGCGACAAGGGCGCACACCGCGCCAACGTCATCCTGCCGGGGGCCGCCTATACCGAGAAGTCGGGCACCTTCGTCAACACCGAGGGGCGCGTGCAGCAGACCAACCGTGCCGGCTTCGCGCCCGGTGAGGCACGCGAGGACTGGGCGATCCTTCGGGCTCTGTCGGATGTGCTTGGCAAGAAGCTGCCGTTCGATTCGCTGCCGCAGCTGCGCGCTAAGCTCTATGCGGAATACCCGCATCTTGCCCGCATCGACCATGTCGCGGCCGGCGACCCGGCCGACATCGCCAGGGTTGCCAAGCTCGGCGGGCGGCTGAACAAGGGCACCTTCACCTCGCCGGTCAAGGATTTCTACCTGACCAACCCGATCGCGCGGGCTTCCGCGGTGATGGCCGAGTGCTCGGCTTTGGCGAAGAACGGCTTCAGGCAGGCGGCGGAGTAGATATGGACACCTTCTTCTCCTTCTACGTGCTGCCGGCGCTGCTGATCCTTTTGAAGTCGGTCGTGCTGATCGTCGTTCTGTTGATATTCGTCGCCTATGTGCTTTACGCCGACCGCAAGATCTGGGCGGCGGTGCAATTGCGCCGCGGACCGAACGTCGTCGGTCCGTGGGGCACGCTGCAGGCCTTCGCCGATCTGCTGAAATTCGTCTTCAAGGAACCGGTGATCCCGTCCGGCGCCAACAAGGGCGTTTTCCTGCTGGCGCCCTTGGTGTCGGCGGTGCTGGCGATCTCTGCCTGGGCGGTCATACCGGTCAATGAAGGCTGGGCGATCGCCAACGTCAATGTCGGCATCCTCTATGTCTTCGCCATCTCCTCGCTCGAGGTCTATGGCGTCATCATGGGCGGCTGGGCCTCCAATTCGAAATACCCCTTCCTCGGCGCACTGCGCTCGGCGGCGCAGATGGTGTCCTACGAAGTCTCGATCGGTTTCGTCATCGTCACCGTGCTGCTTTGCGTCGGCTCGCTCAACCTATCCGACATCGTCTTGTCGCAGCAGGACGGGCTGGGCACGCGGCTCGGCCTGCCCAACACCTTCCTCGACTGGCATTGGCTGTCGCTGTTCCCGATGTTCATCGTCTTCTTCATCTCGGCGTTGGCCGAGACCAACCGGCCGCCCTTCGACCTTGTGGAAGCCGAATCGGAACTCGTCGCCGGCCATATGGTCGAATATTCCTCGACGCCGTTCCTGTTGTTCTTCCTCGGCGAATATGTCGCCGTCGTCCTGATGTGCGCGCTGGCCACCATCCTGTTCCTTGGCGGCTGGCTGCCGCCCTTCAACTTCGCGCCGTTCACCTGGGTGCCGGGGCTGATCTGGTTCGTACTCAAGGTCTGCCTGGTGTTCTTCATGTTCTCCATGGTGAAGGCGTTCGTGCCGCGCTACCGCTACGACCAGCTGATGCGGCTCGGCTGGAAGGTCTTCCTGCCGATCTCGCTGTTCATGGTGGTCGCTACCGCCGCTTTCCTCAAACTCACCGGGTTTGCCTGATGTCAGCATTATCCCAGGCCGCCAAGTCACTGCTTTTGCAGGATTTCGTCAGCGCTTTCTTCCTGTCGATGCGCCAGTTCTTCGCGCCGAAGGAGACGATCAACTATCCGCATGAAAAGGGGCCGGTCAGCCCGCGCTTCCGTGGCGAACATGCGCTGCGCCGTTATCCTAACGGCGAGGAACGCTGCATCGCCTGCAAATTGTGCGAGGCGATCTGCCCGGCACAGGCCATCACCATCGAAGCCGGCCCACGCCGCAATGACGGCACGCGGCGCACCGTGCGCTACGACATCGATATGGTGAAATGCATTTACTGCGGCTTCTGCCAGGAAGCCTGCCCGGTCGACGCCATTGTCGAGGGGCCGAATTTCGAATTCGCGACGGAAACGCGCGAGGAGCTGTATTACGACAAGGACCGGCTCCTGGCCAATGGCGACCGCTGGGAGCGTGAACTGGCGCGCAACATCTCGCTGGATGCGCCTTACCGCTGATATTTGACGCATGGACGGGGCGAGGGGCCTCGTTTAAGGAACACGCAACTTGCCGACCGGAGGCGGTGGCAAAAAACAGGACGAACGTCCTGTTCTGACAGGAAACCCGGGGGAACCCATGCTGAGTGGACTAGAGGCGGCCTTTTTCTACCTCTTCGCCTTTGTCGCGGTGGCATCGGCGTTCATGGTCATTTCGGCGCGCAATCCCGTGCATTCGGTGCTGTTCCTGATCCTGACCTTCTTCAACGCCGCCGGCCTGTTCATGCTGACCGGCGCCGAGTTCCTGGCGATGATCCTGCTCGTCGTCTATGTCGGCGCGGTGCTGGTGCTGTTCCTGTTTGTCGTCATGATGCTCGACGTCGACTTCGCCGAAATGAAGGAAGGCGCCCTGCAATATGCACCGATCGGCGCGCTGGTCGGGCTGATCCTGGCGGCGGAGCTGATCGTCGTGCTCGGCGGCTATACATTCGCGCCGAAACTGGCGGCGACGGTCGCGAAACCCATTCCGGACCTGGCCGCGCGCTCGAACACGGCAGCGCTCGGCGACATCCTCTATACGGATTACCTCTATTACTTCCAGGTGGCGGGGCTGGTGCTGCTGGTCGCCATGATCGGCGCCATCGTGCTGACGCTGCGCCATAAGCCGGGCGTCAAGCGGCAGTCGATCGCCGCCCAGGTCGGCCGCACGGCAGCAACCGGAGTGGAAATCCGCAAGGTCAAGACGGGCGAAGGAGTCTGAGATGGTCGTCGGCATCGCGCACTACCTGACCGTATCGGCGATCCTGTTCACGCTCGGCGTGTTCGGCATCTTCCTGAACCGCAGGAACGTCATCGTCATCCTGATGTCGATCGAGCTGATCCTGCTTGCGGTCAACATCAATTTCGTCGCCTTTTCGGCGGCGCTCGGCGATTTGGTCGGCCAGGTGTTCGCACTGTTCGTGCTGACGGTCGCGGCGGCCGAAGCGGCGATCGGCCTTGCCATTCTCGTCGTCTTCTTCCGCAACCGCGGCTCGATCGCGGTCGAAGACGTGAACATGATGAAGGGTTGACGGAACCACCATGTATCAGGCCATCGTCTTCCTTCCGCTGCTCGGCTTTCTGATCGTCGGCCTGTTCGGCACCTCGCTCGGGGCCAAGGCTTCCGAATACATCACCTCGGGCTTCCTGGTGATCGCGGCCGTGCTGTCGTGGGTCGCCTTCTTCTCGGTTGGCTTCGGCGGCGGCGAGGTGTTCACCGTGCCGGTGATGCGCTGGATCCAGTCGGGCGGGCTGGAGGCGTCGTGGGCGCTCAGGATCGACACGCTGACGGTGGTGATGCTGGTAGTTGTCAACACGGTGTCGTCGCTGGTCCACATCTACTCGATCGGCTACATGCATCACGATCCGGACCGGCCGCGCTTCTTCGCCTATCTGTCGCTGTTTACCTTCGCCATGCTGATGCTGGTGACGGCCGACAACCTCGTGCAGATGTTCTTCGGCTGGGAAGGCGTCGGCCTTGCCTCCTATCTGCTGATCGGCTTCTGGTACAAGAAGCCGTCGGCCAATGCGGCTGCGATCAAGGCCTTCGTCGTCAACCGCGTCGGCGATTTCGGCTTTGCGCTCGGCATATTCGGCGTGTTCGTGCTGTTCGGCTCGGTCAATCTCGGCACCATCTTCGCCAATGCGGCGACGTTCATTCCGGCGGAAGGCGCGCCGCAAGGTGCGGCCGTGCTGACCTTCCTCGGCTATGCACTCGATAAGCAGGCTGCGATGACGGTCGTCTGCCTGCTCCTGTTCATGGGCGCTATGGGCAAGTCGGCGCAGGTGCCGCTTCACACCTGGCTGCCGGATGCCATGGAAGGCCCGACGCCGGTCTCGGCACTGATCCATGCCGCGACCATGGTGACGGCAGGCGTGTTCATGCTGGCGCGGTTGTCGCCGCTGTTCGAGCTGTCGCATTCGGCATTGACGGTGGTCACCTTCATCGGCGCCTTCACGGCCTTCTTCGCGGCGACCGTCGGTCTCGTCCAGAACGACATCAAGCGCGTCATCGCCTATTCGACCTGTTCGCAGCTCGGCTACATGTTCGTGGCGCTCGGCGTCGGTGCCTATGGCGCAGCGATTTTCCATCTGTTCACCCACGCCTTCTTCAAGGCGCTGCTGTTCCTCGGCTCTGGCTCGGTCATCCACGCCGTCTCCGACGAGCAGGACATGCGCAAAATGGGCGGCCTGAGGACGCTGATCCCGACGACTTACTGGATGATGGTGATCGGCACGCTGGCGCTGACCGGTGTCGGCATTCCGGTAACGATCATCGGTACGGCCGGCTTCTTTTCCAAGGACGCCATCATCGAAGCGGCCTTCGTCGGCCACAATGCGGTCGCCGCGTTTGCCTTCATATTGCTGGTCATTGCTGCCTGCTTCACCTCCTTCTACTCCTGGCGGCTGATCTTCATGACCTTCCACGGCGAGCCGCGGGCCAGCCACGAGGTCATGCACCATGTCCATGAATCGCCACCGGTCATGCTGGTGCCGCTGTTCATCCTGGCGGCGGGCGCGCTGTTCGCCGGCGTGATCTTCCACGGCGCCTTCATCGGCGAGGGCTATGCCGAATTCTGGAAGGCGTCGCTGTTCACGCTGCCGGACAACCACATCCTGCACGAAATCCACGAAGTGCCGTTGTGGGTCGAGCTGTCACCGTTCATCGCCATGCTGATCGGCTTTGCGATTGCCTGGCAGTTCTATATTCGCGCGCCGGAAATGCCTCGGAGCGTCGCCGCCAACCATCGCCTGCTCTACGCCTTCCTGCTCAACAAATGGTATTTCGACGAGCTCTACGACTTCCTGTTCGTGCGGCCGGCAAAGCGCCTCGGCAGCTTCCTGTGGAAGACCGGCGACGGCACCGTCATCGACGGGCTCGGGCCGGACGGCATTTCGGCGCGCGTCGTCGACGTCACCAACCGGGTCGTCAAGCTGCAGACCGGCTATCTCTACCACTATGCCTTCGCCATGCTGATCGGCGTTGCCGCACTCGTCACCTGGATGATGCTCTGATGACCGCCTGGCCGATCCTATCGCTGGTCACCTTCCTGCCGCTGGTTGGTGTGCTGCTCATCCTTTTCGTGCGTGACGACAGCGAGAACGCGCGCCGCAACATCCGCGCCATAGCACTGTTCACGACCGCGTTCACGTTTGTGATTTCGCTGTTCATCTGGACCGGCTTCGACAATTCGCAGCCCGGCTTCCAGTTCGTCGAGAAGTTTGCCTGGCTGGATTCCGGCATCTCCTACCATATGGGCGTAGACGGCATCTCCATGCTGTTCGTCATCCTGACCACCTTCCTGATGCCGCTCTGCATCCTCGCCTCGTGGGAATCGATTGAGAAGCGCGTCAAGGCCTATATGATTGCCTTCCTGCTGCTCGAGACGCTGATGATCGGCGTGTTCTGCGCGCTCGACATCGTCTTGTTCTATGTCTTCTTCGAAGCCGGCCTGATCCCGATGTTCATCATCATCGGCGTGTGGGGCGGCAAGCGGCGCGTCTATGCCTCGTTCAAGTTCTTCCTCTATACGCTGGCCGGCTCGGTGCTGATGCTGCTCGCCATCATGGCGATGTTCTTCCAGTCCGGCACCACCGACATCCCGACGCTTCTGACCCACAACTTCCCGGCCAATATGCAGACCTGGCTATGGCTTGCCTTCTTCGCGTCCTTCGCGGTGAAGATGCCGATGTGGCCGGTGCACACCTGGCTGCCGGACGCGCATGTCGAGGCGCCGACGGCCGGCTCGGTGATCCTGGCCGCCATCCTGCTCAAGATGGGTGGGTACGGCTTCCTGCGCTTTTCGCTGCCGATGTTTCCGATCGCATCCGAAATGTTCGCGCCGCTGATCTTCACGCTCTCCGTTGTCGCCATCATCTACACCTCGCTGGTGGCGCTGATGCAGGAGGACATGAAGAAGCTGATCGCCTATTCGTCGGTCGCTCACATGGGCTTCGTTACCATGGGCATCTTCGCGATGAACCAGGAAGGCGTCCAGGGTTCGATCTTTCAGATGCTGTCGCACGGCCTGGTCTCCGGCGCGCTGTTCCTCTGCGTCGGCGTCGTCTACGACCGCATGCATACGCGTGACATCGATGCCTATGGCGGGTTGGTCAACAACATGCCGAAATATGCAACCGTGTTCATGATCTTCACCATGGCCAATGTCGGCCTGCCCGGCACCAGCGGCTTCGTCGGCGAGTTCCTGACCATGCTCGGCGTGTTCCGGGTCAACACCTGGGTAGCGTTCTTCGCCGCCACCGGCGTCATCCTTTCGGCGGCCTATGCGCTCTGGCTCTACCGCAAGGTGATCTTCGGCGCACTGACCAAGGAAAGCCTGAAAGGCCTGCTCGACCTGTCGACGCGCGAGAAGGTGATCATCTATCCGCTGGTCGCGCTGGTCATCTTCTTCGGCGTCTATCCGGCGCCGATCTTCGACGCGACCGCCGAATCGGTCAAGGCGCTCGTTACCAATGTCACCGCATCCATCGGCGCCGCGCAGACCGCGGCGGCGAACTGACTGGGGGTTTTGCGAACCATGACGCCGGACCTTCTCTCAAGCCTGTCGCTCTCGACGCCAGAGCTGATCCTCGCCATCGGCGCCTTGGCGCTGTTGATGCTCGGCGCCTATTCGCGCGCCAACACCACTGTCACGGTGAGCGGCCTTGCCGTCGCCGTGCTGGTGATCGCCGGCGCCTGGCTGGTCTTTTCGCCGGGACAAGGCAACGCCTATGGCGAAGCCTTCATCCAGGATCCGTTCGCCCGCTTCATGAAGGTGCTGGCGCTGGTCGGCTCGGCGGTGACGCTGGTCATGTCGGTCCGCTTTGCCCAGGCGGAGCGTTTCGACAAGTTCGAATATCCGGTGCTGATCCTGCTCTGCACGCTCGGCATGATGCTGATGATCTCGGCCAACGGCATGATCGGGCTCTATCTCGGCCTCGAGCTGCAATCGCTGGCGATCTACGTGCTGGCGGCGATCAACCGGGACAATCTGCGCTCGACCGAGGCCGGGCTGAAGTATTTCGTCCTTGGCGCGCTGTCGTCAGGCATGCTGCTTTACGGTATCTCGCTGGTCTACGGCTACACCGGCAACACCGGCTTCCAGGAGATCGCCACGGCGCTGAGCGGCGGTGAGCGCCAGCTCGGCCTCGTCTTCGGCCTGGTCTTTGTGCTGGCCGGCCTTGCCTTCAAGATCTCGGCGGTGCCGTTCCATATGTGGACGCCCGACGTCTATGAGGGCGCGCCGACGCCGGTGACGGCTTTTCTGGCGGCGGCACCAAAGATGGCGGCGATGGCGCTGATGGTGCGCGTCACCATGGGCGCCTTCAAGCCGATCGCCGCCGACTGGCAGCAGATCATCGTCTTCATCTCGATTGCCTCGATGGCGCTTGGTGCCTTTGCGGCCATCGGCCAGACCAACATCAAGCGGCTGATGGCCTATTCCTCCATCGGCCATATGGGTTATGCTCTGGTCGGCCTTGCCGCCAACAGCCAGGACGGCGTGCGCGGCGTCGCCATCTACATGCTGATCTATCTGGTGATGACGCTCGGCACCTTCGCCTTCATCCTCGCCATGCGGCGAAAGGAGGGCAATGTCGAGCAGATCAGCGATCTCGCCGGCCTGTCGGCGACCAATCCGATCATGGCGACGATCCTCACCATCCTGATGTTCTCGCTGGCCGGCATCCCGCCGCTCGCCGGCTTCTGGGGGAAATGGTACGTGTTCCTTGCCGCCATCAATGCCAACCTCTACGCGCTGGCGATCATCGGCGTGCTGGCCTCTGTGGTGGGCGCCTATTATTATCTGCGCATCATCAAGATCATGTGGTTCGACGAACCGGTCGGCGGCTTCGTGCCGATGGCGACCGAACTGCGCGTCGTGCTCGGTGTCTGCGGCGCTTTCGTGCTGTTCTACGTGCTGATCGGCGGCACGATCGGAACCTACGCAGCAGCCGCGGCCAAGACCTTCTTCTGACGGAATGACGTTCAGGCTGGCTCCAACCGCGGCTTCGGACGGGTTCCGGCTCGAGGCGCACGACACGGTCGGCTCCACCAACGCGCTGGCGCTGGAGCACGCACGGGCCGGCGATCCGGGCAAACTCTGGGTCGTCTCCAAAAAGCAGGAAGCCGGGCGTGGCCGCCGTGGCCGCGCCTGGGCGACGCCCGAGGGCAATCTGGCAGCGACGCTGCTGGTGATCACCAACACCGAGCTTCGGCTTGCCGCGACGCTCGGCTTCGTTGCCGGACTGGCGCTGGCCGACGCGCTCGATGCTGTCGTGCCGAAGGGCAGGATCGCGATCGGCCTCGATGGTGCGAGCCAAGGCAAGAACCGTTTCGAACTGAAATGGCCGAACGATGTGCTTGCCTCGGGCGCCAAGCTCGCCGGCATCCTGCTGGAATCGGCGATGCTGGATGGTGATCGTTCGGCGGTGGCTGTCGGCATCGGCGTCAACGTGGTGGCATACCCTGAGGATTTGCCTTATCCAGCGACGTCGCTCAGCGCGCTGGGGTCTGCTTGCGATGCCGAGACGCTGTTTCTGGCCCTGTCGGATGCCTGGAGCGAGAATGCGCGGCTGTGGAACGAAGGGCGTGGGCTTGCCGCCGTCAGGCGGCGGTGGCTGGCGCGTGCGGCGGGGCTTGGCGGCCAGGTTGCTGTCAGAATTGACGGTAATGTGGTGCGCGGCACCTTCGAGACCATTGACGAGGACTGCCGTTTCGTGATCCGCGACGATCAAGGTTCGGTTCTGACGATCGCCGCCGGCGACGTGCATTTCGGCGCGGTTGCCTCGGCCGGTGTTTGACCGGCCAATACGTTTGACTGGCCAGGTATTTGACCAGCTTGAATTTGACCGGCCCACAATTTTGACCGGCAAGGAAGGAAAGATCATGGCGACAGCGGAAAACGCCGAACTTGTCTTCGTGCCGCTCGGCGGTGTCGGCGAGATCGGCATGAACTTCGCCCTCTACGGCTATGGGCCGGCCAATGCGCGCGAATGGATCGTGGTCGACGTCGGCGTCACTTTTCCCGATGCAACCCTGCCCGGCGTCGACCTGGTTCTGCCCGACACGCGTTTCATCGAGGAGAACGTCGCCAATCTGCGCGGCATCGTCATCACCCATGCGCATGAGGACCATTACGGCGCGCTCCACGATATCTGGCCGAAGCTCAAGGCGCCGGTGTGGATGACGCCGTTCAGCGCCGGCCTACTGGAAGCCAAGCGGCAGGGCGAGCAAGGGGCGCCGAAGATCCCGGTGACGATCTACCGTGCCGGCGAGAAATTCACCGTCGGCCCGTTCGAGATCGAGGCCATCCCTGTTGCGCACTCCATTCCCGAACCGATGTCGCTGGCGATCACGACGCCGGCCGGCGTCGTCATCCATACCGGCGACTGGAAGATCGATCCGGCGCCGACGGTCGGGCCGATGACCGACGAGGCGCGCTTCCGAGCCTATGGCGACAAGGGCGTGCTGGCGCTGGTCTGCGATTCCACCAATGCGATGCGGGAAGGGGAATCGCCGTCCGAAGTGGCGGTGGGCGAGGGCCTCAAGAGCGTCATCCAGAACGCCAAGGGCCGGGTCGCCGTCACCAGCTTCTCCTCCAATGTCGGACGTATCGTCTCCATCGCCAAGGCGGCGCGGGATGCCGGCCGCCAGTGCCTGGTGATTGGCCGCTCGATGAAGCGCGTCATCGATGTGGCTGATGAACTCGGCTATATGGACGGGTTGCCGGAATTCATCGCCGAGGAGGATTACGGCTTCATCCCGCGCGAAAACCTCGTCATCATCTGCACCGGCAGCCAGGGCGAGCCGCTTGCCGCACTTGCCAAGCTGTCGCGCGACGAGATGAAGTCGGTGGCGCTGACGGCCGGCGACACGGTGGTGTTTTCCTCGCGCACCATTCCCGGCAACGAGAAGGCGATCCTCGAAATCAAGAACCGCCTAATCGATCTCGGCATCAAGATCATCGAGGACGGCGATGCGCTGGTGCATGTCTCCGGCCATCCACGCCGCAGCGAATTGCGCAAGATGTATGAATGGGTGCGGCCGCAGATCGGCGTTCCCGTGCATGGCGAAGCGGCGCATCTGGTGGCGCAGGGCTCGCTGATGTCGACGTCCGGCATCGGCCAGGTCGCGCAGGTGCGCGACGGCGACATGCTCAGGCTGTATCCGGGTGCCGCCGCCATCATCGACCAGGTGCCGTTCGGCCGCATCTACAAGGACGGAAGGCTGATCGGCACCGACCAGGCGATGGGCATTCGCGACCGCCGCAAGCTGTCCTTTGCCGGCCATGTCGCCGTCAATGTCGTGCTCGACGACAAATACGAGCTTGCCGGCGATCCCGATCTCGTCGCCATCGGCGTCGCCGAGGCCGACGGCAGCGGCGAGAGCCTGGAAGACCTGATGATCGATGCGGCAATCGGCGCCGTGGACTCCATCCCCCGCCAGCGCCGAAAAGACCTCGACCTGGTCCAGGAGGCGGTGCGGCGCGCGGTGCGCGGCGCGGCCAACGAAGCCTGGGGCAAGAAGCCGCTGGTGACAGTGTTCGTCACGCGGTGACGAACAAGGGAGTAGGGGAGTAGGGCAGTAAGGGAGTAGGGAAGTAGGAAGTAGGAGCGCAAACAGATGCACTTCTAGATCCTTTTTTCCATACTCCCTACTGCCTTACTCCCCTACTCCCCTAACCCGGGAGTACGCTATGCTCGGACGCCTCAACCATGTCGCGCTTGCGGTGCCGGATCTGGCCGCGGCTGCGGCGGTCTATCGCGATACGCTTGGCGCGCGCGTGACCGCGCCGCAGGCGCTGCCGGAGCATGGCGTTACGGTGGTGTTCGTCGACGTCGGCAACACCAGGATCGAGTTGCTCGAGCCGCTCGGCGAAGCCTCGCCGATCGCCGCATTCCTCGCGAAGAATCCGTCCGGCGGCATGCACCATGTCTGCTATGAGGTGGACGACATTGTTGCGGCGCGCGACCGTCTCAAGGCCAGCGGCGCGCGCGTGCTGGGCGACGGCAATCCGAAGATCGGCGCACATGGCAAGCCGGTATTGTTTCTGCACCCCAAGGATTTCTTCGGCACGCTGGTCGAACTGGAGCAAGCATGAGTTGGGTTTCGTTTGTCGCCCTGTTCTTCGCCACATGGTGGGTGGTGTTGTTCGCCGTCCTGCCGTTCAGCATGCGGACGCAGGACGAGGATCGGGACGTGACGCTTGGCACGGTTCCGAGCGCACCGCGCGGACCGCACATGCTGCGCGCGGCGCTGCGCACGACGATCGTCACGCTGGTCCTCATGGGTATCTTCTACGGCATCACGAGAGGGCTTGGCCTCGGTATCGACGACATCCCGCACATCGTGCCGGATTTCAACCAGAGCCCAGCGCATTAGCCGGCTACCTACCGTGTCCGACTATCCCAGCCTAGCCGAGGCTCTGAAATCAAGCCGAGCCAGCAAGGTCAACCCAAAGTAAAGGCCGGGGCGAGTTTGGGCTGACGCAACGTCATGTAGTTTGGTAATCTGTCGTGCTAACCAGATGATTGCACAAAAAAAATGCAAGGCGCGAGGCCTTGCAATTTAAACGCGTCCGATCTGTTTCCGGTGTCCGGCGGCAGCGAGTTACCGCGCCTAGATCGCATCCTCCCAAGACTTTGACCGCGTAGGAGGGCAGATTTTTCTCCGCCCTCTCGGTTATGGGGGCACACTAGCCTAAGGCGGGTGAAAATGTCACGAAGAATTTTGCCCGGAAACAGGCAATCTCGTGCTGCAGTGCACAATAGTACGGCAGGCGTTGCTTGCGAAACGCCCAGCAAGCCGTGTGCGGCAATTGCGGCGTCTATGCAGCGCCTGGGCCGGGTTTCCATTCCGCCATGAAATGGCTATGAAGCCGGGGCAAGCAAGCCAGCGCTGCGCCGATTCCGGCGCCGCCATCCTCTCTCACGGACCAGTCCATGCGTTTGTCGCGCTATTTCCTGCCCATTCTCAAAGAAAATCCGCGCGAGGCCGAGATCGTCTCGCATCGGCTGATGCTGCGCGCCGGCATGATCCGCCAGCAGGGGCAGGGCAGCTTTTCCTGGCTGCCGCTCGGCAAGCGGGTGCTGGACAAGGTCTGCCGGATCATTCGCGAGGAGCAGAATCGCGCCGGCGCACTCGAAATCCTGATGCCGACCATCCAATCGGCCGAGCTGTGGCGCGAAAGCGGCCGCTATGAAGACTACGGCAAGGAGATGCTGCGCATCAAGGACCGGCAAGACCGCGATATGCTCTACGGGCCGACCAACGAGGAGATGGTCACCGAGATCTTCCGCTCCTATGTCAAGTCCTACAAGGACCTGCCGCTCAACCTCTATCACATCCAGTGGAAGTTTCGCGACGAGGTGCGCCCGCGCTTCGGCGTCATGCGTTCGCGCGAGTTCCTGATGAAGGACGCCTATTCCTTCGACCTCGATTATGAAGGCGCCAAGGCCGCCTATAACCGCATGTTCGTGTCCTATCTCAGGACGTTTACGCGCATGGGGCTGCAGGCCATTCCGATGCGCGCCGACACCGGGCCGATCGGCGGCGACCTCAGCCATGAGTTCATCATCCTGGCCGACACCGGCGAGAGCCAGGTGTTTTGCCATCGCGACTATCTCTCGCTTGAGGTGCCGGGGGCGGATACCGACTTTTCGAACGACGCCGAGATCGCCGAGATCGTCAAGACGTGGACGACGCCCTACGCCGCCACCGACGAGATGCATGACGAGGCGGCATGGGAGAAGGTGCCCGCGAGCGACCGGGTCTCTGCGCGCGGCATCGAGGTTGGGCATATCTTCCATTTTGGCGACAAATATTCCAAGCCGATGAGTGCCAAGGTGACCGGCCCGGACGGCAAGGATCATTTCGTTTCTGGCGGTTCCTACGGCATCGGCCCGTCGCGGCTGGTCGCGGCGATCATCGAAGCCAGCCATGACGAAAACGGCATCATCTGGCCGGAAGCGGTGGCGCCGTTCGATGTCGGCCTGATCAACATGAAGGCTGGCGATGCCGAATGCGACCGCGTCTGCGGCGAGCTGAATGCCGCCTTTGCCGCCGCCGGCAAGGAGGTGCTCTACGACGACACCGACCAGCGGCCGGGCGGCAAGTTCGCCACCGCCGACCTGATCGGGCTCCCGTGGCAGGTGATCGTCGGGCCGCGTGGTGTCGCCGCCGGCGAGGTCGAGATCAAGAACCGCAGGACCGGCGAGCGCGAGACGCTGCCGATCGCGGACGTGAAGCAGCGCTTCGGTGCCGCCGCATGAGTGAAGCGGCGGCAGCAAGACCATCGGGCGCCGGACCTTTTTCCGGCTTCGAGCGCTTGGTGGCCTGGCGCTACCTGCGCTCGCGCCGCAAGGAGACGGTGATCTCGGTGATCGCGTCGATCTCCTTCCTCGGCATCATGCTAGGCGTGGCCACGCTGATCGTCGTCATGGCGGTCATGAACGGCTTTCGCGCCGAACTGCTGACGCGCATCCTCGGCGTCAACGGACACCTGATCGTGCAGCCGCTCGACATGCCGCTGGAGGACTATGGCCAGGTCGCCGGCCGCATCAACGGCGTGCCCGGCGTCAAATATGCCATTCCGCTGATCGACGGGCAGGTACTGGCGCAAGGCAATGTCGGCGGCGGCACCGGCGCGCTGGTGCGCGGCATACGCGGCGAGGATCTCGGCAAGATCACGATCGTCGCCAACAACATCAAGGCGGGCTCGATCGTCGGCTTCGACACCGGCGAGGGCGTCGCCATCGGCAGCCGCATGGCCGAGAATCTCGGCCTTGTGCTCGGCGATACGATCACGCTGATCTCGCCCGAGGGCGACGTCACGCCGCTCGGCACGACGCCGCGCATGAAAGGCTATCCGATAACCGCGATCTTTGAGGTCGGCATGTCGGAATATGACAGCTCCATCGTCTATATGCCGTTTTCGGAAGCGCAGCTTTATTTCAACATGGAAGGCAGGGCGCAGACGATTGAGATCTACGCCGACAATCCCGACAATATCGACGCGCTGAAGCCAAAGGTCGAAGAGGCGGCGCAACGGCCGATCACCCTCGTCGATTGGCGGGAGCGTAACAAGACGTTCTTCGACGCGCTGCAGGTCGAGCGCAACGTCATGTTCATGATCCTGACGCTGATCGTGCTGGTGGCGGCGCTCAACATCATTTCGGGCCTGATCATGCTGGTGAAGGACAAGGGCCACGACATCGCCATCCTGCGCACCATGGGCGCCACGCGCGGCGCGATCCTGCGCATCTTCCTGATGACCGGGGCTGCGATCGGCGTTGTCGGCACCATCGCCGGCGTGCTGCTCGGCATCGTGATCTGCCTCAACGTCGAGCGCATCCGCCAGTTCTTCTCCTGGCTGGCCAACGAGCGGCTGTTCAATCCCGAGCTTTATTTCCTGAGCCAGCTGCCGGCGCGCATGGATGCCAGCGAGACGATCTCGGTCGTTCTCATGGCTTTGGCGCTGTCGTTCCTGGCGACACTGTTTCCGGCGTGGCGCGCTGCCAGGCTCGATCCGGTCGAAGCGCTGAGGTACGAATGATGGCCGAGGCCATTATCGAGCTGAAGAGCGTCGAACGCCATTATGTACAGGGGCCGCGCAAGCTGACTATCCTGAACGGCGCCGATTTTTCGCTGAAGCGTGGCGAGATGGTGGCGCTTGTGGCGCCGTCGGGCACCGGCAAGTCGACGCTGCTCCACACCGCCGGGCTGCTGGAGCGACCGGACGCCGGCGACGTGATCCTGGCGGGGCGCGCCTGCGGCCGGCTTTCCGACGACGAGCGCACGGCGATCCGCCGCAACGATGTCGGCTTCGTCTACCAGTTCCATCATTTGTTGCCTGAGTTTTCTGCGCTGGAAAACATCATGATGCCGCAGCTGATAAAAGGGCTGCCGCGCAAGGAGGCGGCCGAGCGGGCGGCGCAATTGCTCGACTATATGCAGATCGGCAAGCGGGCACAGCATCGCCCCTCCGAGCTCTCCGGCGGCGAGCAGCAGCGGGTCGCCATCGCGCGTGCCGTCGCCAATGCGCCGCTGGTTCTTTTGGCCGACGAGCCGACCGGCAATCTCGACCCGGTGACCGCTTCCTATGTGTTCGAGGCGCTGGCAGCATTGGTCCGGCAATCGGGCCTGGCGGCGCTCATCGCCACCCACAATCACGAGCTCGCCTCGCGCATGGACCGCCGCGTGACGCTGGCCGACGGCAAGGTTGTGCCGCTTTAGGGTGCGCTGCAATTGAGGCGATGACGGCCTGCGAGCTGCCGTGCGCCGTCCCGCCGCTTTCGCGCGCCTGTCGGCCCCGAACGCTCGGCATCTCCCTCTCAACCCTTTCTTAACCCTGTCGAAATGACCGAGCGCAATTCCGGCGACGCCCGGACCGCGATCGTTGACATTCGAACAAAATTAGAACAAAATACGAACATACTAACAACAGGAGAGAGTTATGACCGATCTTGTTCAGGATGTCGTCTCGCTGGTGTGCATGAGCACGTTCCTCATTTCCATGGCAATCTGGATCGGCGCGATGTGAGGATTGAGCTCAAGGGCGGGCTCGATGCTGATGAGCGAGGGCCGCCTTCGCATATTGGCGCAGGCATTGGGGCGACTGTTTCAGCCGGCCTTGCGGGACACTTCGACAGGCGACACCGCGGCGGGCCCGAACACGTCCTCGAAAGCGGATTTCAGCGCCAGGTCGAGGTCGGCCATGGTCACGGGAAGGCCGAGGTCGACAAGGCTGGTGACGCCGTGATCCTGGACGCCGCACGGCACGATGCCGCTGAAATGGCTAAGGTCCGGCTCGACATTGATGGCGATGCCGTGAAAGCTCACCCAGCGCCTCAGCCTGATGCCGATGGCGGCGATCTTGTCCTCGGCCGCCGAGCCGTCGGGCAAAGCGGGGCGGTCCGGCCGAACCACCCAGACGCCGACGCGGTCCTCGCGGCGTTCGCCGCGTACGTTGAAGGCGGCCAGCGAGCCGATGATCCATTGTTCGAGTGCGGCGACGAAGGCGCGGACATCCTCGCGCCGCCGCTTCAGGTCGAGCATGACGTAGGCGACGCGCTGGCCCGGCCCATGATAGGTGTATTCGCCGCCACGCCCGGCGGCAAAGACCGGGAAACGGTCCGGCTCGATCAGGTCCTCGATGCGGGCGCTGGTGCCGGCGGTGTAGAGCGGCGGGTGCTCGACCAGCCAGACCATCTCGCCGGCGGCGCCGCTGCGGATTGCCTCGGAGCGCGCCTCCATCACGGCGAGCGCATCGGGATAGGCGGTGAGCCCGGGCTCGATGCGCCATTCGACCGGCGCCGAGCCGGGCAAGGGCAGGAACGACGTGGCGATCTGGCTGCGTTCTGTCATGATATCTCGTCTCGCCATTCATATGGCGGCAATTGGTACAAACGTCCAGTTCCGGCACGTTCGGCCCTTGAAGAGTTATGCCGATGTCCGGCCGATTATTGCTGGCCGCGCACTTGTTTCACCGGAAACGATTTGCTACACGCCGCGGGCCGGTTGGTTCCGGCTCCTACCACGTGCGGTCGTGGCGGAATTGGTAGACGCGCAGCGTTGAGGTCGCTGTGGGGCAACCCGTGGAAGTTCGAGTCTTCTCGACCGCACCATCAAATTCGTGAACTTGGCCCTCTAAGCCATTGAAACTCCAGTCTGGCAGAGCACCCGTTGATGAGGGCGCTTGGCGTTCTTGCCGAAATGCGATACAATCTAGGATACAAACTGAGATACATCGCGAGTTTGGCCCATGCGAAAAGAGGCCGTCGCAGAGCCCGCCAGAGACCCGGATCGCTACCTCGTCCAGCGCGACGGAATTTTCTATTATCATCGGCGAATGCCCGCCAAGATGGTCGGCATCGACGATCGCGGCAGGTTCATTCGCAAGTCCCTGGGAACGGACGAACGCCGCCTCGCACGTGCCATGCGCGACAAGCTCGAAGACGCGGACAAGACCCTGTGGGCGGTGCTTCTTTGCGGCGGCGAGGCAAGGTCAGCACTCGATCAGTATCGCGACGCCGTTCGCCGGGCTGAAGCCATGGGCGTTTCCTACCTTTCAAATGGACAGGTGGCAGGCTTTCAGAATGTCGATTCAATTTTAAAGCGTGTCGAGGCGCTGGAGCGCGTTCAAGCGGCCCCCGCGGTCGCCGACGCTCTCCTCGGCGGGGTGCAGGTGCCGCCGGTCAAAGTCTCCAAAGCTTTTGATCTCTACGCCGATGAGATCATGGCCCATGAAGTCGCGGGTAAGAGCCAGTCGCAGCGCCGAATGTGGAAGAAGGTAAAGCAGAGAGCCGTAAACAATTTCGTTGCCCTGATTGGTGACAAGCCGATCGGCGACGTCACGCGTGAAGACGGACTGACCTTCTACCGGTTCTGGCTCAAGCGCATCGCGCCGCCGCCAGACATCGGAGCCGCGACACATTCGGCGTCTGCCGGCAATCGAGACCTCGGCAACATGCGGGATCTCTACAGGCGTTATTTCGCTCATTTGGGCGAGGAACAAAAAGGCACCCCATTCGATGACCTCCGCTTTTCGGAGCGTGGCAAGCGCCGTCGTAAACGGCCGTCATTCGAACCCAAATGGATAACCGATCAGATCATGAGGCCGGGCGCTTTAGCATCCCTGGATGCTCAAGCGCGTCGCTGCGTTCTGGCGCTGATCGAGACAGGCACACGCCCAAGCGAGACATGCAATCTTGATGAGACCGTGATCTTCCTTGACACGCCGGTTCCGTATATTCGCATTACCCCACGAGAGGACGCCGATGATCCGCGCGAGATCAAGACCGAATGGTCAGTGCGAGATGTACCGCTGGTAGGCGTCGCGCTGGAAGTTTTTAAGAAAAATCCGCAGGGCTTTCCGCGCTACCGCAATCGTGAAGAGGCGCTTTCTGCAAACCTCAATAAATTCTTTAAAACACACAAACTTTTCCCGACACCGAAGCACAAGATTTATTCCCTCCGGCACAGTTTCGAGGATCGTATGAAGGAGGCAGGTATCGACAGCGAGCTTCGCAAAATCTTGATGGGGCCATACGATAGAGCGTGTAGAGTATGGTACGGGCGGATCGTTGCAATGGCGACGAGACGAACTCAAAAAAATTGCTTTGCCTTTCGATCCCGAGATCGTTTGAGCCGTTCCTGGACGCGCAGCATTGCGCCCATCTCTGCAAATCAATTTCTTCTTCTCCCGTTCAAGACGCTCGTAAATCGGGAGATACGCTCGTCCTTTGTTGCCAGCCTTGTGGATAGCTAGGGCGAGCGTATCCAGAGCGCGGTCAATTCTGTCTAAGGTCACGGGCTCAGGAACAGTGCTTACCTGTGGCAGAACACAGGTCATTGTCTGTCCCGTCTGTTTCCTGTTCGGCGATGACACAGACGAGATAATGGCAGCAGGCGCAGGTGAGAAAAGCGGTTTGCCTCCCGCATCGTGCAGCGGCGATACTTCGACGTAGAAATCGGAAAACACGCTTGCGGCAACTCTGCACTGTCAGATGCAGCTAGCCACATCCGGCCACATGAATTGCTGAGCGGACTCAGACGGGTCGATGCCCTTGAACCGGACACGAGACCGAATCGATCCGCAGGCTGTCGGCGGGCCGGAATGCCTCATCCGATCCGACCAAACCGATCGGAGGACGCAGGCAATGCCGGATTTGGTGGGCTATAATTACCTGAGGAGAGGCAATTAGCTGATCCGGATCAGTGCGTGGGAGCGCGAGTATCTCGGGAGGTCGCTTATGATTACCTTATCATTAGCATTCCTCGATATTGCGGCACCTTTGGGGTGAGTTTGACAAGCTTCACACGGCGATCGCTTGGCAAGAAATCGGTTATGAGATTCGTGTCGGTTCAATGATGGGCGGGACCAACTGCGCCGAAAGCGAACAAATTCGAATACTTAATGTAAAGTCTTGGGTCATGCTGTCCGAATGCAGTACCGTGCGGGCGATCAGCCAACGATTGGCGAAATTTTGAACAGGCTACCATTACCGATGGCCTAGACACCGTTTTCGTCCTTCGTTGCCGCAAGAAAGGTATCGCCAACCGCCGGATCAATCCGATCAGCCTGTGGCAACGCGCAACGGCTCCAATGCTCAGCGTTTCGGGGGGCTGAAGAGGTTGATGACTGCCGCACCCGGAGCAGTTCGACGTATTTCCTTATTTCGCTTGGCCCGCTGAAATGCAGCCGCATCTTTAGAAGGAACGAACCGTCTGGCAGGACGGCGCAAGCAATTGATGGCAACGCCGTCGAGTGGATGGAGAAAGTCAGCGACAAACGATACCGCCGCTGAACGTTACCGGTCCGCAGCGTCTCGCAATTGGCTGCCAACTCACCCCAGCCAATACCTCGGCCCCGGCCCCTTGCGTCCTGCCATATCGGCAGGGTTCGCAAGGCTACACCGGTCGATCGACAGGCAGCCGCAACCGATGCACTCGGTAAGCCCCGACCTCAGGCGCTGCAACTCGGCGATGCGCTGGTCGATGCGCTTGGTCCACTGGCCCGATAACCGCGACCAATCCCGACGCGACGGCACGCGATCGGCTGGCAACTTGGCCAGCTCGCCGCCGATCTCCTCAAGCGTCAGCCCAATTCGCTGCGCGAAGACGATGAAGGCGATCCGGCGCAGCACGGATCGCGGATAGCGTCTGTGTCCCGAGCCGGCCCGCTCGGACGCGATCAGCCCGCGCTCCTCGTAGAAGCGCAGGGCCGATGAGGCGACGCCGCTGCGCCGCGCCACGTCGGTGATGGTCAGCATGGAATCCATGCATGAACGAAAGCACAATTCCCGCTTGACTTCAAGTTAACTTGAACTTGTACCAAGAGGCATACGGATTAAAGGAGCACTGGCAATGCAGACGAATGTCGAACTTCAGGGACTTCGCGTGGCGGTCACGGGCGGCACGTCCGGCCTCGGACTGGCGCTTGTGCGGCAGCTTGCCGCGATGAATGCGTGCGTCGCCTTCGTCGCCCGCACCGCCGCGAATGTCGAACGCATCGCCGACGAGACGGGCGCGCACGGTATTGTCGGCGACGTCGGCAAGAAGGAGGACATCTACCCGATCGCGTTGCAGGTCACTGCCAGCCTTGGCGGGCTCGATGTCCTGATCAACAATGCGTCGAGCCTCGGCCCTGTCCCTCTGGCGCTCCTTGCCGATACCGAGTGCCAGGAGCTGGAAATGGCGCTCGCGGTCAATCTCGTC
>NZ_JAMYRZ010000044.1:0-45482 GCF_040321675.1 Mesorhizobium sp. M0296
TTCTGTCCTCGAATGGCATCCCGAACCCCCTCGCGCAAAAGCGCAAAACTGTTCGCGATGTCCTCGCACATCTGTTCGCGATGTCTCCGGTCCAAACAGTGGGGAGGGGCTAGGGGTGGGGGTACGTCGTAGAGCGAAAGCCTCGGCTTTCCATCTGCGATAGCCCTGCCGCCAGAGGGGAGATCGGCAGCTTCAACGCTCTGCCTTTTTCAGGCTCACCACGACAGACTGAACGCGAGCTTGCCGAAATGCCGGCCGCCGGCTGCCATGTGGGCGTAGGCCTCGGTCGCCTGGTGCTGGCTGTAGACAGTGTCGATGACTGGATCGATACGGGCGGCGCCGATGGCCCGCGCCGCGTCGCGCAGGTCGGATACCGAACCGGTGTTGTTGCCCACCACCTTGAGTGCCTTGATGATGATCGGCAGCAGGTTCGTGGTGGCCTCGGCGCCGGTGACGAAGCCGATGGCGAACACCGTGCCGCCGGGCGCCGCGGCATTGATGGAGCGGGCGAAGGTCGCCGCGCCGCCGGTTTCGACGATCAGGTCGGCGCCCAGCCCGTCGGTCAACTCGAGCACCTTGGCGTCCCAGTCCGGCGTCTCACGATAATTTATGAGATGATCCGCACCCAAGGCCTTGGCGCGGGCCAGCTTTTCGTCAGACGACGAGGTGATGATGACCGTGGCGCCGGCTGCCTTGGCCAGCTGCAGGGTCAGGATCGAGACACCGCCGGTACCGAGCAGGACGACGACCGACCCCGGCCCGGCATCGGCGGCGCGAAGCGCATTCCACGCGGTGGTGCCGGCGATCGGCAGCGTCGCTGCCGCTTCGAAGGACAGATGCGCCGGCATCGGCACGACGGCATTGGCCGGCAGCGCGACATATTCGGCGAGCGAGCCGGGCAGTGTCAGCCCGCGCATCTCTCTGGTCTCATAAGGCCGCGGACGGCCGCCGATCCAGCGCGGTTTTGCATGGGCGATGACGCGGTCGTTGATGGCGAGCCTCGACACGCCCTCGCCGATGCCGACGATCTCGCCGGCGCCGTCGACGACGGGAATGAGCGGAAAGCTCGGACCTGGATAGTTGCCGCTCGCTATCGCGACATCGACAAAATTGAGGCTTGCGGCGCGCAGGCGGATCAGCACTTCGCCGCGTTGCGGTTCAGGCGTGGGAACGGTGGCCGCGCGAAACGCGTCCAGTCTCGGGGCAGTCAGTTCGATCGCTTTCATGTCTCACTCCGGTTGATGGCCGATTGACGGGCCGGGATTGAGTGAAATTAGCTGCTGCGCTATTGGTATATAATCCTTGGCTTTTACATTTGAGCTCTGCACCTGATGCAGCAATCGCACGAACCGGCAGCATTGGTCGAAATGGCCGCCTTCGCGGCAATCGCTGAAGCACGCTCCTTCACCAGGGCGGCTGCTCGCATCGGCCGCGACGCGACGATCCTGTCGCGGCGCCTTGCCTCGCTGGAAGAGCGGTTGGGCGTGCGCCTGCTGCACCGGACGACACGAAGCGTATCGCTGACCGAGGCGGGTTCGGAATTTCTCATCCGGGTCCGCGCCATCCTGGCTGCGGTCGACGAGGCCGAGGCTGCCGCGTCGGCGCATGCCGGCGGCGGGCCGCGCGGCGTGCTGCGGCTGGCGCTGCCCGGCTCGTTCGGGCGCATGTGGATCGGCCCGCTGCTGCCGCAGTTTCTCGCCGAATTTCCCGATGTCCGTATCGAGGCCGAGTTCTCCAACCGCTTCGTAGATCTCGTCGCCGAGAATTTCGATGTCGCCGTGCGTCTCGGCGCGCTGGAGGATTCGCGGCTGGTGGCGCGCAAGGTCGCTACACGGCGGCGGCTGCTGTGCGCCGCGCCGTCCTACCTCGCCCGCCGGGGCACGCCGACTGAACCTGAAGCACTGCTGGAACACAGTTGCCTGGGCTTCTCAGGCTTCCAGACCTTTCCGGCCTGGGAGATGACCGACAGTTCGGGCCGTCGCGTCAGTATCGAGGTCTCCGGGCCGCTGGTCACCGATGATGCCGAGGTACTGGTCGAAGCCGCCGTGCAAGGCGTCGGACTGATGATGAGCACGGATTGGCTGGTCGGACGCGAGCTCGCCGACGGCCGTCTGGTGCCAGTGCTGGAGGACTGGACGCTTGCCGACGAGGGCGCCGTCTATGTCGTCATGCCTTCGGCCAAGGGGCAAGCCGCCAAGACACGTGCCTTCGCCGACTGGATCGGCAAACGCTTTGCGCCGGTCCCGCCGTGGCGGAGGTGAGGGTGGGTCGCGGCGCGTGGAGCGTCAGCGCCGTCTCTCGTAGAGGAAGGCGTCGGCGATCTATGTGAGACGACCCCCTCTGGCCGCTTCGCGGCCATCTCCCCCTCGAGGGGGGAGATTACGCGCTCAGCCGCCTCCGCCTCCACCACCCTGCTTGATGAAATGACCGAGCAGATCCATCGGCACCGGAAACACGACCGTCGACGAGCGCTCACCGGCGATGTCATGGAGAGCCTCGAAATAGCGTAGCTGCATGGCCTGCGGTGCTTCGGCCAGCATCTTGCCGGCCTCGACGAGCTTTGCCGCCGCCTGCTGTTCGCCGTCGGCATTGATCACTTTCGCACGCCGCAGCCGTTCCGCCTCGGCCTGCTTGGCGATGGCGCGGACCATGTTCTCGTTGAGGTCGACATGCTTGATCTCGACATCGGAGACCTTGATGCCCCAGGCATCGGTGCGCTGGTCGAGAATCTCCTGGATATCGCTGTTGAGCTTGTCACGTTCGGCCAGCATTTCATCGAGCTCATGCTTGCCGAGCACCGAGCGCAACGTGGTCTGTGCCAGCTGGTTGGTGGCGGTCATGAAGTCTTCAACCTGGATCACCGCCCGCTCGGCGTCGACGATACGAAAATACAGCACCGCGTTGACCTTCACCGAGACGTTGTCGCGCGAGATCACGTCCTGCGGCGGGACGTCCTGGACCACCACTCGCAGGTCGACCTTCACCATCTGCTGCACGAAGGGGATGAGGATGATAAGGCCGGGGCCCTTGACCCCGGTGAAGCGGCCGAGCGTGAAGACCACGCCGCGCTCATATTCCCGCAGGATGCGAATGGCCGCGGATAGGAACATGACCACGACGAGCGCTGCTGCCAGATAGGCCACATAACCGATGATCATTGCCTTGCTCCATCGCTTCTCACATTGCGGCGCCGTATCGTCAGCACAAGATCCCTGACATCGGCCACCTCGACGCTGTCGCCCACTGCAAGCGGTTCGTCGGCTTTTGCCCGCCAGCGCTCGCCCCGGGCGAGCACGTGGCCCTCGCTGCCCTGCCAGTCGAGGACCTCCGCCGGCAGCCCCTGCATGGCCTGTGCGCCAACACGCGGAACGTTCTTGCGGGCCGCCCACAGATAGCTGCCGGTCAACAGCGCCAGGCCGAGCGTCAGGACGGCGGCGGTGCCGATAACGGCCCACGACATCTCGAAGCCGGGCCCCTCGATCCTGAGCAGCATGGCTGCGCCCAGCAGAAACGCAGCCACGCCTCCCAGCCCAAGGACCACAGTCGGGTTCAAGGCTTCGACGACCAGGAAGATGATGCCAAGCAGCATCAAGGCAAGGCCGGCATAGCTGATCGGCAGGAGATTGAGCGCATAGAGTCCGAGCAGAAGGCAGATCGTGCCGATCACGCCGGGCGCGACCGCGCCCGGGCTCGTGAATTCGAAAACGAGGCCATAGACGCCGACCAGCATCAGGATGACGGCGATGTTCGGGTCCGTGATGACGGCGAGAAGCCGGATGAGCCAGCCTGGCTCGAGCGTTTCGACCGGCAGTCCCTTCGTCGCCATTGCCTCTTTTTTGCCGACGATCTCGACGGTCCGGCCGTCGGCCAGTTGAAGCAGTTCGGTGGTGTCGCGGGCGACGAAGTCGATGACATGCTGCTGCAGCGCCGCGCCGGCCGACAGGCTGGCCGCCTCGCGCACGGCCTTTTCTCCCCATTCGGCATTGCGCCCGCGCAATTCAGCCAGGCTGCGGATCAGGGCAACGGCATCGTTCGTCGCCTTGGCGATCATCGCATCGCCCGCGGGTGCGTTCTTCTTGTCCTTGTCCGCCTCCGGGCCATCGTTCTTGCCGCCGGGAAACGATGGCAGCGGCCCGCCCATCTCGATCGGCGTTGCCGCGCCCAGATTGGTGCCGGGCGCCATCGCCGCCAGATGGGCGGCGTAGAGGATGTAGGTTCCGGCGCTCGCCGCATGCCCGCCGGCCGGCGCGACATAGCCGATGACGGGAACCGGCGAGGCGAGAATGCCGGCGATCATCTCGCGCATGCTGGTGACCAGCCCGCCGGGCGTGTCCATCTGCAGGATGAGAGCCTGGGCATTTCGGTCCGCGGCCACCGCCAGTGCTTCCTCGAGCTGCCTGGCACTCGCCGGACCGATGGCGCCGTCTATCTCGACGCGCAACACAATTTTCTCCCGGCCGTCCGCCTCTCCGGTTGCGGAAGAGGGACAAACGGCCGCAACAGCCACGAAAGCCGCGGCAAGCAGGACCGCACGCGCGAGTTTCACGCTCAAAGCTCCACATCTAGGAATATGGGCTGGATTTTGCCGAAATCCATGACGCGGCGCGCGGCGGGTGACGCATCGCACGGTCCTGCTGGATGTCGGCCTGCTCAGCGGCGGCTACGGCACCGTAGAAGCTCTGCCAATCGGGCACGTTCCGCGTCTATGAAGATCCCGACGACATGCTGCGCCATGTCGACGAAGTCGGCGGCCGCACATGAAAGCGAGCGGCGGGCTGTCGCCGTCATGCGATCACACCTATGTCTCTTGCGCATTGGAGCCATCTCTAGCGGGCTTCTATTGCGCGACGTCCTCCTGGATTGTCTGTTCCTGGATTCGGGCGGGTGCCCCGAGACACTGATCGTAGCCGATGGTGCAATTATTCAGACATTCGTTGCGCCCCTGGATGGATCTGACGCTATTGTAGTCGATTGGCACAGCCTGGCATTTCTTCTGGCACGCCTGGTCCTTCTCGGCGCAATTCGTGCCGTGGCCCTTGGGGTACCTCTTCGTCGTCGCTTCAGCGTTCAACGGCATGACGGCCAGCAGCGCCAGCAGCGTCGGTATCAGTCGGAGCATACGCATGGATCCTCCCTTGCGCGTTAGACGCTCTGCACTTGGAGGCAATGTTAGCGCGCCACTTCCGCTGGCCGCATCACCCGTGCGGGGGATGGACGGCAGCGGGGCCGCCGCTAGCCCAGGCAATTTCCCCGTGATCGGTTCTGATCGTCATCGCTCCGGCCGGCAGCCGATCACAAAACGCGACGACGTTGAGGCAGTCATGTCGCGCGCTGGGCACGATCAGGCCGTCATAATCGAGGAAATGCGCGGCCTCGCCGATGTCTTGCGACCTCGGATATTCGGCGTGCTTTTCCTGATACGAAAGCTGCCCGTAGCGCGCGGTGTCGAGGCCAAGGGTCTGCAAGGCTGCCAGGTCGAGCAGTCTGAGCGTCCGGTCCAAAGCAAGATCGATCTCGAAGAGATTGTATCTGACGCGCGAAGGGATCACTGGCTGCCCCCGCGTCAAGTGGAATCTCATCTCGCTCAAGGCACCTTCGCGCTCTTGCGAGGTGTAGAGCACGTCGAACGTCCCATCGTCCCAACGGCCGCCGGAGTTCGAGCACTGGATCGGGCTGCGGCCCTGGCGCACCACACGCCAAACCGTTCCGGAGTATTCGACCGGAACTATTGCCTCGATAGCGTCGATGAGCCGGCTATCGCGTCGTTTCCGCCCGGCGATCGCCAACTAGAGAAAGACCTCGTTCTCAAGGCGATCGATGACTTTGAGCACGTCGAGAGCACGGTCGTCGTGAATGAGATCGATTGCTCTTTCGCCGTTCAATTGCGGGTGGCGAGCGTAAAGCCAGGTGCGGATATCGCTTGGCTCGTAGAATTCCTGCAGTCGGCCGACGATATAGTGCAGGTCTGATAGAATGAGCTCGCTGCGCGGCTGGGGCTTGATGTCGCCGGCCTTCCACCTCGAAACCGTGGCCTTGGACACGTCGGTGATATTTGCAATATCGGTTCCCTTGAGACCGCCAAACGTGCCCAATTCGTCCAGGAATCTGGGGACCGCCCGCAACGCCGTGCTCATGCTTTTCTCTCCGGCTGCCGAGCCACTTCGCGTCGGACCAGCCCTTCAATTGCGCTGTCGCATTTCGGTTTCATAAAAGGAAAATATGAAACAGGAATGTTAATGTCAATCACCCGTTCGGTGCGAAGGCCCCTGGAGCCAGCACTTCAGGCCTGAAGTAGCGCCAGCTCTTCCGCGCTCAGATGGCGTGCCTTGCCTTTGGCAAGCTCGCCGAGCTGCAATTGGCCGATCGCCACCCGCACCAGGCGCAGCACCTCGATATCGTAGGCGCCAAGCAGCCGGCGGATGTGGCGGTTGCGGCCCTCGTCGAGCACGATCTCCAGCCAGGCGGTGCTGGTGCCGCTTCCACTCGATCGAAAATCAATCGCCTGAATTGCTACAGCGCCCTGTCGCCGGTAATGCCACGGGACAATTTGTTTTGTATAGTCCTTGATGCCACGTGGCCGACGATGGTTCGATGACTTGGGAAGGGAAGATCATGCGAAGCGGATTGGCGAAATTCGTCGTGGCGGGTTGCGTCGCCGCTCAGGTCGTCCTGCAAGCGGCGCAGCCGGCGTTTGCCGCGCCGTGCGGCTGGACGGCGAAACTGGAGGAAGAGGAGGGCGGCAAAGTGCTGATGGCGTCGGTCTGCGGCGGATCGAATGGCGGCGCCCAGCTGACGCTGGCCTGTTTCGGCAAGCCGACGCTGAGCTATGATTTGGGCGACAGCGGTCCGCAACTGGAACCCGGCATCGCTTCGTTCGCGTTCAAGGCCGGCGGCAAAGCGGTGACCAAGACGCTTCAACTCGAAGAAATGTACAACACCTTCACCGTGGAATTGAGCAGCACCGACCCGCTGTTGGCCCTGCTGCGCTCCAAGGGCGAGGTCACGGTCGCCTCGGGCAAATATGGCGAGAACAGCTTTCCGCTTGCCGGCTCATCCGCCGCCATCGGCAAGGTGCTGGCCCAGTGCGGCAAAGCCAAGGCTTCTGCCGACAATGACAACTGATGAACCCCTTACATTTCAATTTGAATCGCGCGAGACGTTGGTTGCGAAGATAGAGCGTGATCCCGCTAACCTCGATCCCTGGACAGGGCTTGTCGAACCGGAGGCCGAGGAAAGCAGCCTGGACACCGCGGTGTCGGTTCTCTTGCGGGCAATTGATGCTGTATCCGACAGGGAACAGCTTTGGCGGGCAGCTGCCTGACTATCGAGTCGCCGCCAGCAGTTCAGGCCTGAAGCAGCGCCTGCTCTTCCGCGCTCAGATGGCGTGCCTTGCCTTTGGCAAGGTCGCCGAGCCGCAGCGAGCCGATCGCGACCCGCACCAGGCGCAGCACCTCGATATCGTGGGCGCCGAGCAGCCGGCGGATATGGCGGTTGCGGCCCTCGTCGAGCACGATCTCCAGCCAGGCGGTGCTCGTGCCGCCGCGCAGCAGCTCGATGGACCGGGCCGTCAGCAATTCGCCGTCGACTGTCGCGCCGGCGCGCAACCGCGCCAGCATGGCCTCGTCGGGCAGCGCGCCGATCTGCACGTGATAGGTCTTGGCGACATGCGAGGCGGGATCGAGCAGGCGCTGCGCGAAGCGCGTGTCGTTGGTCATCAACAGCAGGCCTTCGCTGGCCTTGTCGAGGCGGCCGACGGGCGAGAGGAAAGGCAGGTCGAGGCCTGCCAGGCAATCATAGACGGTGCCGCGGTCCTGCGGGTCGTCGCGAGTGGTGACCAGCCCGCGCGGCTTGTTGAGCATCAGATAGACCTTGCGCTCGGCGGCGACGCGGCGGCCGTCGACCTCGATGCGATCGCGGCCTGGATCGACGCGCATCGAGCCGTTGCGCACGATCTTGCCGGCGACCCGCACGCGCCCCTCGGCAACCAGAAGCTCGGCCTGCTTGCGCGAGCACAGGCCAAGCTTCGACAGTGCACGACAGAGGCTGACGCCGGGAGGCTGGGCCCCGGGGGCAGGGCGTTGCCGGGCAATGTTCGGTCGCGGCGACATGATGTTGCCTGTGGATTCTTGTATACGAGCATCCCACTATAGCCGGCCGCCGGCTATGTCCACGGAAGGGAACTGCATATCGTTTGCGTCGTGCGCAGCGGCTGCGAGGACTTGCATGAAAACAGCCATTCGCCTTTGCCTGCTGCTCGCCTTCCTGCCGACATCGCCGGCGCATGCCGGCTGGCAGGCGGTCGAGAAGGTCGAGACCTATGCCATCTCAGGGCAATCCGGGCCGGAGCTCTACGCCTCGATCGGCGGGCGCGGGCCGCTGCTCGGCGAACGCCGCGTCATCGCGCATACCAATTTCAAGCTGACCTGGGTGAGGGACTACCAGCCGCAAGGCGACGCCTGCGTGCTGGTGTCGGCGCGGCCGAAGCTGATCATCACCTACACCTTGCCGAAGCCGGCCGCGCAGCTGCCGGGCGCAATCCAGAAGAACTGGGAGGTTTTCGCAGCCGGCCTCGCAGCTCACGAGAAGGTGCATGGCGCCAGCATCGTCGACATGGTGCACAAGATCGAGGCGGCCACCATCGGCCTGACCGTCGCCGATGACCGCGGCTGCAGCAAGATCAGGATCGAAGTGACGAGACGGCTCGCCGGAATCTCGCAGGCACAACGGCAGGCGAGCCGCGATTTCGACCGGGTCGAATTCGGCCCGGGCGGCAAGTTGCGGCAGCTTGTGTTCACGCTGATGATCGGCGGATGATGCTGCAGGGCTGCGGGGGCGGCGCAGGGTACCACCTTTGCGGCCCTCACGCCTGCTCGGTCGGATAGAGCGTCAGGATGTTGACGTTGACCCTTGGCGGCTGCGTCACCGCATAAAGGATGGCGGCGGCGATGTCCTCGCTTTCCAGCTGCTCCATGTCGCCCAGCCTTTGCTCGACCGCCTGGCGCACATCGGCGCGCATATTCTGGGTGAACTCGGTCTTGACGGCGCCAGGCTCGATGCAGGTGACACGGATGCCGTCTTTGCCGATCTCGCGACGCAGCGATTCCGCCATCGCGCTCACCGCGTGCTTGGTGCCGGAATAGACCACCGAAGGGTGGATGTAACGGCCGGTGCCGGACGAGACCACGACGATGTGGCCGGCGCCTTGCCGTTGCATCGTGGGCAGTGCGGCATGGATCGGATAGAGCAGCCCGAGAATGTTGACGTCGACCATCCGGCGGTACTCTTCCGGCGTCGTGTTGCGGAACGGCGCCGCGACGCCAACGCCGGCAATGGCGAGCAGCATGTCGAGCCGGCCGTATTCACGCGCGACCCGTTCGACCATGGCCGAGGCCTGCGCCTCGTCGGTGACGTCGACCGTCATCGGCAGTGCCGCGCTGCCGGTCTCACGGATCCGCCTCGCCAGGTCGTCCAGGCGCTCGGCGCGCCGCGCGGCAATCGCCAGCGTGGCGCCCTCTGCCGCCAGTGCCAGGGCGGTGGCCTCGCCGATGCCGGAAGAGGCGCCAGTCACCAAGGCGATCTTGCCGCTCAGTTTTCCTGTCTGCATCTTTTTCTCCTGACGCTTTGGACCCGCCCTGAAGCTAGGGCGCCGGCTTTCTGGAACAATGCTGATCGAAAAACCGAATCCACCGTTAGGGTTTTGGCCCCAGCAAGCCCACGTCTGCGCATGAACGGGCCTTGACGCGACCGGAGGTGTTGCGTCTTGATATGGGGGCTGCGGGGCTTCGCATGAAAACAGCTGATCGACTACGTCTGCGGGTGGCTTGTTTGCATGCGACGCTTGCATGCACCCCCGCGATCCTCTCGCGACCGACAGGTCTGAGCGCCAGATGAAGGTCCTCGTCGTCCATTGCCATCCCTGCGCCGACAGCTTCAGCGGCGCGGTGCGCGACACGGTGCTGGAGACGCTTGCCGAAAGCGGCCACCAGGTCCACCTGCTCGACCTCTATGCGACCGGCTTCGATCCGGTCATGCGCACGCAGGAATGGCGCGGTTACCACGACAAGGCGGCGAACCTGCAACCGGTGCACGAACATGCGCAGGAGCTGCTCTGGGCGGAGGCGGTCGTCTTCATCTATCCGACCTGGTGGTATGGCCTTCCGGCGATGCTGAAAGGCTGGCTGGAGCGTGTACTGGTGCCGGGCTTCGCTTTCGAGATGCCGACGGCACGACGCGGCCCGCGGCCCAAATTGCGGCACATACGCCGGGTGATGGCAATGACCACATGTGGCGCCACGCCGCTGATGTCGTGGATCATGGGACAGCCCGGCCGGCGGACCCTGCTGCGCGGCTTCCGCTCCGTCTGCCATCCACTATGCCGGACCAAATTCTTGGCGCTCTACCGGATGGACAGCGTCTCGGCCGCCGGACGCCAGGCGCATCTGCAGCGGGTCAGGAAAGCGGTTGCCGGTCTTGGCCGCGCTGATGCCGTTGCCGCCACGGTGCCTGGCTGATCAGCCGGGTGGGCCGTCGCCGGCGCGGGCAATCGCTTTGGACGGGCGATAGCGCCAAGTTGGTGTTGGAGACGGCCAATTATCGAAGTAGGCGCCCCCCTCTGGCCCTGCCGGGCGTTTCTCCCCGTAAACGGCAGGGCAATCGAATATGGACTTGACGGACCCACCTACCGAACGCTGCAACGCCTGAAACGAAAAACCCGCCTCGGAGGCGGGTCGTTGGGAGCCAATTAGCACCATTCCCAAATTAGTAGCATAGCTGCCGGCACAAAGCAAGAACAAAATACGCCGTGGCGATAGAAAATCCGAATTCCTGCTCGTCCGAGGCCGCTGCTCAGAACGATTGCAAACTCGTATTCCCACTTGGCATCTCCCGCAGGGGCAGGGCAAATCGCATATGGATTCTTACGAAGAAGGGACCCCCACCCCTAACCCTCCCCACAAGGGGGAGGGAACGCTGCCGCGTGCCTTTACTTCCCCTTGGCGCCGAAAAGCAGGCAATTTGCCGAGGTCGGCGCCGACGGAAGTCTCCCTCCCCCTTGTGGGGAGGGTTAGGGGTGGGGGTCCTTCGTAGAGCGAAAGCCTCCGCTTTCCATCTGCGATAGCCCTGACCATAAACGGAGAGATAGACCCGTCCGCAACGCTGGCGCTATGCTTGCAACGTTGGCGCTTTGCGAAATTGTCGAAGGCAGGGTCCCTCGCTCCGTCTACAACGACGCCAGCAAGCAGGCATGGGGCGGCGCAAACCCGTGAAGTAAGGGGCTGATTCAAATTTAGGTCTAAAGCGATTGCTCGCCATGACCTTGGCAGGGTGGCTGCTCGCCCAACCGAAACCAGCCGGACAGATGAAAGCTGCGCAATGACCATCACCATCTATCACAACCCCGATTGCGGCACCTCGCGCAACACGCTGGCCATGATCAGGCAGTCCGGCGAGGAGCCTGAGGTGGTCGAATATCTGAAAAATCCGCCGTCGCGCAAAAAGCTCGTCGAGCTGATCGCAGCGATGGGCATGACGCCGCGCCAATTGCTGCGCGAAAAGGGCACGCCCTATGCCGAACTTGGCCTGGGCGACCCGAAGTGGAGCGACGACGAGATCCTCGATTTCATGCTGGCGCATCCGATCCTGATCAACCGGCCGATCGTGGTGACGCCGCTCGGCACCATGCTCGCCCGACCCTCCGAAGCCGTGCTCGATATCCTGCCCAATCCGGATATCGGCCCGTTCACCAAGGAGGACGGCGAGGTCGTCATCGACGCCAGCGGCAAGCGCGTCGTCTAGATATCGGCCTATTTCGATTTTTGTCGAAATCCGCTTGACGTGCAGCGATTCTGGAAATAGCTTATTTCCATGAAACTCGAAAAAGCAGCCTTGCAACTTGAAGCCCTCGGCAACCCGACGCGGTTGCAGCTCTACCGCACCCTGGTCCGGGCGGGCGATGAGGGGCTTCCGGTCGGGCGCATCCAGGACAGGCTCGGCATCGCCGCCTCGACGCTGTCGCATCACCTCAAGCGGCTGGTCGACACCGGCCTGGTGACGCAGGAGCGGCAGGCGACGACGCTGATCTGCCGGGCCAACTATCCCGCCATGAATGGGCTCATCGGATACCTCGCGGACGAATGCTGCGCCGACGCCACCTGTGCGCCGGCATCGGCGGAAGCGACGGCCAAGACGGCGGCGTGATTTTTTTGGCACCATAATTCGAAATTACCGGAAGGATGGAAGATATGGGAATGATCGAAAAGCTCCCGGTCGCGGTGATCGGCGCCGGGCCGGTCGGTCTGGCGGCAGCGGTCCACCTCATCGCGCAAGGTATTCCTGTCAAAGTCTACGAAGCCGGCAATACGGTTGCATCCAACCTCAGGAATTGGGGCCATGTCCGGGTGTTCACGCCCTGGCGCTATTGCGTCGATCAGGCGGCTAGAAACCTGCTCGAGGCGCATGGCTGGCGGATGCCTGAGTCCGAGGCATTCCCAACCGCGGACGACCTCGTCGCTGATTATCTCGAGCCGCTTGCAAAGCTTCCGCAATTGTCGCCGTCGATCGAAACCGGCGCCCGCGTCGTCGGCATTTCGCGCTGGGGCGCCGACAAGGTGCTGAGCAAGGGACGCGAGAACCGGCCGTTCATGCTGGCGGTCGAGACTGCCGATGGTACAAGACGCGACAGCGCACGTGCCGTCATCGATGCTTCGGGAACCTGGCAGATGCCGAACCCGCTCGGCGCCGGCGGAATTCCTGCAGAAGGCGAAGCCGAATTTGCCGACCGCATCGCTTACGGCATCCCCGATATTCTCGGCCGCGACCGCAGCCTTTATGCGGGGAAGACGACGCTGGTCGCCGGCTCCGGCCATTCGGCCGCCAATGCGGTGCTGGACCTCGCCAGCCTGGCAAATGTGGAGGCCGGCACCGCTTTCATCTGGACAACGCGCGGCACCGACCTGGTGCGCATCTACGGTGGCGGTGATGCCGACCAATTGCCGGCACGCGGCGAACTCGGCGCCGAAGTGCGCGAACTCGCCGAGAGCGGCGGCGTCAGGCTGGTGACGGGCTTTGCGGCTGTTTCGATCCGCGATGCGGACGGCCGGCTCGTCGTCGAAGGCCAGACCAGGGACGGCTTGCAGGCGCTGGGTCCGGTCGACCGTATCATCGCCGCGACCGGACAGCGCCCCGATCTGTCGCTGACCCGCGAGCTTCGGCTCGAGCTCGATCCGTGGCTGGAAAGCGTCAAGGCACTGGGACCGCTCATCGATCCCAACGAGCATTCCTGCGGCGACGTGCCGCCGCACGGCCACCGTGAGCTCAGTCATCCCGAGCAAGGGTTCTATACGGTCGGCATCAAGAGCTATGGCCGGGCGCCGACCTTCCTGCTGCTGACCGGGTACGAGCAGGTCCGCTCGGTCGCGGCGGCGATCGCCGGCGACATGGTTGCGGCCGACAATGTCCAACTCGTGCTGCCCGAGACCGGCGTCTGCACCGTGCCGCGGATCGGCATTGCCGACAAGGGTTGCTGCGGCGGTCCGGCGCCGGCGGCTTCGAGCGCCTGCTGTGTCGCCGATGCCGAAGCAAAGGCGATCGGCAAAAGCGGCTGTGGCTGCAGCGTCGCGGCATGAGTCTTTCGCCGCCTTCGCCGGCCATCCTGCGCAGCCGCGGCGCGATCATCACCGCGCTTGGCCTGACGCAGATCATGGCGTGGGGTTCTTCCTACTATCTTCCCGCGGTCATCGCGCCGGCAGTCTCCTCCGATACCGGCTGGCCGCTGGCATGGGTTGTCGGCGGCCTGTCTCTTGGCTTGCTTGTGGCCGGATTGATCTCTCCGCGCGTCGGGTCGTCGATCGAGCGGCATGGCGGCCGCAATGTCCTGGCGTTCAGCGCCGGATGCATCGGGCTCGGCCAGATCGGGCTGGCTCTTGCCCCTAATCTTGCGGCCTATATCGCGGCTTGGCTGGTCATCGGCCTGGGCATGGGGGCGGGGCTCTACGATGCCGCTTTCGCAACGCTTGGCCGCCACTACGGCCACGGCGCGCGCTCCGCCATCACCATGCTGACGCTGTTCGGCGGCCTTGCGAGCACCATCTGCTGGCCGATCTCAGCCTTGCTGCTGGGGGAGGTCGGCTGGCGCGGCACCTGCCTGGTTTACGCCGCCTTTCAGCTGGCAATTGCGCTTCCGCTCTATCTGGTGATCCTGCCCCGGGAGCCGCCGCAACCGGCAGTCAAACCGGGAGTGAAGAAGGCGGCACCCATTCTCGACAACCAAGCCGATCCGTCGATCATGATCGTTCTGGCCGCGACCCTGACACTCGCAGCGGTGATCTCGTCGACACTATCGGTGCATCTGCTCACAATCCTGCAAGGCAGCGGCATGGCGCTTGCCGTAGCCGTCGGGCTCGGCGTGCTGGTTGGTCCATCACAGGTGGCGGCGCGCGCGATCGAGATGATGATCGCGCGCTACCACCATCCGATTTTCACCAAGTTTGCCTCGGTTACGTTTGTGGCGATCGGCGTTTCGACGCTCTGGGCCGGCATGCCAATCATCCCGCTGGCGCTGGGCTTCTACGGCGCAGGCATCGGCCTGGAATCCATCGCGCGGGGGACGTTGCCGCTCGCGCTGTTCGGCTCTAACGGCTACGCGAGACTGATGGGCCGCCTCGCCATGCCGAGCCTGATAGCCCAGGCGGCGGCACCCTCGGCCGGAGCATTGCTGCTGGAGCGCTTCGGCCCGCACGGGACGTTGGCCGCGCTTTCTGGTCTAGCGCTGGCCAACGTCATCCTCGCATGCGGCTTGGGCTGGCGGATGCTCCGCCGGCGGCAATCGCAGGTTCAAACCCGATAGGATTTCGACCTGCGTTCGGCGCCTTCAACTGGAGAGCGGGAGATCTTCCAAGGGATCGACAAGGAAAGACGCGGCGATCAGATCGTCCGCATCGAGGCGCAGTGAGCCTTTGGCGCCGCCCATGATGGCGGCAACCTTTTGAAACGTCTTGATCTCATGCTCGGTAATCTGGGCACTTTGCATTCTGGATTTGAGGTCAGCGACGCGCAGCCCCAAACTGTGGGACATTCCGATTTTACGGTTCGACATGGTAAGATGCTCCTCCCCGGCCCATGTTTGTTTTGCCACCCGCCCTATTCGTATTTCCTCCGCCTGCCTAAATATGAGGCATCGCGATACAGCGCCCGAACGCCCGATGCAAGGGAAGGTTCCGGCGCGCAGAGGTCACGAAATAATAATACGAAGGAAGTACGGCCGATGGTCCGCCCGGAGGTAGGACTTAGGTACGACGCCCCGCCGGACAGAGGGCTCCGGTGCCTTATCGGCTGGCGAGGACCATGCGGTTGCCTTCGCTGTCGCGAAACTCCGCCACCGTGCGCCCCGGCTGCCACGGCGCCTCATGCGCTTCGGTGATGATCTCGACGCCGCCCGCTTTCATGGCCGCGATCATTGCCCCGACATTTTCGTCGACCAGCACCAATACCGGCTCCGCGCCGGGTGCGTCGTCGGCGCGCCTGACAAAATGCAGGTTCGTCACGGCATGCGGAAATGCCAGCTCGATCCAGCGCCAGCCGCCATCACCCATCTTCTGGTCGGCCATGACCTGGCAGGCGAGATGCCTGGTGTAGAACGCCTTGGCGCGGTCCTGCTCGAACACCGGAAGCTCGGCAAACTGGATATGCATGATCGTCTCTCCTGCTTGATGGCTGCCGCGCAGCCGCCCACGCGGGAAAGACGATGCGGGCAACCGAAAAGATTCTTCGGCAAGGAGAATCTTTTCAGCGCAGCCGGTCGTCCTTCGTTCATACCAACCAGTCAGGAGACGACGATGAACTACGCGCTCATTCGATACGGTGTGAAGCAAGCCGACCTGGAAGATAACCGCGTGCTGGTCGAAAAAGTATTCGAAGCGCTGGGCGAGGCGGCACCGCCGACGGTGCGTTATCTCGCGCTCGAGCTGGACGACGGCTCGTTCGTCCACATCGTCGGCCAGGACGGCGATTCGTCGGCGCTGACCGGGCTTGCGGCCTTCAAGGCGTTTACGGAAAACCACGCCGAGCGCCGTTCGACCCCGGCATTGCGATCGCCTGTCAAAGTCATCGGCAATTACCGTATGCTGGCGGATCAGAAAGCCGGGTAGCGCCCGCCGTGCCGCTCGCGCAGAAATGGGACGCTACGCCGAAAATGAACAGGGCGACTTTGGAGGCGATGCTCGTCGGGTTGCGGCCAAGGCTGCATCGCTACTGCGCACGCATGGCCGGCTCGGTGATCGATGGCGAGGACATCGTCCAGGAGGTGCTGATCAAGGCGCTGCAGGCGATCGACGGCGGTGCGATGGTCGAACGGCCGGAGCAATGGCTGTTTCGCATCGCCCACAATGCCGCGCAGGATCATCTGCGGCGGCGCAATCGGGAAAGGTCGCGCATGACCGAGGCCGACATGAGCGTCATCGAGGATCCCTCCGGCAGCGCCGACAGCCGGCTCGCCGCCCAGACCGGCCTGCGCTCCTTCATGCAGCTTTCGGTGCCGCAGCGCAGCGCTGTGATCCTGGTCGACGTGCTCGGCCTCAGCCTGCATGAGACCTGCGAGGTGACCGGCACGACGCTCGCCGCCACCAAGGCCGCGCTGCATCGCGGGCGGGCGCAGCTCAAGCAGCTGGCGCTGCAGCCCGAACAGGCGCTCGCGCCGAGGCTCGACGCCGATGACGAGCGCCGGCTGCGGCGCTATGTCGACCTGTTCAACGCGCGCGACTTCGACGCGGTGCGGGCACTGATCGCCGAGGACGTCCGGCTCGACGTCGTCAACCGCGTCCGCCTGCGCGGCAGGGCCGAGGTGTCGACCTATTTCGGCAATTACGACCGTATCAGCGACTGGACATTGTCGCTCGGCGTGGTCGACGGCCGGCCGGCGATCCTCATCCGCGACCCGCAGGCGGCCGACGGCGCTGTGCGCGGCTTCATGCTGGTCGAATGGAGGGACGATCAGGTCATCCAGATCCGCGATTTCCGCTATGCGCCCTGGTGTCTGGTCGACGCGGAGATCAGGGCCGTGGAGGGGTGAGGAGTGCGCTGGAAATGGTGCGAAATGGCGATCAGGCAGCCTCCTCCTGTTTGACCCAAACGCAATTGCCACATGGCAGCAAGTTCTTAGAGCGGTTCCGGTTCTCTTAGAACCGGTAACTCGCTCTAACTATCTGTTTTGCCGCATTTATGCGGACGCCAAATGACTCCATTTGGCGGCAAAATCCTCTAGCCGATACGCACGCGGCGCGTCACCTGGCCATTGCTCTCCCAGTATGTGTGTTTCTTGGCAATCAAGGGATCGTCCATCGCCGGTTGAATTTGTCCTGTGGTGCTGACCGCGCGCGAGGTCACCGTGTGTTCTCCAGGAGAGGGATTTGCCCAAGCCAGGGACCATATTTTCCAAGCGTGTTCGGCCTCCTCACTGTGGTCAATGGTCGCTGGTGTCCAAGGCCCTTGATCGATTTGCACTTCGACCCGGTCGATCGGCGCCCCCCAGGCTGCCCCAACGATGCGGTAATCTGAATCTTTCCGGGTAACCTTCGCAGGTGCGGACTTTATCAGCGCTCGGCCGACTGACGTCTCGGCCCATACGGTCTCGCCGTTGTGGTCCTCCTCCCGGATGGTGACATAGTCACGGGCCATCAGAAGGCTCATGAACCGCGTATCGCGAACCTCGATGCGCTTTAGCCACTTGACGTTGGCGATCCCGTACCAGCCTGGCGCGATGAGCCGTACCGGGAAGCCATTGGGCGCCGGCAAGGCGGCCCCGTTCATTTCATAGCAGAGGAGATTGTCGGGGTTCATCGCGTCGGCGAGCGACATGCTACGAGCGAAGTTCTGCTGCATCTTGACGTCGCGTATCGGGATCTCGCCTGTGTCGGTACCGAAAAAGACGACCTCGATGCCCTTCTCCAGAACGCCGGCTTCCTCAAGGATCGGGGCGAGCGGCGTCCCTGCCCAGCGAGCATTGCCGATGCCGCCGGTGAAAAAGGGAAACCCGTGATTGCCCGAGCATTCCACTGTGAAAACGACCTCCTGCCGCGGTCGCGCCCTGATGTCGGCGAGCGTTAGCTCCAGGGGCTTCTTGACCAGGCCTCCGATTTCCATCGACCACGTCTTCTCGTCGATCGTTGGTCGGTTGAAATGCGAGATGCTGAAGAACTTGTCGTTTGGCGTTATCCAGCTATCCAAATCCTCCCAGACAAGCTGCTTCTGGATACCCGCCGGATCGGGATTTTCGGTCGGCTGATCCAGCCACGGAATAACTTCCTCGTTCGGCCGTGTTGGAAAAGCGTAAGCCCGGCGCGAGGTATAGAGAGCAGCAATTGCGGCAAGAGCCGCGCTTCCTTGAACAAGAAGTTCTCTGCGCTGAAAATCAGGCATGTTGTTTACCTCCCAGTTGATCCGGAACGGGCTGCAACGTGCCTTAGGCCGTAGCCTGATCACGGATAGGCGACACAATGTGAGGTCTGCCCACCCGGAAGTATCCGGGTAGGTCAGATAATCACCGACGCAAGTCAAGCATGTGAAGCGTTGCACGAAACGCTAGCTCGCGTTTCGCATGCTAAGAGTGCGCCTTTGAGAAGGAACTGTCCACAACTTGGACGGGACATGATGATGATTGCAGCATTCCATGCCGATTTCCGGTCCTGCCAAAATCGTTGCTGCTCTGATCGCTGCCGAACGCCCGCTTCTGGGTCATTTCGGGACCCTCGCGGGTTCTCGTCGAACCGGTGTTTCCTGCCGGCCCGTGGGTTGGCCGTGCGGCCGGCACCGCCCTGATCGCTTGGGGCGGCGCAACGCTTTTGGTCTGACGACCAGGGCCGCCTCGAATGTCGCATTTGCAGGAGGAGGGCGGGCCCGGGCGGCACATCAAACCAGTCTGCATTACGAGGTGGCCAGCAACCCAGGCCGCCTGGCTCGGGCGCGGCAGATCATTCACACGTGAACCATTCGCCAACCGAGCGGGGACACCCTAGTTGGTGGTGACTTGCGTCACCGCCACGCCGGTTATCCTGCCGTTCCCGGCTGTGTAGGTGAGCGTCTGCGTGACCGTGGCGTCCTTCTGGTCGGGAGACGAAGCAGGATAAGAGGCGGCGAAGCCGAAATGGCCGTAACGATCGGGCTTGGCGGCGCCAAATTTCGCGGCCACGTCGCTCAGCGGCGCTCCGACGCCGGGCGTATCGAGTTCAATAGCTGTCAGGCTGGCAGGCGCGCCGGCGCATCCTTCCGGCACCTTGCCTTCCGGGTTCGGCTGCAGGGCGACGGACAGGACACCGTGGTCGGAGCCACCCATCTCGCCGGATACGAACCAGAAGATCGACGGCGATCCGCCAGCGTCGGGGCCGGCATAGCAAAGCCAGTGGCGTGAATCTCCGGCGTCACCTTCATCGTGCATCGCTCCGCCGAAGGCTTTTTCGACATCGGCAAGCGTGGTTTCCTCAAGCTTTATCTCCAGCGGCCCAGCCTTGACCTGCTTGAATAGCGGGCTGGCCAGCGGCGAGTTGATATCGCCCAGGGATGGAATCGCCCGGTCTGGGTTGAGCGGCTTGGCCAGCGTCGTTGCATTGGTCACCAGTCCGGCAACGATGAGTGCGAAATATCCGGCGTTCTGTCCCATGCCGATCTCCTGTCGTTCGAAATGAAGGTGCGGAAGCATTTGCGGGCGGGTGCTACCCTGTCTGGCTGATACCCAAACCGGTGCACGACCAACTGGACCGAAGATAAATTCACAAGTCCGCAGCCTTCAACGTCATTCCGGCGACTTGGCAACCAAAGTGTAATCGAGGCTCACAATTCCTTCTCGGCCAGCTCCCGAAATGCGTCGGGAACCGACCGCTGTAGCCCGAGCGCGACCGAGGCGTAGCCGACCGCCTCCCAGCCGAAGCGGTCGCGGATCTTGTCGACGGCGCGGTCCGCGGTCCAGCGCGCCGCGCCCTTGCTGGTGCCGGGGCGGCGGCGGTCGTCGTCGAGCCCGAGCGGCAGTTCCAGTTGCAGGCCGGCATGCTGCTCCAGATGCGATACGGCGATCGCCAGCAGCGAGATGGTCTTTTCGTGCGGATGGTCGATGAGCACCTTGCGCACCAGCGCCTCGGCGATCTCGGCCAGCATGGCGGTTGCCGAAATCGGCTGATCGAGCGTGATCGAGCGCGTCACCGAGCGCAAATCGGCAAAGCGGACGCGAACCGTCACTGTACGGCCGGGCCGGGATTTCGCCCGCAACCTCGTGGCGACCCTGTCGGCCAGATGCAGCAAAGCGGGTACGAAGACGTCCTCGTCGGCCGGTTTTCGGCCGAGCGCCGACTGGGCGCCGGCAGAGCGTGCCCGGCGCTGCGTCTCGAGCTTGCGCGGATCGCGGTTCCATGCCAGCGCGTTGAGTTTTTCTCCGGCCGCCGGCCCGAGCAGGCGCTCCAGCGCCCCACCATTGGTCTTCGCCAGCTCGCCGATGGTGTTGACGCCGATGCCGGCCAGCCGCTCCTTGGTGACCGGGCCGACACCCCACATCAGCTCGACTGGCAGGTGGTGCAGGAACTCCAGCTCGTGGCGGGGATCGACCACCACCAGCCCGTCGGGCTTTGCGACCTGTGAGGCGATCTTGGCCAGATGCTTGGTGCGGGCTACGCCGACCGAGATCGGCAACCCGAGCTCGGCCCGCACGCGGCGGCGGATCTTGCCGGCGATCTCGGCAGGCGAGCCGAACAGATGGGTGCAGCCGGCGACGTCGGCAAAGGCCTCGTCAATGGAAATCCGCTCGACCACCGGCGTGAAATCGCCGAGCACCTTGATGGCCGCATCGCCCAGCCGCTGATAGTCCTTGAAATGGCCGTCGACGAAAATGAGTTGCGGGCAGAGTTCCCGCGCTCGCCGTCCCGGCATGCCGCCGCGCACGCCGAACGCCTTGGCTTCATAGGATGCGGCAAGTACTACCCCGCCGCCGACGGCAATCGGCTTGCCGCGCAAGGCCGGGTCGAGCAATTGTTCGACCGAGGCATAGAAGGCATCCAGATCCGCGTGGAGGATGTTGGCTTCCATCCGGCCCGTTCGCCCGCGGCGGTTCGAACGCCGCATTGTCTCGAGTTGTGATCAGAACATAAAGAGAACATTGTGGGTGGATTGTCAAGCAGCGCGGAGGCTGCCGCAGATGACGAGCGGACGGCAATGTTCAGCCGCGCAGCCGATCGCGGGCCTGCATCAGCGCGAATCCCAACAGGTTCTCGCCGCGCCACAGCAGCGGGTTCACCGCCCTCTCGTCATCCGCCGCTAGGCCGATGCCCCACACCCGGTCGACAGGGCTCGCCTCGACCAGCACCCGGTCATGCGTCGACAACAGATATTCGCGCAGCGCCGCGTTCTGACGGAACTTCTGAAAGCTCCCTTCAGTCACGATGCGATATTTGTCTGCATCCCATTTGGTGCCATCGAAGCCGCTCACCTGGCGGCCAAGCTGCTTTGCCTGCTTGGGACTCGCCGCCCTGAGGATTTGTGTTGCCGTCGGAGCATCACCGAACAGTCGTGCCTTCTCGGCCATCATCCAGTGTTCGGCAGTCGGATAGCTCAGGCCATCGACGGTAAAGGGCGCATGCCACCACTGGCTGAAGCACGACGTGGTTATGCGGCCGTCCTTAGACGGCTGATGGCCCCAGAAGAACAGGAACTTCTGCCGGGGCTTTGCGCGAAAGGTTTTCTCAAGCCAGGTTCGGTCGTAAATCATGGGCGGATGGAGCAGGGCGAAAGGCCGGCTTGTCAATGCTCCATCCAGAGTGGGTAGCGAAGATGAGCGGTCGGCGCTGAATGCGATGAAATGCTGATCTATAGCGCCATCTTGTAGCCGAGATGACTGGCGGTGAAGCCGAGGCGCTCGTAAAAGGCGTGCGCCTCCCGTCGACCTTTGTCCGTGGTGAGCTGGACGAAGCTGCAATTGCGCGAACGGCAGGTTTCAATCGCCCATTCGATCATCAGCTTGCCGACGCCGCGGGAGCGCCATTGCCGGGCGACGCGAACGCCTTCGATCTGGCCGCGCCAGGCGCCTTTTCTCGAAATGCCTGGAAGGAAGCTGAGCTGCAGCGTTCCGACCACTTGCCCGGCCTCGACGGCCACGACCAGCAACTGGTTGGGATCGGTATCGATTGCGCTGAAGGCATCGAGGTAGGATGGCGCCAGCGGCGTGGACGGGTCTTCCCGGTTCGCGCCGAGCACGTCGTCGGCAAGCATTGCAACGATCGCAGGCAGGTCGGGCGCCTGCGCGCGACGGAATTCGATCTCGCTCATCGCGCGGAGACATACGGCGCGGTGTCGGCGATCGCAATATCCGTTTTGACTTGCAAGGGAGGCCCGCGCGCCTTCAGGTGGCCTCGAGCGCCCAGAGGCGGTGGCCGTAGCGGCGGAAGAAGCGGGCGAAGAGGCGTTGCTGCCTGGCGCGGGCAAAGTCGGCGGTGCGCCTTTCCTGTCGCCAGCGCGGCATGTTGCGGAACATCGACACGAAGCGGGCAGCGTCCTCGATCGCTTCCTCGGCCGACTGCGCCGGGCGGATCGCCGCCAGGAACAGAGCGCGGCTCGGCTTCATCTGGTCAATCGCCGCCTTGCGCTGGCGATGACCCTGGCGTGCCTTGCGGATGCCGTCCTGGCGGATGGCCGCGAAAGCGAAGCATGGCCGGGCTGTCGCCGCTATAGCCGCAGGCATGGGCGAACTGGGCTGGGTCCATCGTCGTTCCCTTGCTGCCGGCCGGCTGCGGTTCTGTGGCTCGCGCCGATTCCAGTCCGCACCATATATAAGCATAACTCAAATAATTGAACAAGTGAAACTTTCACGTTGGTGCAAGCGGAACCGACTCGACTCCGCCCCGAAAACCGATAATGATGTGAACAAAGCAGGAACAATGATGGGGATGGCTATGGCATTAGCGGGCAGGGAAGCGACGATCGCCGATGTTGTCTCGATTGCCGTCGAATGCATCGATTGCGGCCGCAACAGGTGGTGGAAACCGGCCGAGCTCAAGCGGCATGGGGTGATGCCGGAGACACCGCTGGCCGCACTTTCGGGGCGCCTGATCTGCAAGGCCTGCCGGGCCGACGGCCTGCCGGGCGCCGCCGTCTCGATCCAGGCCGCCTTCATCGACGACCGGCAACGGACCCGCGCCGAGGCGCGCCTGCTCAACGGTCGAGAGCTGCAGTCGAGGCGGGCTTGAGGGGGCGGGCGTGCTGCTCTTCCCTTCTCCCCTTGTGGGAGAAGGTGGCCGAGCGAAGCTCGGTCGGATGAGGGGTGTTGGACGGATCGCTACCTTGATGGCGTAAGTGCTTAAGAATCGCTTCTACATTTCCTCCGCCGCGTTCCTTCCAGCACCCCTCGTCCGGCTCGGCGCTGTGCGCCGATCCACCTTCTCCCACAACAAGGGGAGAAGGCAACAAGCCCTCAATACCCCAGCAATTCCTTGAGCGGGATGACGCGGAAGATGTTCTTGATGGCGTAGCGGTTGAAGGACAGCGTCTTGGGCGGGTTGTACTGTTCGACGATCAGCTCGGCGGCGGTGCGCTTGACCAGCTTCTTGATGAAGGCCTTGCCGTTTTGCTCGTTCTCCTCGGGCAGGGTCTCGATCACCACATGGTCGCCGGGCAACGCTTCGCGGCCGCCGCAATAGATCATCTCGCCGGGCTCGTAGCGCGGCACCATCGAATCGCTCAGCACGTGCAGCGCAAACACGTTGCGCAGATGCCGGATCCCCGGCGGCCGCTGGACATAGCCGGCCGGCTGGCCGTTGAAGGTGAAGTCGCCATCGTCGCCGCCGACGGCGGTGCCGAGAAGCTGGATGTCCATCGGCCCGGCGGGCAGGGGGCCGGGATCGGTGACGATCTCGGCATCGGCGACCGGTCCGGCATCATCGAGGAAAACGACCTCGCCCTTGCCGAGTGCCACCGGGTCGACGCGCAGGAAAGCGGCGGTCTTCAAAAGGTTCTCGGTCTTGGGCAGGTTGCGCCCGGTCTCCCAATTGCCGACGGCAGCGACGTCGGTGTCGTTGTGCTCGGCAATGTGACGCATCACCAGGCCGCGCTGCTTGCGCGCCCGGCGGATCGCCGCTCCGACCTTGATCGACAGTGCAGTTTTCGCCATGGCTCCATCTGTGGCATAAGATTCGGTTTAGTCTATGCAAGAATCGCTTGCATTATGATTTGAGTTATGCTCTTATGTAGGCATGCACAAGTCGCTTCGCCAGCTTTCGGTCCTTGAATCCGCCGTTCAGCGCGCCGGCAGCGCTCGCCTGGAGGTGGTACCGCAACCGATCGCCGGGGCCATGCATGTGCCAACCCTGTCCCCTTCGTCGCGGCTGTCCTCCTCCCCGGCCGGGACGATGCCCGAGGCTCGCGCCTCGGATCCGGCAGCGCAAGCGGCCGGAACGGCCGGAGCCGTTCCCCTCACGGCTCCGGCCACGAATTACCTGCCGGCCGGCAATGCGGATGCCGCGGTTTCCTGCATCCGCAGCGAAGACGGCACGGTCATCGCCTTCGACGAGCGGACGGGCAAGGCAGTGTCCGGCGCAACAAAGGCAGGCGGCCGAGATGAAGCTCGATCGCAGCAGACCACGCGAAGGCTGACCGGCTTTCGAGCCTGAGGCCGGCGAAGCCGGCGCCGCACACAACCATTTTTGCAGGGAATGAAACATCATGGCCGCCCGCTATTCCGCCTCGGAACTGGAACAAATCGAGAACTGGCTGATGAGCGGACTGTCGGCCGCGAAGATCGCCACCCGGTTGACCGCGCTGCGCGGCCGCCCGGCCTCGCGTGCAGCCATCATCGGCATCGTCCACCGCACCGCCCGTTTGCGCACCATCGGCCTTGCGAAATCCAAGGGCTGGTATGGCGGCCGGCTCGGAAATTCGGCGCCTGAGCCATCAAGCACTGCTGATCAAGCGCAGTCGGCCCCGAAGGCCGAGCCACGCTGCCGCCCGGCAAGGCTGTCGGCCAGGCTGGCGCCGCCGGCCTGGCAGCCCGGTCCGGCTCGGATCACCGGGACCGATGGCGCGCCGCTCGAAATGCCGGCACCGCGCCCGATCGCCGCCGGCGGTCGCCAGCCGCATTTCGCCGCCATGCGCTTCATCGATTGCCTGTTCGAGCGCTGCCGCGCGCCGCTCGATACGACGCTGCAGGAGGATGCGGAAAACGACGCCCCCGGCAGCCGGCCAGGTTTGGACATGCTGTGCTGCGGAATGCGCACGAACCCATCGAAAAGCTACTGCGCCTATCACGCTGCGCGCTTCCTGCGCACGCTGCCGGCCGAAGCGATTTGAGCTCGCTGCAATGAGGCTGGAAGTTCGCCAGAGCCCGACGACCAAAACCCAGGAGGACCGAGCCGATGAGCACCAAAACCGCCCAAAAGGCCAAAGCCAGGCCACCGAGATTGCCGAAAGGCGAGGCCGAGCAGGTGCGCATCCGCAAGGAGATCGGCCATGATTTCGCACTGAAGGACGACCGGTTCGGCCGCAAGCGGCTGGCGAAGGGGACGCAGGAGGGAGCGCGCCTCTATGAGGTCTCCAATGACGGCCACACAGCGACCGGCGGCATCGTGCGGGTGCGCAACGTCGACCCGCTGAGCGGCCTCACCTCACTGTCGCGCCAGCAGCGCGAGGCGGGCATGCGCTACCGCCAGGATTTCCGCAACTCGTCCGAGGCAACCGCCAAGCCGATGGCCTGGGCCGAGCGCGTCGACGGCGGCCGTACCGGCAGCGGCGTCGCCGAACACATCCTGTCCGCCGGCCGCGACCATGCCGAGGCCACCAGGGCGCTTGTCCATTGGGAGATCGCCGGCATCGTGCAAAAGGTCTGCTGTGCCGACGCAACGGTCAAGAGCCTGGCCGAACAGGCCGGCGAGCCGCGCGACGTGGTGGTGAAATTACTCAAGATCGGGCTCGACATATTGGCCGTGCATTACGGCATGATGCTGATGCGCAAGCCGAGATGAGGAGCCCCGCCGATCCGGCCGGCACTACCGGCCGGATCGATCCGTCAACGACGGCAGACACGGATTCTTTCGATGATCCGGTGGTGATGACGCCAGTGCCTGATGACTTCGGTGTGGCAGCGCCGGTGGTGGTACCGGTAGCGCGGCCTGTAGTCCTCGTCGTAGACATCATAGCGGTAACGGGGGACGTACTCATCGTCGTAATCGGAATACCGATGGTGGCGATAATAATAGTCGTCGTCATAGCCGTTGCCGATGCCGATCGTGACGCTGCCGCCGGCATTCGCCGGGCCGATCACGGAAGCCGCCGATGCGATGGCGATCACCGAGGCAAGCAGGAGCTTCTTCATAGCTACCTCCTTCTTTAACGTCCCTCTAATAGAAAAACCCCCGAGGGGCAGCCTCGTTCCATAGATTGGCAAGATGTAACGAACGGACGAGCCCGAAGTTTAGCGCCTGCTGGCGCGAAAACGCCGCTGGCTGCGCCGGGGTCGGATCGTCGACGCAGCGTGGCCGCTCCTCTCATCAAACAGCGGCAATCGCGCGTCAGTCCCGTCTTTTGCCGACGTCTGCCTACAGAACATGGCCCAATTCCAGCAAAACGAACGCGGTCGCACCCAGCACAGCGAGGGCGTAGGCCGCATAAAGAACAAGCAGCATTACCTCAAAATCCCGGACGAAGCTTGCGGCAATCCTGGTCTCCTTAGGCTCCGCTTTCTCGATGCGGTCGGTTTCCAGCTGCTCCGTTGCCACGACGAGGCAGACAATCCTGTCGTTGTCGGCCGCCTGTAATATCCGTTCCGTCAAATCGACTGCAATCACTGGATCATCGGCCAACTGATCCCGCGATAGCCGGCTTTCAGTGACGGTCTGGATTTCACGCTTGCTCACGCACGCATAATTGCGTCGACTAAATTAGGTTCCACTAAAATAGATAGATTGCCTCGACCCGATCACGACGTGGTGAGGCGTGAGCCCAGCTGGGCGGGGAACCCCCGCCCGAGGTCCGCATTTGTCAACTGTCGGGGCGAATCGCGATCCGCATCCTCCGATCAAAGGGCGCGGGCTTCTTCATAGGCTGCTACGGTGCGCCATTGCTGGTAGGTCGCAATGCCAAAGCAGCCAAACTCTCATATCGCGAACGCAGCGCCGACGTCTTCAGTGCCGACCGGTTATGACGAAGATCGCATGCTTACTTATATCCGGCTGCTCGACGCGTCGGCTGAAGGGACCGATTGGCGTGAGGTCGCCCGCATCGTTCTGCACATTGATCCGGAGCAGGAGCCGGAGAGGGCTTTCCGGGCGTGGGCGACACATCTGGCGCGTGCACGATGGATGACCAGGAAGCGGAACGAGTTGCGCCAATTGCATGATGAGTGGTGGGGATGAGCACTATCTAAGCGGAACTGCCGTCTCGGTCTGGCCGTTGAGGGAGGAGGCCAACATGGAAAAGCGCCCAATGACTTCTTGGCGAGCCGATACTTTCGAGCTGTGCTGCCTTCTTGCAGTTCCGCTGTCGCTTATCCTTACGGTTTTCCTGGCGGGTCTTATCCTTAGCTGACCCCCGCATGGTTGCTTGCCGAGGGCTGGGTCGTGATCCGACAAGATCCGGAACCGTTACTTTACGGCCGCCGCCATCACATCCGAAAACAGCGCCCGCTCCACTGCCGGTTCCAGCGTTTCGGCGAAGGGCGTCGCCAAGTGGTGGCGGTCGCGGAAGGCTAGTTTGCCGTCGATGAAGACATGGCAGGTGGTCTGGTCGCAAAAGCGGTCGGTCATGTCGATGTAAGCAGCGTTCGGTGTCGAGCGCACGATATCGCGCTCGATGGTGGCGATGTCGTCGTTTGCCGCCATGATCCTCGGCGTGTCGCATGTCGCGGGCGCCGGGCCCCGCCATAGCGCCCGCGCCACGCATTTGTCGGCGTAGCTTGCATTGTAGGGAACGTCCCTGATGACCGCGACCTTGATGCCGGCCTCGCTGAAGGCTTGAAGCGTCCAGGTGAGGCCCGTCCTCCACTGCGCTTGCCAATCGGCGTGCTTCAACTCCTCGGGCGATTCTTTCATCACATTGCCGATCGAGAATTCCGAGATCACCACCAGTTGCGGATGGAGCGCGATGATGTCCTTGACCGACTGCTCGCGCCATTGATCGCATTCGGTGTAGTCGCGCTTCAGCCGCCAGTTCCAGGTCGTCACCCGCGAAGCCCGGCAGGAGGATTTGAGAAAGGTGACGACGCGAAAGTCGTTCTTCTCGGCCGCCTTGATCAGCGGCGTCGACCAATGGTCGGCATGCGAGTCGCCGAACAGCACGACCGAGCGCTGGGCATCCTTGCGGCCGAACATGCAGGGTTTTGGCTTGACGGTCTCGAAATCGAGCACGCAGCCGCCATTGCTCGCGCGCACGGTGGAGAGCTGCGCGGCGCTGTCGGCGATGACGTGCTGTTCGGGGCCGAGATTGTGCTCGGCAAAGCGCGCATTGCCATAGGCCGCGACCACGCCGGCGCCGGTCAGCGCGACGGCGGGCACCAGCGCCCGCGCTGCTCCGGCCATCAGCCAGCCGTTGCGGCGGATCGGGTTCTCGATGAAATGATAGGTGGACATCGACAGAAGCAGCGTCAGCGCCGCGCAGGCAAGGCGGTCCAGGATGGACAGGCTGGGAACCACCATCGCCGCATAGACGATGACCGGCCAGTGCCAGAGATAGAGCGAATAGGACAGCCGGCCCAACCATTGCATGGGCGGCAGCGCCAGCACGGCGCTCGGCAGATTGCGGCCGCCGCTGCCGCTGAGCAGCAGCAGCACGGTGCCGGCAACAGGCGCCAGCGCATTCACCCCGGGAAACGGCGAGTCTTCGTCCAGCATCAGATAGGCCCAGGCGATCAGCGCCAGACCGAGGCATGCCTGGAGCGTGGCCAGCAGCGGCCGGTCGCGCCAGATCTTTGCCGGCGCCATGGTCGCGAGGCCGCCGGCGGCGAATTCCCAGGCCCTGAGCGGCGAGAAATAGAAGGCCCAGGGCTGCGACACTTCCGTCAGCCAGGCGCAGGCGGCGAAGGAGGCCGCGCCGGCGACGCCGATGACGATTATAGCGGCGCGCTTGCCGGGACGCAGCAGCCAAGCGGCGGCAAGAAGCAGCGCCGGCCATGCCAAATAGAACTGTTCCTCGACCGAGAGCGACCAGAAGTGGATGAACGGGTTGTTGGTGGCGTCGGCGGCGAAATAGTCGAACGACCAGCGGATCAGCCAAAGGTTGATCATGTAGGCGGAGGCGAACATGGCGCCTTTCGAATAAAGCGCCTGTTCCTCCGGCGACAGGATGAAATAACCAGCAAACAGCGTGGCGAGGATGACGAACAGTGCCGCCGGCAACAGGCGCCGGGCGCGCCGGGCGTAGAACCGCCAGAGGTTCAGCCGCCCGGTCTCGGTGATTTCCGTAATCAGGTGTTTTGTAATCAGATAGCCGGAGATGACGAAGAAGATGTCGACGCCGGCAAAGCCGCCGGGCAGGCCGGACAGACCAAAATGGAAGGCGATGACACCCGCCACCGCCAGCGCGCGCAGCCCTTCGATGTCAGGCCGAAATGATGCCGACACAATCACCTCATGCAAGGAATGCCCACCTCGCAGAGGCTCGACCCGATGCGACGATATTGCAATGCAACAAATCTAACGCAGTGCAACATAGGGGGAGGGCGCGGCTCCTCCAGTTCTTCGCGTGGGCGATTCACATGAGCGATTCGAGAGCGACTGATATGGAAGCGAAGCGAAGGGTGCCGAGGCGATCACGCCTTTTTCAAAAACTCGGTCTTCAGCACTAGGCCCTTCACCTGCCTGGTGCTGCATTCGATCTCGCCGGGATTGCCAGTGAGGCGAATATTCTTCACCAGCGTGCCGCGCTTGATCGTCTCCGACGTGCCTTTGACCTTGAGATCCTTGATCAGGGTCACGGAGTCGCCCTCGTGCAGCGCCGTGCCATTGCCGTCTCTTATGATCGCGTCGGTCATGGCAGGTCTTTCGTGGGACTCCGATGCGGAGGTGGTTGGCTCATTACCCGGCCTATCCCACGGTTGGCGGCGAGGTCAAGCGTGCCGGGGGCAGCGTGCCGGTAATCAAGCGTGCCGGCCGCTAATGCCAGGCGGACGGCCGACCGGAAAACCCGGATTGTGAGCAGACTGGGACCCCCTGGGCGGTAGCGGCATTGCCGCTTCGCGACATGCGCTCCGGCCAAGCCATGCCAATGGCGCCACGGCAATCGAAGTCGTGGCCTTTTACGCGGATATTCCGGCACGAGTTCAAATAGATGAGCGCCCGACCGTGCGGACAGGAAGGTCGCACAGTGACAGACCTGCCCGCCCTTTCGCTTGGTGCGTTATTTCAATTGGCAACGATCACTTGTTGGCGCCACCGAGCTGGTTGGCCATCTTGCAGAAGTCGGCATGCATCGTGGCAATGCCTGCGTCGCTGCATTCCTTCAACATCATGGCCCGGTCGCTCGTGGACATGGCCATCCATGCCGCCTTGAATTCGGCTTCCGACTTCATGGTCTTCATGCCGGCGTCGGTGAAGAAGGGGTTCATTTTCTGCGGATCGTCGAGCGCCGAAGTGCCAGTGGCACCGGCGGCAAGCGCTGCGCCGGTCATCATCGAAAGCGCCATCGCGCCCATGCAAAGCGTCTTGATGTTCATGATCATTCCTCCTGAGCTGCTGCTTTGAGGTTGTCCATCAGCGATCTACGAAGGAACGGTGTTTTGATCCAAAAGTTCCACGTTCTGGCGCAGACATGGAACAGGATTGCCCGTGACGTCATTAATGCAAAAAATTCTACCATGACTGAATTTGCGGCGCTGCCGACCAGGGCAATCGGCGTCCAGCTGGGTGAGACGCTGCGAAGTTGCACGCCGGCTCAATATGCCCGATCATGGCGACGGCGGGGCGGAGGTATCAAGTGGCGGCAAATCGTCGAAACGACGCGCACCTGTCGGAGCCCCGGCGGGCGGGCATTGTTTCCACGGCCAGGGCGCTTCCACGCACATCGTTGCCCAGCGTAGCGTCGGTCGTGACGGCCGTCGCGGCGCTCTATTTCGGGCGCGAGGTCTTTCTGCCGATCGCAATCGCGCTGCTGCTTACCTTTGCGCTCGTGCCCATGGTGTCGGCACTCAAGCGAGCCGGCATTCCGCGTCTTCCTGCCGTGATCGCCAGTGTGCTCGGCGCATTCACGGTGCTGGCTCTGTTCTCCTTCATCGTCGCCACACAGGTCAGTGAACTGGCGCAGAACATTCCGCTTTACCAGGCGAATATCCTGACCAAGGTCCGGTCGCTCAAGGAAACCGGCGTCGGCGGCGGCATCGTTTCCAGATTGAGCCGGGTGATCGAACGCGTCGGCCAGGAGCTCGACAGACCCGAGCCCGCACAACCCGCCGCCGATCAGCCTCCGCGGGAACCGATCCCGGTCGAAATCGTCGCGCGCGAACGACCGCTCGAGGTTCTCCAGAATCTGATCGGCCCGCTGCTGAGCCCGCTGGCATCGGCCGGACTGATCGTCGTGGTCGTCATATTCATGCTGCTCGAGCGGGAGGACCTGCGCGATCGTTTCATACGCCTCGTCGGCTACGGCGATCTGCACCGAACCACCGAGGCGCTGCAGGATGCCGGCAAGCGCGTCGGCCGCTATCTGCTCATGCAACTGGTCGTGAACATCGTCTATGCCGTCCCGATTGCCATCGGACTTTGGCTGCTGGGCATACCCAATCCATTGCTGTGGGGCTTGCTGGCGCTGGCGCTGCGCTTCGTTCCCTATATCGGCCCGGTCATTGCGACGTTGTTGCCTCTGTTCCTGGCGCTTGCCGTAGCGCCCGGCTGGTCGCTCGTGCTATGGACCGCAGGGCTTTTCGTCGTGGTCGAACTGATCACCGGCAACGTGATCGAACCCTGGCTCTACGGCTCGCGCACCGGGCTGTCGCCATTGGCCATCATCGTTGCGGCGATCTTCTGGACCTGGCTCTGGGGGCCATTGGGCCTGGTTTTGTCGACGCCGCTCACGGTCTGCCTCGTCGTGCTCGGCCGGCATGTGCCGCAGTTCGAATTCCTCGACGTTCTGTTCGGCAACGAACCCGTGCTCGAACCGCACGCCCGGCTTTACCAGCGGCTGTTGGCCGGCGATCCCGAGGAAGCGACGGACCATGCCGAGGAGATGCTGGACGAAGAATATCTGGTCGAGTTCTACGACAAGGTCGCGATTCCCGCACTTCTGCTCGGCGAGCAGGACCGGGTGCGTGGTGTGCTGAGCGATGAACAAAGACAGCAGGTCGCGGGCAGCGCGCTGACGATGGTGGCGAACCTCGACGACAGCGCGCAGGAGGAGGCGGAAGCGGACGACACGGCCGCGGCCGAGGACAACGGCTCACGCGAGGACAAGCACGTTCAGGGGGAGGTTCAGGGCGAGGAGTACACCGAACTGCCGGATGGCACGGGCATGTCGGTGCTGTGCGCCGGAGGGCGCGGCGAACTCGACGACGCGGCGGCCGCCATGCTGGCGCAGGTGCTCGAAGTCCAGGGCGCTACGGTGTTGAGAGCGAGCTTCGCCGAGATGGAACCGGGGAGCATTCGCCGCCTTGAGCTCGACGCCGTCGATAGTGTCGTCGTCGGATTTTTGAACCGGGATTCCGTCAAGCACGGGCGGTTCCTGGTCCGTCGGCTGAAACGCGCCAAACCAAGGTTGCGAGTGGGCATTGTGTTGTGGTCGGAAGCCGACAGCGACAACCAGGAGGCAGATGCCAGATTGGCCAACGAGATCAACGCCGATTTCGTCGCACATGGCATGGTAGGCGCGGTGCTCGGTGCGTTGTCCAGCGCTCCGCCGGTGGCGCTGAAGACCACCGCCAAACGCCGCATGCGCCGCCTGACGCCGGCGCGCAAGAAAGAGCCGCTCGCCGCGGCAAAATGAGCGCGGCGAAGACTGCGGCAGGTCGGGTTATTACCGCTTTCGCGAAAGTGGTAATAACGAAACGGATCAGGTTATCTTCGCAAGGTCGCGCTGAACCGTCCGCCGCGGCAAACGGCGCCAACCTTCATACGGTCCAGAAATAGCGCACCGTATGGAAGAAGACCGGGGCGGCGAAGACCAGGCTGTCGGCACGGTCCATCATGCCGCCATGGCCTTCGATCAGATGGCCCCAGTCCTTGACGCCTTGATCGCGCTTGATGGCGGAGGCGACCAGCCCGCCGAGGAAGCCCATCAGGCAGGCGATGAAGGCGACGCCGGCTGCCTGCAGCGGCGAGAACGGCGTCAGGAACGACAGCAGCGCGCCGAGCAGGCTCGATGCCGCCAGCCCGCCGACCAGCCCCTCCCAGGTCTTCGACGGCGAGACCATCGGCGCCAGGAGATGCCGGCCGAACAGCTTGCCGAAAATATATTGCAGCACGTCGCTGCCTTGCACGGTGATGATCAGGAAAGCGATCAGCAACAGGTTGCGGCCTTCGAAGCCTGGCACCTCGAGCGTCAGCAGCGCCGGCACGTGGCTGACGCAGTAGACCGAAATCATCACCGCCCATTGCTGCGCCGAGACGCGCTCGAGAAAGCGTTCGGTGTCGCCGTGCAGCGCGGTGATCGCCGGCATCAGCAGGAAGCAGTAGACCGGGATGAAGATGGTGAACAGGCCGTACCAGGCGGTCCACACCAACCAGTACTGGAACGGGATGACGATGCCGAACATGCCGAGCAGCACCCAGTGGTCGCTGCGGCGGCTGTGCGTCAGCGTCACGAATTCGCGCAACGCGGCGAACGAAATCAGCGCGAACAGGATGGTCATGCCGGGGCGGCCGAAGAAAAAGGCGACGGTGATCGCCACCACCATCACCCACCAGGCATTGATGCGCTGGGTGAGGTTGACCAGCGTCGGCGACAACGGCTTTGGCGCGCGCCATGACAAGACGCCGGCGACGACGCTGGCGCTGATCAGCACCGCCAGCAGGCCGACAATCAGAATGAGGGTTTCGTGCATCATCGGCAGCATTTTGCCTTGGTCCTCAATCGTCTCGCTGCGGCCGGGGGTTCAGCGCCAGCAGCGTTTCGCGGGCGCGGTCGAGAAAGGCGCGGCGTTCCTCACCCGGTTGAATGGCGATCGGCGCGCCGAAGACGACACGGCAAAGCAGCGGCACCGGCACGAATTGCCCCTTGGGCAGCACCCGCGACATGTTCTCGATCCAGCACGGGATGAGTTCGACATCGGGCCGCGCCATCGACAGATTGTAGAGGCCGGAGCGGAACGGCAGCAGCGGTTCGTCGGTCATGTTGCGCGTGCCTTCGGGAAACAGGATCAGCGAATGGCCCTGGTCGAGCACCGACAGCATGATCGAGATCGGGTGCTGCGTTTCATCCGTCCACTGCCGGTGGATCAGCACGGAAGACAGCATGTCCTCGGCAATGAAACGGCGCAGCCGCGTCTTGCTCCAATAATCGGCGGCCGCCACCGCATGGGTACGGGCGCGCTCCTTCTCGCTGAGGCAGGCCGACAGCAGGATGAAATCGCCGTGGCTGGCATGGTTGGCGAAGTAGATACGCTGCCGGTCCGATGGCTGGCTGCCGTTCCAGATCGGCCGCACTCCGGTGACCACCCAGGCCAGTGCCGACAGGCCGACCGAGGTCACCGTCTGCAGCAGGGTATAGGTGCTGACGCGAAGCTTTGTCATGGACGGGCTCAAAAGAATGCCGCGACGACCGAGGCCGCCGCGAACAGGCCAAATGCGATACGCTGCTTGGCGAGCAGACGGCGCGTGCCGGCCATCCGCTGGTCGAGCGAGCGGCCGCCGGCCGCCGTGGGTTTCAGCCGCATGCGCGCCAGCACGTCGTCGATCGCCGCACCGCCGCCTGCTTCGCTGGCGTGGCTGGCCATCAGCCGGAACAGCAGCGCGTCGAACAAAAGCAGGGCCGAGAGAATAATTGTGGCTATGGCACCCGCGGCGGCGATCAGCCAGGCCGCCGCGGACAGCGACGATGTTTGCGGCGCAGCCGCCAGGCCGATGACTGGCGCCGCCAGCGAGGCAGCAGCAATCAACAGCAGCGGCCATGCCACCTGCACAATCAGCCCGGCGGCGAACGTCTCGGCCTTGTCTCGAAAGGCGGTCATGTCGCCGCGTCCATGCCAAGATGCACAGGCCGGCCCGCGGCGGCGAGCTGGCCTCGCGCCTGATCCGGCGTGGCGGCCCGGCCGCTGGCGACCAGCCATTCGGCGACGACGGCGGCGCTGCGTTGGAAGCCGAGCGCACAGCAGACCAGCACCGTGCCCTGGCTCTGCGCCGTCTCGATCGCCGCCACCGCTTGCGCACGCGCCTCGCGAGACGGCGGCAAAAGGTCGACCATGGGCAGGCTCAACCAGTGGATCGAGGCGCGACGCGGCCTTTCCAATTCGCCGGCAAGGTCGATCACCGTGCCGAAGGCGTCGGCCTCGGCGGCGGTCGGAAAACGGCCAAGGCAAACACCGTCGGCAATGACGATCTGCGCCGGAAGCTTTCGCGTCCATGCCCACACATTGACCTTGGCGGCAACCCGGTAGGGCCACAGCAGAAGACGGCTGGCCAGCGACACGCGGCCATCGGCTGTTTTCTGGAACACCTTGGCGCCGGCGCCGGCATAGGCGAAAGCGACTATGGCCAGCGCCAGTGCCGGCCACAACAGGATGAGCCACAGCGCCGAGACCAATGCGCCGGCAGCAGCGCCGGCCAGCGCAAAGGCTGCGCCAAGCGCATAGAACAGCGCCAGAAGCCGCGCTTTCGGGTCCGCGGTCAGGCGGAAGCCGGCGAACGGCAAGGCGCCGTCGCGCGGAAACAGCCACAGCGCGAAAAGGCCGAGCAGCGCGCCGGTCGGAATGTCGATGAAATGGTGCTGCCACGTCGTCAGCACCGAGGCGCCGATCAGGAAACACCAGACATGCCAGGCGACGCCGGCGATGCCGGTCAATCTGTGACGCCAATGGTCCCAGATGATGACCAGCAGCGCGATGTGCAGCGACGGCGCCTGGTTGAAGGGTTTGTCGAAGCCGCCGAGTACGGCGAACATGAAGCCGGGCAGACCGCTCGTCTGCGGGCGCACGAACGTGGCAGTCAGCGGGAACAGGATGAAGCAGGCGACGGCGACGATCTGTGCCGTCAGATAGCGGCCGGCGAGGCGGTCGACGCCGCTCTTCGAATTGTTCAACAGCAGCGACAAGCCGTAGAACAGGTTGATCGACCAGTAGGGCACGATCGTCCAGGCAAGGAACGGGATGCCATGCTCCCAGCCAAAGACGATGCTGCCGACGTCGTCGCGCCGCGACGCCAGCCAGTTGGCGAAGCCGTAGGTGGCGTAGAAGAACGGCGCCAGAAATGACAGCCACAGCGCGGCGCGCAGGACTATTCCGGGATACGGCTCGTGCGGCAAGGCCGGCAGGGCAGGGGCATCGCGAGGAACGGCAGAGGCAGGCAAGTCCATGCTCAGACGCGCCGCGCGACCGAAACGGTGAAGATGCCCCACTGGTCGATGCGCTGGTCGAGTTTCTCGAAACCGGCGGCCGCCACCAGCTGGTCCATCTCGGCCTGCGTGCGGCGGCGCATCACCCAGGCCTGGCCGCCGCGGTGCGAGGTCAGGCTGCGCGCGATCATCTCGAGCTGCGGATGCCAAGGCTGGTTGGTGTAGACGAGCAGGCTTCCGGGCTGCACGGCGCTGGCCAGTCCACCGAGCGAGCGGGCGATCATGGCATTGTCGGAAAACAATTCGTAGAGCCCCGAGACGATGGCGAGATCCGGCGCCGGGTCGAGCCCGGCCAGCATCGTGGCGTCGAAGGCGTCACCTTGATGGAACGAGACGGTCGCCGGCAGCTTGCGCTCGGCGATCAGCTTGCGGCCGAGCGAGACGTTCAGCTCGGAGAAATCCTGCAGCCGCACGCTTGCCGGCGGCGCGGCGCATTTCTGCACGGCATCGAGCACATAGCGGCCATGGCCGGCGGCGATATCGACGATATGGACCGGCCGGCCGGCGGCCTTGAGCGAGGCGGCGGCGCTGCCGATCAGCTCTTCCAGATGCAGCTTGCGCTGGCGGATGCCGCGCCAGCCGATGGCATCGAGAAAGGTGCGGTCGATCATGCGGCCGATGGGGCTGATGCCGCGCGCCTCGTTCTCGTAGACATAGTCGAGCGTCGAGCCGGAATCGAAGCCGGTGGCAATCCCCGTCTTCATGCCGGACGACAGCCAGGCGCCCATGCGGATCGAAGCGCGGCTGATTGTCCAGTAGAGCCCCCTGGGAGACAGCAGCGGCAGCGGCGAGGCCAGCCGGTCGGCCTCGTCGCGTGTGTAGCCGGCACGGTCGGCCTCGGTCAGGTCGACCGGCTTTTCCGGCGCTGTGAACTGCCTTTCGAGGAAAGGCCTGATCAGGTCGAGTGCCTTGTGGCGGTCGCGCTCGCCCAGCGTGTCGTGAAAGAAGCCGGGCAAAATATGCCGCTCCTTGGCCGGGCTCGCCAGATTGACGAAAAACTCGTGCTGCGGTCCATGCCGCACCACCCAGTCGCTGCCGGAGATCAGAAGCTGTGTCGGCACGGTGATGGAGCGGGCGTCGGCGACGATGCGCGCGGCATGGTCGTAGAGCTCGACCAGGATGTTGGAGGCGATCGGCCGGGTGATCAGCGGGTCGGCGTCGAAGGAGGCGATGCGCTCGGGGTCATGCGTCAGGAATTTCGCCTTGACGTAGGAATTGACGAAGAAGCGGCCCTTCAGCTTCTGCCACAACGCAATGCCTTGCTTGGCGAAGGGTACGTAGAGCTTGACCGAGAAGGCCGGCGAGGCCAGCACCAGGGCGCGAATGTCGGGCGCGTAATCGTGCACCCAGGCGGCGGCAAGCACGGCGCCGAAGGATTGCGCAATCAGCGCGATGTCGCGCCGGGTAAAGCCGTCGCTGCCGATCTCGCGCACAAAACAATCGATGTCGCGCACCAGCGCGGCAAACGACGGCGCATAGCCGCGTTCGCCGGCGGAGCGGCCATTGCCGCGCGCGTCCCACGCATAGAAGGCGTGGTCGGGCATCTGGAGCTCGTCGACCAGATGCGCCATCCGGCCGCCATGCTCGTGGCCGCGATGGAACAGCAGGATGGCGCCCTTGCGGTTTTCCGACAGCGCCGGCCAATAGCGGTAGAAGATCTCAGTGCCGTCATGGCTCTTGAAGCTGCGCTCCTGCGCCACCCGCTCGATATTGGCTGAAGCCACTGCGGCAACCGTCTGTTGGTGAAGCATGTTGTTCTCCCTGGCGAGACCGGAATTCAGCTGCCGCTCCCGTTAAGGCCGCTGCGTATCCGGTTGATGGCGGTCGCCAGCGAGAGTGTAGCCATGGCCGGAAACACGAGCGGCGTGAGCGCCGGGCCCCACAGGCCGGACGCGATAAGCACGGCGAGGATGCCGAGCGCCAGCGCCCGGTCGCTTTTGCCGAACGGGCCGGCATAGTTGCGCCCGGTTCCCGCGGCGATGCCGAGCACGCCGGCGAACTCCGTGATCATAGCCGCGATCGCACATGCAACGACGCCCCAGGCAGGAAAAATGACGGCAAAGGCCAGGATCAAAGCGAGATCGGAGACAACATCGCAGAGCTCGTTGAGATACATGCCGAGCTTCGAGGCCTGGCCATGTTCCCTCGCGAGCATGCCGTCGATGGCGTTCAGCGCCATTCGCGTAAACAGCACGAGCGGCATCAGCAGAAAGACCACGCGGTGGCCGGCAAGGGCTGCCACCACAAGGCCGGTGGCGAGCGAGAGGGCAGCGGCCAGCAGCGTGATCTGGTTGGCGGTGACGCCGGCCCTGGCCAGGCCGTCGGCAAGCGGCCGCAGCCTGGCCTGGAAGGCCGGTTTCAGCGCATAAAGCGTCGGCATGTGCGAACCCCCCGGCCGCGGTGCAAAGTGATGTTGGCGAGGATGGTCAATTGGCGCGCAAGACGCAAGGGCGGCGCCCACCACTTTCCGCAAACTTGCCGGACGGCTATGTCCTCGCTTTGACCGTGTCGCCCGGGAACCGTGCGGGCAAGCTTTCTTCGGCCGCCGCCCATGCGCGACTATGGTAACGCCGCAGGATGAGAATGCATGTCGCGAAGACCGCCAGCCCGCAAATCACGCCGGGCGACATGCCCCCGCCGAAAGCGGACTTAACAACGATGCCGGTGAAGACGCCGGCAATGGCGCCATTGATCGTGCCCACCATCCCCGCGGTGGTCATGAAATATTGCAGCGGCGAGGGTCTGAGGCCCTTGTCGACCAGCACCGCCGAGGGGTCGTCATGCGTGGAATTGACAAGGTATTTTTGCAGAACGGGCGCCAGCTCGACGAAATAGTGGCGGATCCGGGCCATGCCGCGGGCATGCACCATGTCCTCGATGGCAACCTGTACAGCGCGAACGAAGGTGACCAGGCCGATGAAGAAAAGGCAAGGCAGCAAGATCAGGCTGAACAACACGAACGGCCTGCCCATCTCCGTGACCTGCGCGACGAAGGACAAGGCAATCGTTGCGCTCGAGACCGAGGTCAGGAACAGATCGGCTCGCTGATTCGCTTCCTGAATGGTCGCGGCGCGAGCGTTTTGCAGCACGAAATGCTCGGTCGTCAGGCACTGCAGGGCCTGCTGCGCCTGGTCAGGCGGAACCGGAGCGTCGGGAGAACGGGTCATCGACATTTGCCCGCTTCTGCCCGCCGGAACCGGCAGGCAGAAGGGGCGTCGTCCTACGAGCCGTCAGGACTTGCCGTCGCCGCCGGTGATGGCGATACGCTTGGCCTTTGCCTGGGCGCGCTCCGTCTTGGGCAGCGTCACGCTGAGCACACCGTTCCGGAACGCGGCGTTCACCTTGTCTTCGTCGACTTCGTAGCCGAGCGGGATACGCCGCTCGAAACGGCCATAGAAGCGTTCGGAGAACTGCCTGTCCTTGTCCTCGGTCTCTTCGCGCTTCTCGCCGCGCAGCGTCAGCACGCCGTCATCGAGCAGCAGCTCGACGTCCTTCGCGTCCATGCCGGGGATCTCGGCGGTGACGCGGATCTCCTTTTCGCCATCGGCGATGTCGATACTGGGCCAGCTGACGCGGGCAGCGGAGAAGCCACCGAGCGACGGCAGCCTCGTGTCGAAGCCGCGGAACGCCTCGTCGAACAGGCGGTTCATTTCGCGATGCAGCGTCAGGAAGGGATCGCGATCGGCGTCACGGAACAGGCTGGGGGTCTGATTGTTCTCCCGGCCCCAGGGAATGAGATCACGAATAGCCATTGCATAGTCTCCTTTCTCGACTGGTGCATTCAGGCAGCCTGCTTGTTTGCTTCGCCCTGCGCGACCTTCGGCCCGGTCTTCGGCGAGGCGACATCGGTCGCGATGGCGATGCGCCGAGGCTTCATCTCCTCGGGCACCTCACGTACCAGATCGATGCTGAGCAGGCCGTTGTCGAGCGAGGCGCCTGCGACCTTGACGTGATCGGCAAGCTCGAAACGGCGGGTAAAGGGCCGTGTTGCGAGGCCATGATGCAGATACTCTGCGTTGTCCGGCTCCTTGTGCTGGCCGGAGACAATCAGGAGGTTGGGTTCATGGGTGATTTCGAGGTCGTCCTCGGAAAACCCGGCTACGGCGATAGTGACGCGGTAGTTGTTCTCGCCGCTGCGCGCGATGTCATAGGGCGGCCAGGTGTCGAAGGCCTGCGGCGCATTTTCCAGCAGGTTGAAGACGCGGTCGAAGCCGATGCTCGACCGATAGAGCGGGGAAAAGTCGAATGCGGTTCTCATAGCTACATCCTCCATCGAGCAACATAGATACGAGGGACGCCAAAGAGCTGGCGCTCCCTGGTTCCGCCGGCCCCATTTCGGCGACCGGTGCCTTCGATTTGGTTATTGTCCGCCGCAAGTCAAGACCCGGTGGCTCTCGCGTTGCCGGTTTTTCGGGCCGGTTTTCGGTCGGTTCGGCGAGGCTGCCAATCTCGCCACAAGTGGGGAGATGTCCGGCAGGAGATTGCCTGTTGGTTTCAATTGCCAACGCTGACTTCCCCGGCCGGTTATTGTCTGCAGCAGGTCAAGACCCAGATTTCTTGTGTTGCCGGGCCCGTTCCCGGCACTCGCAGATGGAGCTGACCATGACACGCGACGAGATCATTTCTGTGCTGGGCCCGGTCGACGAAGCCGTGATCGCCGACATTGCGGCGACGGACGGGACGGTCCAGGAATTGCGCGAGGCCCTGGCGTGGATCGCCGCCGACGAGGCGTTGGTGAACGAGGGCCGACCGCTGCCGACGGCAAGAGTAGCGACGCTGATCGAACTGCTGCAAGGGCCGGACGAGGAGGAATAACCGGCTGTCGCCGCGATGCTCTTGAACCGCGCAGAGAGACGAACCATGTCCTTCAGCGGCGCCGGCCGGCCGCCGGTGCCGCCAGCATAACGTTGCTTGCTCAAACAAGAAGACGATCAGAAAACAAGGAGGAGGTGATGGACGACGTCCGCTTTGCCGAGCCGATCACGTTGAAATTCCAATCCAGCGAGCGCAAGGTCGCCAGCAGTTGGGAAGCCATCGAATGCATGCGCCAGCAGTGGCCGGACCGTGCACGCGGCCGGAGTTGGCGCGCCGCCTATCGGACCTGCCGCGACGCGCTCGACGGTTGGCGTACCGCGCGTGATGCGCGCAAGGCCTTCGTCCGGGCGGCGCGCAAGGGCGGATTGCTCGCATCGGCCCGCAAGCCTGTCGACCGCGCCGGCTAGTCCGGACCCCCTCCGATATTGTGAGATCCAAAACAAGTGGGAGAGGCAGCTGCCTTTCCCCCGCTTCGGAGACTTTGTCCGCTGTCTAGCGGCAGATCGGCTTGCTCCTCAGTGGACGGTGATAATGCCGTTTACGGCCCGCCATTCGGAGGGCTGGATCAGGTGATGATGAGCCACGCGCACCGAATGCAGCGGGCCTTCGATCTCGCGCTCCCAGAAATCGAGGAAATGCTTCAGCGTCGGGAAATCGGGGGCAATATCGTATTCCTGCCAGATGTAGAGCTGCAGAAGGCTTCGATGATCGGGCAGGCGGTAGTGGATCTCCGCCGTGGTGAGGCCAAACCCTTGCATCTGGAGCTGAAAGTCCCTGCTGATCATGCAATCCTTCCTTTCCCAATGAACCTCCGTCTGCAAAACGCCTCGCCTTCCACATAGGTTCCAGCCGCCGCACGCGGCTCAGGAGACGGGCAGATTTGGAAATCCGGCCGGGTCATCGCGCCGGAAACGGCGAATGTGCGAACAATTACAGCGTATTGGCACTCTCAGGTGTCGAGTGCTAAAATTTTTGCGTGATCCTCTTGAAAGCTGAAAAAAGCGCGACTAGTTCGTATGCGCGCGATGCCTGAATGAAGGGGTCGCGACCCCGTGCCGGGCCGATATTGCCGGTCCGGTCAGGAGGATGTTCGAAAATCTGTTTGTCGCGAGAGGAGAACGACATGGCGTTTCGTCCATTGCATGACCGCATCCTGGTCCGCCGCATCGAGGTCGACGAAAAGACAGCGGGCGGCATCATCATCCCCGACACCGCCAAGGAGAAGCCGCAGGAGGGCGAGGTCATCGCCGCCGGCCCCGGCGCGCGCGACGACAGCGGCCAGTTGCGGCCGCTCGACGTCAAGGTCGGCGACCGCATTTTGTTCGGCAAATGGTCCGGCACCGAGATCAAACTCAATGGCGAGGATCTGCTCATCATGAAAGAGAGCGACGTGCTGGGCGTGATCGAAGCCACGGGCGAAATGAAGAAGGCTGCCTGAGCGGGGCCTGAACAAGCATTCCAGTCGACGAAAAGCTGCCTATCGAAGGAGTGTTCCAATGGCTGCCAAAGATGTGAAATTTCATACCGAAGCCCGCGAGAAGATGTTGCGCGGCGTCGACATCCTCGCCAATGCGGTGAAGGTGACGCTCGGTCCCAAGGGCCGCAACGTTGTCTTGGACAAATCGTTCGGCGCGCCGCGCATCACCAAGGACGGCGTGACGGTGGCGAAAGAGATCGAGCTTGAGGACAAGTTCGAGAACATGGGCGCGCAGATGGTGCGCGAGGTCGCCTCGAAGACCAGCGATACCGCCGGCGACGGCACCACGACCGCGACGATTCTGGCGCAGTCGATCGTCCAGGAAGGCGCCAAGGCGGTTGCTGCCGGCATGAACCCGATGGACCTGAAGCGCGGCATCGACAAGGCGGTCGAAGCAATCATCGCCGAACTGAAGGCCAATGCCCGCAAGGTGACCAGGAACGACGAAATCGCTCAGGTCGGCGCCATCTCTGCCAATGGCGATGCCGAGATCGGCCGCTTCCTCGCAGAGGCGATGGAAAAGGTCGGCAATGAGGGCGTCATCACTGTCGAGGAAGCCAAGACCGCCGAGACCGAGTTGGAAGTGGTCGAAGGCATGCAGTTCGACCGCGGCTATCTCTCGCCATATTTCATCACCAACCAGGATAAGATGCGCGTCGAGCTCGAAGAACCCTATGTGCTGATCCACGAGAAGAAGCTGTCCAACCTGCAGGCCATGCTTCCCGTGCTCGAAGCCGCCGTGCAATCCGGCAAGCCGCTACTGATCATCGCCGAGGACGTCGAAGGCGAGGCGCTGGCGACGCTTGTCGTCAACAAGCTGCGCGGCGGCCTGAAGGTTGCAGCCGTCAAGGCGCCGGGCTTTGGTGACCGCCGCAAGGCCATGCTCGAAGACATCGCCATCCTGACCGGCGGCACGGCGATCTCGGAAGACCTCGGCATCAAGCTCGAGAACGTCACGCTGGAGATGCTCGGCCGCGCCAAGAAGGTGCTGATCGAGAAGGAGAACACCACCATCGTCGACGGTGCCGGCCGCAAGGATGAAATCCAGGCGCGCATCAGCCAGATCAAGGCCCAGATCGAGGAAACCACCTCCGACTACGACCGCGAGAAGCTGCAGGAGCGGCTGGCCAAGCTCGCTGGCGGTGTCGCCGTCATCCGCGTCGGCGGCTTGACCGAGGTCGAGGTCAAGGAGCGCAAGGATCGCGTCGACGATGCCATGCACGCCACACGCGCGGCGGTCGAGGAGGGTATCCTGCCCGGCGGCGGCGTAGCGCTGCTCAGGGCGGCGAAGGCGCTCGACAACGTCGCCGTCGACAATCCCGACCAGAAGACCGGCGTCGAGATCGTGCGTCGCGCCATCGAAGCGCCGGTGCGCCAGATCGCCGAGAACGCCGGTGCGGAAGGCTCGATCATCGTCGGCAAACTGCGCGAGACGGCCGATTTCGGCTATGGCTGGAACGCGCAGACCAACGAGTTCGGCGACCTCTACAGTCAAGGCGTCATCGACCCGGCCAAGGTCGTGCGTACTGCTCTCCAGGGCGCCGCTTCTGTCGCCGGCCTGCTGGTGACGACCGAGGCGATGGTGGCAGAGAAGCCGAAGAGGGAAACGCCCATGCCTCCGATGCCCGGCGGTGGCGGCATGGACTTCTAAGGCCAGGCTTCCAAAGCGCGACTTCGAAACGGCAGATGGACCGTGTCCGCCAAAAGCGGGCACGGTCTTGCCGGTCCGGGACTGATGCTGAGCAGGTGTTGCCATGGATATGATGGACAGTTTTGGAAAGATCGCGGCGCCGACCCGCCCGAAAAACGATTTCAACTATGAAACCGACTGCAGGGCGGCGCTGGCGCCTTTGGTCGACGGCTTGCTGGATATGGCCGAGTCGGCCGGCTGGGACCGCCGCAAGGCGGCCTACACGCTGATGTTTCTGTCGGCTCAACGCGTGGGGGCCGGCACGGAGGAGCGCAAATGATCGCGGCGCGGATGCGCGAATGCCTGCGCCTGCTGCGTTGGTCGGAAACCGATTTCGCCGAAGAGGCGGAATACCCGCTCGCCAAGGCAAAGGCGTGGCTCTACGGGCGCGAACATCCGCCGCTGGGCGTGGCGGCTTGGCTCGAGGCGCTGGTCAAGGTGCATCGGCTGCTGCCGCGGCCGGGCATGCAAGCCGTATTGCATTCGCCGATCGACGCCGTCCTGCAGGCGGATCGAAGCGCCCGCGCGGTTGAGTTCCGAAAGGAGCCGATCGAGCCAGGAAAGGAGAGTATCATGGATCGTGCTTCGTTCGACAAGCCGATTACCATCCTCACCGGCCTCGGTACGCCGACGAAGATAGAAAGCGCGGCTGAGGCTTATGCGCTTTTGGCTGAGTGGCCGGCAACGAGCCGGACGGCCGCGCATGACATCGCCGCCAAGGCCTGCCGGGCGGCAATGGAAGGAGAGATCGACGGCGAGACGGCGCGCGCCACCTTCGTTGCCTTCGCCCGCCGCAACGACCTGCTTGCGCCGCAGACGAACGGGATGGTTGCCGGCGAGAGCGTTGCTGGCGCGACGATTGCCGACTGGGCAACGCGCCCACAGCGCGTCAACGCCCCGGCCTGAGCGGCTGGAGAAGTCGCCAATCTCCCCCCTTGAGGGCAGGGGAATCGCATATGGCGATTTTGGGGTTGAGTTTAGGCTGAGAAAGGATTCTTTGGAGAGGCAGTTGAGCGAAGGAGC
>NZ_JAMYRZ010000045.1:0-44772 GCF_040321675.1 Mesorhizobium sp. M0296
TGGCATCCCGAACCCCCTCGCGCAAAAGCGCAAAACTGTTCGCGATGTCCTCGCACATCTGTTCGCGATGTCCCCAGTCCAAACACCCTTGTGGGAGAAGGTGGATCGGCGGGCAGCGCCGAGCCGGATGAGGGGTGCTGGAAGAAACTTGGCGTAAAATATTGAGGGATTTTAAGCGGTTATTTCTTCGCTGTAGCGATCCGTCCAACACCCTTCATCCGACCGAGCTTCGCTCGGCCACCTTCTCCCACAAGGGGAGAAGGGGCTTATTACCGCACCTCCATCCAGCGCTGTTCTGCGAACGAGCGCGCCATCGCGTGTACCGTGCGCTCGATCTCCAGGCCTTCGTCGAAATCGATGATCCGCGCCGGCTTGCCGGCAAGCCGCGTCAACAGTTCCCGGCATTCGATGATCTTGAGATCATTAAAGCCAAGGCCGTGACCGGGCGCCGGCAGGAAGGCGTCATAAGGCTTATGATGCGGCGCCACCAGGATGGTGCGGTAGCCTTGCTCGGTCGGCCGGTCGGCCGTCAGATAGAGCTGGAACTCATTCATCCGCTCCTGGTCGTACAGGATCGAGCCCTTCGAGCCAAAAATCTGGATGGCGATCCGGCCTTTGCGGCCCCAGGCCGAACGGTTGACCAGCAGCGTGCCGGCGATGCCGTTTTCGAGATGCATCAGGATGCTGGCGATGTCGTAGGTCTCGACCGCGCGGCGCCCGCCCGAGGCGACGCGGCGGTCGGCATAGGGTTTGGCCATGTCGCACATGACACGGGCAACGCGGCCGAACAGTACGGCGATGAGCGACAGCGGATGCACGGCGAAATCGTCGAGCGCGCCGTAACCGGACGCCGCCTCGTGCTTCCAGAAGAACAGCGCCTCCGGATCGGCCATGAAGTCCTCGTCCATCTCGATACGCAGATGGTTGACCTCGCCGATGATCTTCTCGTCGAGCAGCGCGCCGATATGGCGGATCGCTGGGTTCTGAATATAGTTATAGCCGAGCGCGGCGACCTTGCCGGACTTTTGGGCCGCCGCGGCCATTGCTTGCGCCTCGGCGAAGCTCGGCGCCATCGGTTTTTCACACCACAGATGCTTGCCGGCTTCGAGGATGGCGATGGCCATTTCCGGGTGGAACTGGTTCGGCGTGGTCAGCGAAACGACATCGACTTCCGGGTCGTCGACGACGGCGCGCCAATCGCCGGAGGCCTTGGCGAAGCCGAATTCGCTGGCACGGCGTTTGGCAAGATCCTCGTTGACCTCGCCCAGATGGACCAGCCTTGGCTTGGCCACATCGGGAAAGACGGTGCCGACCGCGTTCCAGGCAATGGCGTGGCACTTGCCCATGAAACCCGTGCCGATAAGACCTACCCCGACCATCCGCTTGCCTCCCTGTGTGCAAAATTTGTGTGGATGAATTAGTCCATTTTGTCTGGAGATGGAACGCTTGTCTCATTTTTTATGGTGTTCTTGCACAGGCCCGCTATGATGGGGCACAGAGGGAACCAGACGATGAGCCTGGGCGGAGCGACGATGGACGAACGGGTGCCGCGCGATTTCGAGACGCTGCGGGCGACGATCCTGGAGCGGCGCCACAGCTTGCCGAAACGTATCGCCCAGATCGCCGCCTATGCGCTCGACAACCCAGACGATATCGCCTTCGGCACCGCTGCCAGCATCGCCGCTTCCGCCGGTGTCCAGCCTTCGACCCTGATCCGCTTTGCCCAGCAGCTTGGTTTTGATGGTTTCACCAGCCTGCAGTTGGTGTTTCGCGAGCGCCTGCGCGAGCGCAACTCATCCTATGATGAAAGGCTGGCGGCATTGCGCGCCAAGGCCGAGGAAGGCGCCGGCCACCGCGCGATTTTCGACGGTTTTGTTGCCGCAGCCAGTACCTCGCTCAACGACATTTCGCGCACGCTGAATGAAGACCATTTCGAAGATGCAATCACCGTGTTGGCCAAGGCCGAAACCATTTACGTGCTGGCCAAGCGGCGCTCCTACCCGGTCGCCTCCTATATCGCCTATGCATTGGGCAAGCTCAAGATCCGCAACCAGCTGATCGAATCGGCCGCCGGCCTCAATGCAGAGATGATCGGCTTTGCCTCTCCAAGGGACGCCGTGATCGCCATCAGCTTTTCGCCCTATGCCCCGGCCACCATCGAGGAGGCGCGCGTCATTTCGGAGCAAGGCGTGCCGATCGTGGCGATTACCGACAGCTCCTTTTCGCCACTCGCCCAATTCGCCAGGGTCTGGTTCGAGGTCGCCGAGGCCGATTTCGCCGGCTTCCGCTCGCTGTCGGCGACGATGGCTTTGGCTATGGCGCTGACCGTCGCGGTCGGCGAGAAGCGGCGCGATACTGGCAAGAAGCGCAAGCCTTAGATCACCTCTATTGCCGTTTCGCCTTCTGCCGAAAGCCGCGCTGCGTCGCGGGCAGGCGGCGACCCGAACTGGCGGGCATACTCCCGGCTGAACTGGGAAGCACTCTCATAGCCGACGGCGAAGGCGACACGTGCGACGTTGCCCGGCTGGGCAATCAGCAGATGGCGGGCTTCCAGCAAGCGGATTTGCTTTTGATACTGGATTGGGCTCATGGCCGTCGCCGCCTTGAAGTGACGATAAAACGCAGCACTGCTCATACGGGCAATCTCGGCCAGATCGCCGACCCGGACCGGCTGATGGGGATGCGAACGGATCCAGGCGATCGCCCGGCCAATCCGGGACAGATGGCCATCGGCGCGCGCAAGTTCACGAAGCTTTCCGCCTTGGGGGCCTTGCAGGAGCCGAAACACCATCTCTCGCTCGATCATGGTCGCGAGCACGGGAATCTCCGCTGGCCGGTCAAGCAGCCGCATCATTCGACGCAACGCGTCGAGCAGATCGTCATCAGCGGGAGAGGTGGAGAAACTGTCGCCACTGAGGGCCGGCGCGTGCTCGACGAGGAGCGCGGCGACGGCCTGCAGGTCAAGGGTCAAGCCAATGGCCAGGTAAGGACGCGCCGCGCTCGCTTCGATTATCTGGCTGATGGTGGGCGTCTCGACAGTATAGATGAAATAGCTGGCCGGATTGTAACGAAGAGCCCGGTCGCCGATCAGAACCGTCTTCGCGCCCTGCAGTACGAATAAGATCCCCGACCCCCACACCCCTGACAATGGCGGCGTGGCGACTTCGCTGCGGCCGATCGAAACGCGGGGAACCGCCGTTCTTGTTCGTCGCCCGCGCGCATGGCGGCTGGCGATCTCGATCAACTCCTGCAGCGCTTCGCTCATTGCGCCAGCATCGCGCATTCGCACCGGCGGCGCAACAGCGTGAGAGGATTAGGCAAGAGCCGGAGAATTTCCGGCGCGCAACCCCTGCTGCCTCGCACCATTTGTGGGTCTTCCACAAGAAAAATGGAGACACCGATTATGAGAACATCGAAAAGCGCGCTGGTGACCGGCGCCAACAAGGGTATAGGCCGTGAAATCGCCCGGCGACTGGCGACCATGGGCTTCAAGGTCTGGCTCGGCGCCAGGAGCGCCGAACGCGGCATGGCGGCGGCGCAGGCATTGCGCGCCGAAGGCCTCGACGTGGAGTGGCTTGAGCTGGACGTCACGCGGGATGACAGTGTGAAGGCGGCAGCCGAGGCATTCAGGCAGGCCAGCCCCTGCCTCGACGTGCTGGTGAACAACGCCGGCGTCGCCATCAATTACGACCTGCCGCCGAGCCAGCAGCGGATCGCCGACATCCAGGCCACCTACGACGTCAATGTCTTCGGCCCGATCCGCGTGACCCAGGCATTCCTGCCGCTGCTGCTAGCAGCACCTGCTGCCCGGATCGTGATGGTGAGCAGCTCCACCGGGTCCATCGGCCGGGCGCTCGATCCCGCCACTGCGAACCACGCCGTTAACATGATGGGCTACGGCAGCTCCAAGACGGCCTTGAACGCCATCACCGTGGCCTTCGCCAGGGAGCTCGCGCCGCAAGACATCAAGGTCAACGCCGCGGCGCCCGGCTATACCGCCACCGATCTCAACGAGTATAGAGGTCACCGCACGGTGCAGCAGGCGGCCGAGATCGTCATTCACCTGGCGACCCTGGACGCCGATGGCCCGACCGCCGGGTTCTTCAACGATGATGGCCCGCTTCCTTGGTAAATCAGCTGGTTTCAGTGGTAGACACTTGACGTTCGTCTGACTTCAAAGTTTCTGAACGCGCGAGCCTTGCACAGCACTTTTCAGCCTTGGGAATGCTCGTTCCATATTGACTATGGATTGGAATTATTATTTCATATTGCCGGCGCCACGCTGCCGCTCGCGCGTGTTACCCAAGACAACAAAGCCGATGGGAGGTTCGAATGGGCGAAGCCGTGGAAGCGAGACATGCGCCGCTCGACATCATCACAATCGGCCGCGCTTCCGTCGATCTCTATGGTCAGCAGATCGGCTCGCGCCTCGAGGACATTACTTCCTTTGCCAAGTCGGTCGGCGGCTGTCCGGCCAATATCGCGGTCGGTACTGCCAGGCTCGGCCTGCGCTCGGCGCTGCTCACCCGCGTCGGCAATGAGCAGATGGGCCGCTTCATCCGCGAGCAGCTGACCCGCGAGGGCGTTTCGGTCCAAGGCCTCAAGACCGATCCGGAGCGGCTGACCGCCCTGGTGCTGCTGTCGGTCGAGGATGAAGGCGTCTCGCCGATGATCTTCTATCGCAGCGATTGCGCCGACATGGCGCTTTCGAAAGACGATATCGATGAGGCGTTTATCGCTTCGGCACGCGCGGTCGTCGTCACCGGCACGCATTTTTCACGGCCCAACAGCGACGCCGCCCAGCGCAAGGCGATCCGTGTCATGAAAGCCAAGGGCGGCAAGGTGGTGTTCGACATCGACTACCGCCCCAACCTCTGGGGTCTCGCCGGCCACGCCGAAGGCTTCGAGCGCTATGTGAAATCCGACCGCGTCTCGGCGCAGTTGAAGACGGTGCTGCCCGATTGCGATCTCATCGTCGGCACCGAAGAGGAAATCATGATCGCCTCGGGCGCAGACGATTGCCTGAGCGCGCTGAAAACCATCCGCTCGCTGTCGGCGGCAACCATCGTGCTGAAACGCGGCGCCATGGGCTGCATCGTCTATGACGGGCCGATCAGCGACGACCTCGAGGACGCTATCGTCGGCAAGGGATTTCCAATCGAGGTCTACAATGTGCTCGGCGCCGGCGATGCCTTCATGTCGGGCTTCCTGCGCGGCTGGCTCGGCGAGGAAGGCTTGGCGACGGCGGCGACCTGGGCCAATGCCTGCGGCGCCTTTGCCGTGTCGCGGCTGCTCTGCGCACCGGAATACCCGACTTTCGAGGAATTGCAGTTCTTCCTGAAAAACGGCAGCAAGCATCTGGCGCTGCGCAAGGACGAGGCGATCAATCACATCCATTGGGCGACCACGCGCCGGCGCGACATCCCCTCGCTGATGGCGTTCGCCTGCGACCACCGCGTCCAGCTGGAGGATGTCGCGGCAAAAGCCGGCGCCGATCCGTCGCGAATCCCAGCTTTCAAGGTGCTGACGGTCAAGGCTGCGGCCAAGGTTGCGGCTGGCCGCGCCGGCTACGGCATGCTGCTCGACGAAAAATACGGACGCGAGGCGATGTTCGAATTCGCCCACCATTCCTTCGCCTGGCTCGGCCGGCCGGTCGAGTTGCCGGGTTCGCGGCCGCTTCGCTTCGAGTTCTCGCAAGACATAGGTTCGCAACTGACCGAATGGCCGGTCGACCACTGCATCAAGTGCCTGTGCTTCTATCATCCCGACGATCCCGCGGCGCTGAAGAGCGAACAGCAGCAGAAACTGCGCGCTTTGTTCGAGGCCGCGCGGAAAGTGGGTAGAGAACTTCTCATCGAGATCATCGCCGGCAAGCACGGCAAGCTCGACGACATGACGATCCCGCGGGCGCTGGAGGAACTCTATGCGCTGGGCATCAAGCCCGACTGGTGGAAGCTCGAGCCGCAGGCTTCGGCCGGCGCATGGGCAAAGATCGAAGCGGTGATCCTGAAGCACGATCCGTGGTGCCGTGGAATTGTGCTGCTTGGCCTGGAAGCGCCGCAGGACGAGCTGGAAGCGGCCTTCGCCGCCACCGCCAAGGCGCCTATCGTCAAAGGCTTCGCTGTCGGCCGCACCATCTTCATTAACGCGGCCGAACAATGGCTTGCCGGCAAGATGTCGGACGAGGAGGCGGTGGCCGACATGGCATCGCGTTTCGAAAAACTGACCGAGGCATGGCTTGCCGCGCGCGGTCGCAAAGCGGCATAAGAAGGCGCGACATAAGCACTGCGGAGGAACCGACATGACCAAGACAATCCGCCTGACGATGGCGCAGGCGCTGACCCGCTTTCTTGCCCGACAGATGACCGAGATGCACGGCAAGAAAGTGCCGATCTTCGGCGGAGTCTGGGCGATCTTCGGCCACGGCAATGTCGCCGGCGTCGGCGAGGCGCTCTACCAGGTTCGCGACGAACTGCCGACCTTCCGTGCCCATAACGAGCAGGCAATGGCGCATGCGGCGATCGCCTACGCCAAGGCCAATTTCCGCCGTCGCTTCATGGCCGCGACCAGTTCGATCGGCCCCGGCGCGCTCAACATGGTGACCGCTGCGGCACTTGCGCATGTAAACAGGTTGCCTGTCCTGTTTCTGCCCGGCGACGTCTTCGCCAATCGCATTCCCGATCCCGTCCTGCAGCAGGCCGAGGATTTTTCCGACGGCACGGCGACGGTCAATGACTGCCTCCGCCCGGTGTCGCGCTATTTCGACCGCATCACGCGGCCGGAGCAGATCATGCCGGCGCTCAATCGCGCCATGCAGGTGCTGACCGATCCCGCCGAATGCGGCCCGGTGACGCTGGCGCTGTGCCAGGACGTGCAGGCCGAGGCTTATGATTATCCGGAGAGCTTCTTTGCCGAACGGGTCTGGACGCCGCGACGGCAGCGGCCGGACCGCAACGAACTGGCGGCCGCAGTCGCGGTACTCAAAGCGGCGAAAAAGCCGCTGGTGATCGCGGGCGGCGGCGTACTCTATTCGCAGGCGTCCGAGGATCTGGCAAAACTGGTGCAAGGCGCCGGCATTCCAGTTTGTGAGACGCAAGGCGGCAAATCCTCGCTCCCGGACGATCATCCGTTGAACATGGGCGCGGTCGGCGTTACCGGCACTTCGGCGGCCAACAGGCTGGCCGAAGAGGCCGACGTCGTGCTTGCCGTCGGCACCAGACTGCAGGATTTCACCACCGGCTCCTGGGCATTGTTCAAGCATGCCGGCAGGACCATCATCGGGCTCAACGTGCAGCCTTTTGACGCCGGAAAGCACCAGGCGCTGCCGCTGGTCGCCGATGCGGCGGAAGGGCTCGCCGAACTCGCTGCGGCGCTGAAAGGCTGGAAAGCCCCTTCAGGCTGGACCGACAATGCGATCGCGGGCAAGAAGAACTGGCAAGCGGATGCCGACAAGGTGACGGCGTCGACCAATGCCGCCTATCCGTCCGACGCGCAAGTGATCGGCGCAGTACAGCGCGCCATGGGCTCCGGCGTGGTACTGCTTCATGCGGCCGGCGGCTTGCCCGGCGAATTGCACAAGCTATGGCAGGCGGGCGCGCCCGGCTCCTACCACGCAGAATACGGCTTCTCGACAATGGGCTATGAAATCGCCGGCGGGCTTGGCGTCAAGATGGCCAAGCCGGACGAAGACGTCGTGGTCATGATCGGCGACGGTTCTTACCTGATGCTCAATTCCGAGATCGCGACCTCGGTGATGCTCGGCCTCAAGCTGACCATCGTGCTGCTCGACAACCGCGGCTATGGCTGCATCAACCGGTTGCAGATGGCGACCGGCGGCGCCAACTTCAACAATCTGCTGAAGGACACCCGTCACGAAACCTTGCCCGAGATCGACTTCGCCGCGCATGCTGCGAGCATGGGTGCGATTGCCGAAAAAGTGCCATCGATCGCCGGGCTGGAAACGGCGCTGGCGCAAGCGAGGAAGAACACGCGAACGACGGTACTGGTTATCGACACCGACCCGCTGGTTTCGACCGAGGCTGGTGGAAGCTGGTGGGATGTCGCAGTGCCGGAAGTCTCGGCACGGCCGCAAGTGAATGCGGCGCGCAAGAAATATGAGGAAGCGCTGAGCGGGCGGGTTCTTTAGCCATCCGCGAACGCGCCTCGAATGTCTGAAACTGGAGTGACGACTTGAAAGCCAAACTGGGCATGTCCCCCATTGCATGGTGGAACGACGATCTTGCCGAACTCAGCGATGATGTGTCGCTGGAGGAGTGCCTGCGCCAGTCGCGCTCGGCTGGCTTTACCGGAATGGAAATGGGCCGCCGCTTTCCCAACGATCCGCAAATCATGCTGCCGATCCTGAAAGAGGCCGACGTGACGCTTTGCGGCGGCTGGTTCTCGGGGACGCTGGTCGACGAAGACATGGCGAAGAACAAGGATCGTATCCAGCCGATGATCGACCTGTTCAAGGCGGTGAACGCGCCATGCATCGTCTATGGTGAAGTCGGCCGCTCCATCCAGGGCGACCGCTCGAAGCCGCTCGCCAGCAAGCCCAGGCTTTCGGACGAGGAAATGAAAGCCTACGCCCGGCGGCTCACGCAGTTCGGCGAATGGTGTGCAGAGCAAGGCATGCCGCTCTCCTACCATCATCATATGGCGGCAGTAGTTGAGACCGAGCCAGAGCTAGATGCCTTCATGCGCTATTCGGGAGAAGGCATTCCATTGCTGCTCGACGCGGGTCACCTGGCCTTTGCCGGCGGCGATGTGCTGCGCGCTATTGATAACCACCACCCGCGCATCAACCACGTGCATGTGAAGGACGTACGCATGGAGGTGATCCAAAAGCTGGATCGCAACACGCAATCCTTCCTCGACGCGGTGGCACTTGGCGCCTTCACCGTGCCGGGAGATGGCTCGCTGGATTTTGGCGCCATCGTCCAGAGGCTCGCCGACCATGGCTATGAAGGCTGGTTCGTGGTCGAGGCCGAGCAGGATCCGAAGAAGAACCCGCCGCTCAAGATGGCGCAGGTCGGCTACAAGGAATTGATGCGGGTGATGACAGCGGCCGGCTATACGGTGGAGACACAGGGCTTTCCCAATGCTTGAGGCTCGCGAGGAAGGGCTGATCCGATGCCGGGGGTGATCCGATGAAAGACTCCGAGCACCCGTTTTTCCGGCCGCTGTGGCGGCGCGTTGCCGTTGTCGCGGTCTGCCTGGTCTGGTCGGTGATCGAATTCGCCACCGGCACGCCGTTCTGGGGCGTGATCGCGCTCGGCTTCGCCGGCTATGCCGTCTGGCAATTCTTCTATCTCTACAAGCCGGCTGACGAGGACAAGTCATCGGCGGACGCCGAACCGAAGGAATGACCATGTCGAAGCTGCTCGTCAAAGCCAATAAGGGCCACGGCCGCGTCGCTCATGTGACGCCGCAAAACGCCGGCTGGACCTATGTCGGCTTCGATCTGCATCGGCTCAGGCCCGGCGAGAGCGCTTCCGGGCAAACCGCGGATCGTGAGGTCTGCCTGGTGTTCGTCACCGGCAAGGGCAAGGCCAAGGCCGGCGGCAAGGATCTCGGCTTGCTGGGCGAACGCATGTCGCCGTTCGAAGGCAAGCCTTGGTCGGTCTATGTGCCGCAGGGGTCGGAGTGGTCGGTGAGCGCCGATACCGATCTCGAACTTGCCGTCTGTTCGGCGCCAGGACTGGGCGGCGGTCTGCCGGTCCGTGTCATCGCGCCCGACGATCTCGGCCAGGAGGTTCGCGGCAAAGGCACCAACACGCGCTATGTCACCAACATCCTGCCGGAGGGCAAGCCGGCCGATTCCTTGCTGGTGGTGGAGGTCATCACACCCGGCGGCCACACATCGAGCTATCCGCCGCACAAGCACGACCAGGACAATCTGCCGGCTGAATCTTATCTCGAGGAGACCTATTACCACCGTCTCAACCCGCCACAGGGCTTTGCTTTCCAGCGCGTCTACACCGATGCCGACGAGAACGGTGCTCGTTCGCTCGACGAGGCGATGGCGATCGAGGACGGCGACGTCGTGCTGGTCCCCAAGGGTTATCACCCCTGCGCAGCCTGCCACGGCTATGATCTCTATTATCTCAACGTCATGGCCGGACCGAAGCGGACGTGGAAATTCCACAACGCGCCCGAGCACGAATGGCTGATGAAGGCCTAACCACTTCCCCTTCGCCCCAACCGCTGGTCCAAGCGAAAAATCGTCGGCTAACGACCCGGCTGTGTGGTTTTGTTACCGAAAACGCCGCAAAGCTTCGTCAATTCGTCATGGAAATCACCTATGGCAGCGGGGCTGACGAGGACTTTCGATGCGCTACGCGATCTATTTCACCCCCCGACAGGACGAACCGCTGGCACGGATCGCTGCCGACTGGCTCGGCCGCGATCCATTCGGTGCCGCTACAAAGCCGGTCGAGGCTGCGGGCGAGTTGTCGGCGGCAGAAGTTGCCTTCCATACCGCCTCGGCGCGCCGCTATGGCTTTCATGCGACACTGAAGGCGCCCTTCCGACTGGCCTCCAACGAGACGGAAACGTCGCTTCGTGCAGCACTCGACGATTTTGCCGAGGCGACGCCGGTGGTTACGATCCCGCGCCTCGTCGTCAGCCAGATCGACGGCTTCTTCGCGCTGTTGCCGGAAGCACCGCTGCCGGCGCTCAACCGCTTCGCCGACGACGTGGTGCGCGACTTCGACCGCTTCCGCGCGCCGTTGACGGAAGCCGAGATCGAACGGCGCAGCCCCGATTCGCTGAAGCCCGACGAGTTCCGCAATCTGTGCCAGTGGGGCTATCCCTATGTCTTCGAGACGTTTCGCTTCCATATGACGCTGTCCGGCCGGGTGTCGTCACAGGAAAGCCCTCGTCTTCGGCTAGCAATCGACAGCCTGTTTGCGGACGTGCTGCAACGGCCGGTGGCGGTGGACGCGCTGACGCTGTTTGTGGAAACTGAACCGGGTGCGCCGTTCATGGTGCTGTCCCATCACGCGCTCGGGCGCCGCCCGGCCAGAAGAACTGCCTGATCAGAAGAACTGCGTAAATGACTATTTGTTCTAACCGCATTTGTACGACGCCAATTGGTTCCAGTTGGCTGCAAAATCCTGCAAGGACTGCTTGAAATGACCGCCGAGACTGTTCTTGACAACGCCCGGATCGTGCTCGCCGACCAGATCGTCGAAGGGTCGATCGTGCTGCGCGACGGCATGATCGCCGCCATCGATGCCGGACCCGGCCGCAGCGGCGAGGACATGGGCGGCGACTTCATCATCCCTGGCCTGGTCGAGCTCCACACCGACCATCTCGAAGGCCATTACGCGCCGCGGCCGAAAGTGCGCTGGAACCCGATCGCAGCTGTGCTCGCCCATGACGCCCAGGTGGCGACCGCCGGCATCACCACCGTGCTCGACGCCTTGCGCGTCGGCATGGACGAGGATGCCGACCTGACGGCCGCCGACATACGCAAGCTGGCCGACGCGATCGAGGACAGCGTGCAGCAGGACCGGCTCAGGGCCGACCATTTCCTCCATCTGCGTTGCGAGGTTTCGGCGCCGGACTGCCTCACGGCCTTCGCCAATTTCGACGGCGACGAGCGGGTCAGGCTGGCGTCGCTGATGGACCATGCGCCCGGACAGCGCCAGTTCGTCAATTTGGAAACCTACGCCTATTACTACCAGCGCAAGCTGAAGCTGACCGATCGCGATTTCCAGAAATTCTGCGAAAAGCGGATGGCGGAATCGGCGAGGAATTCGAGCCCGAACCGCAGCTTCATCGCCGCTGCCTGCCAAGAGCGCGGCATCGTGCTCGCCAGCCATGACGACGCAACCGTCGGCCATGTCGACGAAGCGATCGAGCAAGGTGTGCGCGTCGCCGAGTTCCCGACCACTGAGGAGGCGGCGCGGGCTTCAAAAGAGGCAGGGCTCGGGGTATTGATGGGCGCGCCGAACGTCATGCGCGGCGCGTCGCATTCGGGCAATGTCTCGGCCCGCACGCTGGCCGGCGATGGCCTGCTCGATATCCTGTCGTCGGACTACATTCCCTTCAGTCTGATCCAGTCAGCCTTCTTCCTCGGCGACGTGGTCGAGGGCATTTCCTTGCCACAGGCGGTGGCGATGGTCTCGAAGAACCCGGCCGAGGCGGTCGGCCTCAGCGATCGCGGTGTCATCGAGCCCGGCCGGCGCGCCGATCTGGTTCGCGTGCGCGTCGACGACCATGTCCCGGTCGTCCGCACGGTCTGGCGGCAGGGACGCCGAGTCGCATGATGGTGTCGGCATCGGTCGAGCGTGAATTGTCCTCTGCGGGATTTCCGATCCGCGACGGTGTCTTCGTCGCCGTCGTCGGGCCGAGCGGTGCCGGCAAGGACACGGTGATCGGCTATGCGCGCGCCGTGTTTGCCGACGAGAGCCGGCTGGAGTTCGTGCGCCGGGTGATCACCCGGCCGAGCGATGCGGCCACCGAGGATCACGATACGCTAGCCGATGCTGCCTTCGTCGAGGCCGAAGCGGATGGCGCCTTCGCCATTTCCTGGGAGGCGCATGGCCTGCGCTACGGCATCCCGGCCGAAGTCGACTGGTCAGTCTCCAACGGCCGTGTCGCGATCGCCAACGTCTCGCGCGCGATCATCCCGGCGCTGCGGGAGCGCTACGCCAATCTGGCTATCGTCGAGATCACGGCTACACCGGAGATCCTGGCCGAGCGGCTGGCATTGCGCGGTCGCGAGTCGCGCGGCGAAGTGCTGGCACGGCTGGCGCGCAGTGCCAATGTGGCGCTGTCCGGACCGGGTGTCACCTCGATCGACAATAGCGGCCCTCGTGAAGCCGCCGGCGAGCGCTTCGCCGAGGTGCTGCGCAAGGCCGTGGCCTTCTCCGACATGTCGGGCCTTATCTAAAGTAGCGCCCATCCGATGCATTCGGTATGGGCGCTACTTGTCTACCCGATATCTTTTTGGAAACCGGTATCCACTTTTCGGGATTATGGCCTCATGCGGCGTGCCGGTCCCGACCAGCGTGACGAGTATCGGTGGCAGTGGTTGTCGAAGGCTTCGCTGGCGCATCCGCTGGTGTATCCAGAACTGCAACGTGGTGCCGATACACCATCTCCCAGCCCTTCCAGCCGGTGAACAGCAGTATACAGACCACTATGAACGACAAGAGCGCACCCCATGGGCGGACCGCGGCTTCGGCGCCTTGCGCATAGCGAAGGTAGAAATTGATCAGTGCCACAACGACCGCGGTCAAGTTGCCCAGCATGTGGTACCAGGCGTCGGACAAGGCGCGAATGCGCGGCTCGTTAAGGAAGTCGATAAAACCGGCTGTCGCAGCGAGAAGGGCCATTACTATGGCTGCCCCGATCAGCCACATCGATGCCCGTGCCCAGAAGGCATCGGCAGTCCCCCAGAAAACCAGGTCGGTGACAAACGCACCGACAAGAAACGCGACAGGAAAAGTTATCAACATCGGGTGGAGGGGGTGAGTTCCTACTTTGGCGGTACTAACTGGATTCGTGGGCATGGAACGCCTCCGCGTAGCAAAGCTTAAATAAACGCTCAGATACGGGTTTCGTTCCAAATAGAGACCGACCTGAACTGCTGTCGCGAAGCTCCGGCTGACTCTTTCACGCCACCTGCCATGGCAGTCGGCGTATTTCATCCAGCTATTTTTGCGTCACTCAGCGGCAGCACCCGCCACGCCCTTGCGTGTGGCTTCCAGCATCCGCCGCCGCGCCCTGAACACGCCCCATTGCTGGTCGACCAGCACGCCGATGAGGATCACCCCGCCCATGACGGCGAAGTTGAGCGAGGACGGGATGCCGAGCAGGTTGACGAGGTTCTGCAGCTCCTGCAGCAGCACGGTGCCGAGCAGGACGCCGATCAGCGAGCCTTCGCCGCCACGCAGCGAGAAGCCGCCGAGCACCGCGGCCGCGATGGCATAGAGCTCGTAGAACTGGCCGTGGCTCGCTGGCGAGATCGAGCGTGTGTACATGGCGAAATAGATAGCTGACAGCGCCGTCAGCACGCCGCAGATGACATAGGCGGCCATGACGATGCGGCCGGTGCGGATGCCGGAATATTTTGCCGCTTCCTCGTTCTTGCCGATGGCATAGAGATAGCGCCCGAACACCGACCGGTGCAGCACCACCCACATGACGACGGCGATGACGATCAGCGCGATGAAGCTGTTCGGCACGCCCCAGGACCGCCCCGCCGTCAGGAACTCGAGTTCCGGGAAGTTCTGTCCGAAGGCAAAGCCGGCGGTGCCGTCGGCGGTGTAGAAGCGCGCCACGCCGCGATAGATCAACAGGCCGCACAAGGTGACCACGAAAGGCTGCAATTTGAGCCGTGTGATCAGCCAGCCATGCGCCAGCCCGATGATGCCGCCGAGCACCAGGATCAGCGGCAGGGCGACCGGCCACGCCATGCCGCGCGTGGCGATGAAGTCGATGAACAGCACGCCGAGCAGCGCAACCACCGAGCCGACCGACAATTCGATGCCGCCGGTGATGATGACGAAGGCCTGGCCGATCGACAGGATGCCGAACAGCCCGATCAGGTTCGAGGTGTTGGCGAGATTGATCGGCAGCAGGAAGCGTGGGTTGATGATTGCCACCACCGCGCCGACCACCAGGATCAGGATCAGCAGGCCGAGATCTTTCTTGCTCATCGTCTTCTCCCAGTGCCTGCGAACTACTTCGGCTGCGTGCCGACCGCCAGCAGCAGCACGTTTTCCTGGCTGAACCGGTCCTTGTCGAGAATGCCGGAGATCTGGCCTTCATGCATGACGGCAATGCGGTCGGAAACGCCGATCACCTCCTCCATGTCGCTGGAGATCATCAGCACGGCGACGCCGGCATCGGCCAACGCCCGCATCAGCCCGTAGATCTCGGCCTTGGCGCCGATGTCGATGCCGCGCGTCGGCTCGTCGAGGATCATCACCTTCGGCTTCATCGCCAGCCATTTGGCCAGCACGACCTTTTGCTGGTTGCCGCCCGACAGCGTGCCGGTTCGCGTCTGGACGGAGGGCGCCCTGATGCCGAGATTGGTCTTCTGCTTCTCGGCGGTGGCGGATTCCGCGCCGGCCAAGACCAGCGAGCGCCGCGAATGCGCCGGCAGATTGGGCAGCGAGATGTTCTGGGCGATCGACAGGTCGAGCAGGATGCCGGTCAGCTTGCGATCCTCGGGGACGAGGAAAATACCGTTGGCCACTGCGTCCGCGGCCGAACCAAGAACCAGATCTTTTCCCTCAAGCTGGAACGAGCCGCCAAAGCTCTTGTCGATGCCGAACAGGACGCGCGCCAGCTCCGTCCGGCCGGAGCCGACGAGACCGGCGAGGCCGAGGATCTCGCCATGCCTGACGTCGAGGTCGACGGGCCGGTCGGGATAGGCAGCGGTGCGAATGGCCTTGACCGACAGCGCGACAGAGCCCGGCGGGCGCGCCGATTCCGCGGCCTTCTCGCGCTCCTTCAGCATGCGGCCGATCATCAGCTTGACCATCTGGTCGTGATTGATGGCGCTCTTCGGCAAGGTTCCGGCGAGCATGCCGTCCCTGAGCACGACGACGCGGTCGGCGACGCGCTCGACCTCGTGCAGGCGGTGCGAGATGAAAATGACGCTGATGCCGTCTGCCTTCAGCGCCTTGATGACACCGAGCAGCTTGTCGGTTTCGGCGATCGGCAGGCTCGATGTCGGTTCGTCGAGGATGACCAGCCGCGCCTTGATCGACAGCGCCTTGGCGATCTCGACCATTTGCTGCTGGGCCAGCGACAGCGCCGACACCGGCGTATCGGCCGAGAAATTGGCGCCCACGCGTTTGAGCAGCGGCGCCGCCAGCGCTCGCAGCCTGGCGCGGTCGACCAGCCTGAACGGGCCGGCGCGCAGCGGTTCGCGGCCGAAGAAGATATTGGCGGCGACGTCGAGGTTCTCGAACAGGTTGAGTTCCTGGTGGACGAAAGCGATGCCCGAACCGATGCTGGCCTCGACGGTCAGACTGTCATGGGCGACGCCATCGACGGTGATGGTGCCGGTGTCCGGCCGGGTCACGCCGCCGAGGATCTTCATCAGAGTCGATTTGCCGGCGCCGTTTTCGCCGACCAGGCCGATGACCTCGCCGGGCCTGACCTCGAGCGAGAATCCGTCCAGCGCGACGACGCCGGGATAGGTCTTGCGCACACCGTCGAGGCTCAGGAACGGAGCGTCCGTGGATGCAACGATGGATGGGTCGGAATAATTCATCACGCCTGACAGCAGCCGGTGAGCCGTTTGGTCTCAGACTGACGGGCCTCGCGAAGCCCGTCAATAGAACGCCGGCTCAAGGCGAACCTTTAGCCGGCGCAACCTAATTCGCTCAGTTTCCAGACATCGCCTTGAGGCTGGCGGCGTAGGCGTCAACATCGTCCTTGCCGATGATCTTGGTCGGGATGATGATCAGTCCATCGGCGGGAATGCCCGACTTGTCGCCCTCGAGATAGGCAGCCATCAGCTTCATGCCCTGATAGGCCCATTCGAAGGGTTGCTGCACGACGGTAGCGGCGACGGTGCCTTCCTTGACGCCGCCCAGCGTGATCGGATCGTCGTCGAAGCCGACGACGGTGATCTGGCCGAGCTTGCCGGCATCGCGCAGCGCTTCATAGATGCGCGGCGTGTTGTAGGAATAGAAGCCGACCATGCAGGTGACGTCGGGGCTGGCGACCAGCGCGTCCTCGACGTTCTTCTTGGCGCGAGCCTGATCGATGTCGTCGCCACGCACGTCGACCAATTCGATCTTGGTGCCCGCGAGGCCGTCCTTCATGCCCTGGATACGTTCTTTAGCATTGTCGGCGCCGAGCAGGCCAACGAAGCCGAGGCACTTGCCGCCGTCAGGCATTGCCTTCTTGGCGATCTCTGCCGCCTGCTTGCCGGCATCGACATTGGAAGAGCCGATATAGGCGACACGCTTGGTCTGCGGTGCGTCGCTGTCGGTGGTGAACAACGCCGTTTCCGAGGCGATCTTGTTCAGCCCGTCGGTCGACGTCTTGGGATCGACGGCCGAGACCATGATCGCCTTCACGCCGGCCGTCACCAGATCGTCCATCAGGCGCTGCTGGATGGCGACCGAGGACTGCTCCGGATATTTGAGCTCCAGATTGTATTTGGGCAGTTCGCCTTGAGCCTTCTTGACGCCGGCTTCGGCCGCCTTCCAGAAATCGGAAGCGCCGTTGACGACGAAGGCCAGAGTCGGCTTGTCGTCGGCCCGCGCAATTGCGCTGGCGGAAAGGCCGAGCAGCAGGGCCGCAGCGGCGACGGACGCATTTCGTATCGCAGATTTCATATTCAACCTCCCATTTGACTCAGTAATTTTCGCTGATGATGAACGTGCCGGCGCGGCTTGGACGCCCTCCTCCTCAAGGGTTTCCGGCAGCGAAGAACGACGCCATTCCAGCCGCTATCGTCGACTTTAGAGACTCATTCGCCGTTCGTAAATAGTCCGATTTGTCTGACATTTCCCGGAGCGGCAGGCAAGCTTCGACTGACGGGAACCGTCCGATACCAGGCTGACTTGCGTTCCGAACATGCGCGGTCCGACGTCGTCCGGGCATGATGGATTGACGTTATAGGGATGCTAGATATTAGTAAAGAGTATTAGTTTGGTCGGGATTCTCGCCCACAAACAAGTGAGGCCTCCCCAGTCGCAACCGTTTTGGATCGGGGACTAAATCGCCTAAGAGAGTCGATTATATCTATTAGTATCGCTTCGCCCTATAAATGCGAGATTCGCGGGACCAATGACATGAACGAACCACTGCGTGATCCCGTCCTTGAGGGTACCAGGCGGCGCAAGCTGTCCGGGAAAAACCCCAAGGGCCGCGTTACCATGACCGACATCGCAAGGGCGGCAGGCTGTTCGCAGGCGACGGTTTCGTTCGTGCTCAACAACACGCCGGGCATCAGGCTGTCGCAGCAAACCCGCGAGCGGGTGATCGAGACGGCGCGAACGCTGGGCTATTCGCCGCCCGTGTTTTCTGCCTTGCGAGCCCCGGTTGCCGCATTCGACGGGCTGGATGGCGTGATCGGCTTCGTCGTCGACCAGTTGGCGACCAGCCCGGAGGCGGTCGTCGCCATTGAAGGGGCGCGGCAAGCCTCGTGGAACGCCGGCAATGTGCTTTTGGTGGCGCAGACCATGGGCGACGAGGTGATGGAGCCCCGTGCCATCGCGGCTCTGACCAAGCGGGGCATTTCGGCGCTGATCTACATGACCATTTTCACCCGCGAGATCGTCGCGCCGGACTATCTCTACGGCCTCGACATTCCGGTCATCCTGCTCAACTGCTACACCGCCGACTATGCCTTCCCCTCCGTGGTGCCGAGCGAGATCGCCGGCGGCCAGAGCTCCACCCGCCACTTGATCGGCCATGGCCACCGGCGCATCGCCACCATCACCGGCGAGCCCTGGATGCAGGCGGCGCAGGACCGGCTGAAGGGCTACCGCCGGGCGCTGGCGACGGCCGACATTCCGTTCGACCCGGCGCTGGTCGTCGAAGGCGACTGGTCGGCGAGCGCCGGCTATGCCGCGACCGTCAAGCTCTTGGCGCTGAAGGACCGGCCGACCGCGATCTTCTGCCAGAACGACCGCACCGCAATCGGCTGCTACGAGGCGCTGAAGGAGGCCGGGCTGCACATTCCCCGGGATATTTCGGTGATCGGTTATGACGACGAGGAGATCGCGCGGCATCTGTTCCCGCCGCTGACGACGTCGATCCTGCCGCATATGGCGATGGGACAATGGGCGATCGAGCAACTCGAAGTCCCCGCTGCTCCCGGTCGTGGCCGCTATCCCATCACCAAGCTCGAATGCCCGCTGGTGGAGCGGGAATCGGTTGGCGCTCTGGCGGGCTGAGGCGAGAGCGCCGGCGATCGACAATGGCACAGGCTTGACATCGGGCCCGGCATATACCCGATTGATTTCATGAGATTGCAAAGCTGCTACAATTTTCAGGACTTCCGCCGGCTGGCAAAACAGCGCCTGCCAGGTCCGATCTTCAATTATATCGATGGCGGCGCGGACGACGAGACGACGCTGCGGCGCAACACGGCGGCGTTCGAGGACTGCGATCTCGTCCCCAATGTCCTTGCCGGCGTCGGACAGGTCGACATGTCGGTCACCGTCATGGGCCAGAAGCTGGCGATGGCGGTCTATTGTTCGCCGACGGCTCTCCAGCGACTGTTTCACCATAGCGGCGAGCGCGCCGTCGCCGCGGCGGCGGAGAAGTTCGGCACGATGTTCGGCGTCTCGTCGCTCGGCACGGTCAGCCTGGAGGAAGTCCGCAAGCACAGGACGCCGCAGGTCTATCAGTTCTATTTCCACAGGGATCGCGGCCTGAACCGCGCCATGATGGAGCGCGCCAAGACGTCCGGCGTCGAGGTGATGATGCTGACGGTCGACAGCGTCACCGGCGGAAACCGCGAGCGTGACCTGCGGACCGGCTTTTCCATCCCCTTTCGGCTTACGCTCGGCGGCATGATGCAGTTCGCGATCAAGCCGAGATGGGCTATCGACTATTTGACGCACGAAAAGTTCAGCCTGCCGCAGTTGGACGGCCATATCGATCTCGGCGGCGGAGCGCTTTCCATCAGCCGCTATTTCACCGAGATCCTCGACCCGTCGCTGGATTGGAAGGACGTCGAAGACATGGTCCGCTTCTGGAACGGCCAGTTTTGCCTGAAGGGGATCATGAGCGTCGCCGATGCCAGAAAGGCCGTCGACATCGGCTGCACCGGCATCGTTCTGTCAAATCATGGCGGCAGGCAGTTGGACGGTTCGCGCAGCCCCTTCGACCATCTGTCGGAGATCGTCGACGCGGTGGGCGACAAGATAGACGTGATCATCGACAGCGGCGTCCAGCGCGGAACGCATGTGCTGAAGGCCCTGTCGTTGGGCGCCAAGGCCGTCGGCGTCGGGCGCTACTATCTCTTCCCGCTGGCCGCCGCCGGACAGGCCGGCGTCGAACGGGCGCTCGGCCTGATGCGAACCGAGATCGAACGCGACATGCGGCTGATGGGATGCCGGTCGGTGGCAGAGCTTTCCAGGGGGAATGTGCGGTTTAGGTGATAGAGCCGGGAAGTGGCGCACGGCATAAGCTTTTCGAAGTGCGAAGCTATACCGACCTGCCGCTGCTCCTGCCGTCCGTCTCGAAGACAGCCTCGCCGGAAACAGCATCCGTATATCCGCCCTCAAGCTGCTGCAACGCATGCCGGAACCGATCAAGATTGCCCAGCATTTTGGGCCGGGCATCGACCATGTGCTGAAAAGTGTCCCACTCTCCAATCGAGAAGAAGGCGCCATCTCCCGATTTGATGAGAGCCATTTTTCGCAATCCCTCGAAATTGCGCGGAGCGCTGCTGAACAGTTCGACGAATTCGTCTTCACTACCCGGCTTGACCCGGAAGCGGACGCTGTTGAATGCCGTCATGTACGTTCCCCCGTGAAAGAACTGAAAACCTCGAGTATGCGAGGCCCCAACGCACCTCGAACCCTTCGAACAGGTGTACAGGAAAATCGGAAGGTTAGCTTCAGTCACCTCTGGCCGAAAGCCCCGTTTCTGGCGCTATTTTGCCAGGAAGAGGACGACGCTCGATCTCAATCGGTACGCCCTTCCGACCGGCAATGAAACGCGCTGTTAACGCCGTTCGCGGGTGACAGGATGTTGGCCGCAGTTCGAAGGTATAATCTGCGTCTCGCTGTCAGTTGCGGAGGCGAAAATGAATTTGCTTCGGATTGCGCTCTTGTGCACGGCCATGATCGACCTTGGAATGCCGGCCGTTCGCGCTGAGGATCGGCCTGTGCCGCAGAACAATAAAGCCGCAACAGCGCAGCCGCCCGTTCATTGTGAAGGCCAAAATTGTCTCCCGCCGGCGAAAGATCCCGTGCAGGAATGCACTGGCCAGGATTGCACGCCGGGCCCGCCGACTGAACCGGGCCCGGAGATTAAGCAGGCCGACTGAGCAGCGTTAGCTGACGATCCCCTTTTTGGCATGGATGGCGCTCAGCCCTCGCGACTTTCCGGCCACCGGTGGTAGATTCTGTTACTTATGTTCCCGGGGTAGGCATGAGTTTAATGGCGCGCCCGAAGAGATTCGAACTCCTGACCCCCAGATTCGTAGTCTGGTGCTCTATCCAGCTGAGCTACGGGCGCGCAACAGGCCATGCTTTGCATAGCCCCGCGATCCGATCCTGGCGACCGGCCGCGAATGTGAGCTGTTCCCTAGCGACTGAATTTGCGAAAAGCAAGCCGATCCTGGCCAAAAGTTTTGCCGTCATGTTTTGCCGTCATGCGCCGGCCGGCGAAGGCAAGATCGCGTCACGCGGCGGCCGAGCCGATAGGTCGTCGTCTTGGATCAGTCATTTGCTAATCGGAACGGCCCGTAACGGAACACGCCGTTGCACGGCGGCCGAGCCGATGGCTCGTAGTCTCGGACCAACCATTTGCGAATTGAAACGGTCCGTAACGAAACGGTTCGTTACGCCGGGCGGCGCAGACCGTTGCGGGCCTGGTCGAGCCGGACCGGCTGGTCGGGAATGGTGACGGCGAATGTGGTGCGACCGCCGATCGATTCGACCAGCTCCACCGTGCCGCCATGGGCGCGGATCAATTCATGGGCGATCGCCAGGCCAAGGCCGGTGCCGCCACTGCGGGCCGAGCCGCGAAATGCCGCGAACAGGTTTTCTCGCGCCTTTGGCGGCAGGCCGGGGCCGGTGTCGGTGACGACGATGCGGCTGACGCTGCCGATGCGCTCGGCCGATATGGTCAGGCGGCGCACCACGGCGCTCTCGGTGTCGGCCGCCATCGCCTGCACGGCGTTGCGGCTAAGATTGGTGAGCACGCGGAACAGTTGGTCGGAATCGGCGTCGACCTCGAGCACCGGATCGACGGCGTTGACGAATTCGATGCCGCATTCGATGTCGAGCAGGCCCTGGACGTCCTCGACCAGCTGGCGCAGCCGCAGCCTGCGGCGCGACGGTGGCGGCTCCTGGGTGCGGCCATAGGCCAGCACGCCCTCCGAGTAGGACACCGCACGGTCGAGCGCGCGCAGCAGTTTTGGTGCGAAGGCCTGCACGGTCGGGTCCTTGACCTGGCGCAGGCGGTCCGACATCAGTTGCGCCGAGGCGAGGATGTTGCGCATGTCGTGGTTGATCTTCGACACGGCCAGGCCGAGATCGGCCAGGTGCTTCTGCTCGGACAGCATCTTCTGCAGCCGCTCCTGCATCTGCGACAGCTCGCGTTCGGCGACGCCGATCTCGTCGGCCCGGGCGGCGGGGTGAATGATGCGACCGGGATCGTCGGGCGCCTCGGAAAAGGACAGCATCGAGCGTGTCATCGTCCTGATCGGGCCGATCATGATCAGGTCTATCGCGGCGTAGACCAGCATGGCGGTGAACAGCGAGATCAGCAGCGAGACGAAGGCGACGTTGCGCGAATAGATCAGCATGGCATTGCGCAGGCGGTGGTCGGGCATGATCAGCTCGAATTCCTTGTCGCTGTCGCCGACCGGCCCGAAAACGCGCAGCATCCGCTTGCCGCCGAAAAACAGCGTGTCCAGCGCGCCGGTCATACCCTCGATCATGCCGACATTGGCGATATCGATATGCTCGTCGACCTGCGGCGGCATTTCGGCCACGACCAGAAGCCGCGAGACGCCGCCGTCGCGCACGGCGATCGCCTTGGCGCCGATCGCCATCAGTACGTCGTTCTGGGCGGCACGCGACAGCGAGGCAGGTTCGCCCTGCACCAGGACGATGGAAACCGCGGCGGCGGTGCTCAGCCTCTCCTTCAGCCAACTCAGCCTGTAGCTGGCGATCCAGGGCACGAAGATGAGGATTTCGGCCAAGAGCACGAAGACGATGGTGAGCAGCAGCAACTTGGTCGACAGGCCGCGCGCCAGCGGCACCCTGCGGGTGGACGCCTTCGCCTGGGCGATGCTTTCGTCGGTTGCTGGGACTTCACTCATGCTCGTCGTCACGGCTGCCTGTCATCACGGCTGCTTGTCTTAGGGACTGCTCGTCTTCACGATCGCTTGATCGGGTGAGATTAGGCGATTGCGGCTTTTTTGCCAAATTCATCCTTGGCCGAAGCCGGACAAAGGGCCGCAAGACTTCGATGCCGGTCCGACAATGCCGGCCCGACACGCTGGATTGACTTCCAAAACCCTTCTTTCTATAAGCCCGCTCACGCTCGGGCCATTCGTCCCGGCGCGGTTTCGATCGCGCCTAAACCGGCCCGGCAAAGCTCCTGTTACAAAGTGACAGAATCAAGAAGGGCCGCACCCCGCGGTATTTAAACAAATGAAGCGTACTTACCAGCCGTCCAAACTCGTCCGCAAACGCAGGCACGGTTTCCGCGCCCGCATGGCCACCAAAGGTGGCCGCGGCGTCGTCGCAGCCCGCCGCAACCGCGGTCGCAAGCGTCTCAGCGCCTGAGCACCAAGCGAGAGACAAGATCGTTGCCCGCAACCGGCAAGCCAACGGGTGCCCATCCCAAGCGGCTTCTGAAGCGCGCGGAATTCCTGGCTGTCCGCCGCGGCGAAAAGCGCCGCGGGCGGCTTTTCCTCGTCGAGGTCCTGGGCCGCGGCGACGGCGAGGCGCCGCGCGTCGGCTACACCGTCACCAGGAAGGTCGGCAACGCCGTCGTTCGCAATCGCATCCGGCGGCGGCTCAGAGAGGCCGTGCGCACGCATGCCGCGGATGACATGGCGCCGGGCAATGATTATGTCATCGTCGGGCGCGAAGACGTGCTTACCACTCCGTTCGGCCAGTTGAAGGCCGAACTCTCCCGCAGATTGCGTGGAACACGATAGGCCAAGGGCTTCGATGGAAAACAACCGCAACTTCTTCATCACCATCGCACTGTCGGTGCTGATCCTGGCGCTTTGGCAATATTTCTATGTGATGCCGCGCAGCGAGATGCAGCGCGAAGCCGCCCGCATCGAAGAGCAGCGCGTGGCGGAGCAGAAGAAGGCCGCCCAAAGCACCAGTCCGGGCGCCAGCGAAACACCGGTGCAGCCCGGCGCCATTCCGAGCGCGCCTGGCGGCGAAGCCGTCACCGCGGCTAGCCGCGACCAGGCGATCGCCTCGACCAAGCGCGTCAAGATCGACACGCCGAGCCTCGAAGGCTCGATCAACCTCACCGGCGCACGTCTCGACGATCTCAAGCTCAAGCATTACAGGGAGACGGTCGACAAGACCTCGCCCGAGATCGCGTTGCTCAACCCGGCGTCCCTGCCGAACGGCTATTTCGCCGAGATTGGTTTTTCCGGCACGCCGGATGTGGGCAGGCTGCCGGGTCCCGACACCGTCTGGCAGACCGACGGCAATGCGACGCTGACACCGGCGACGCCGGTGACACTGACCTTCACCAACGACAAGGGCCTGACCTTCAAACGCACCTTCTCGGTCGACGCCCAGTATATGTTCACCGTGTCCGACACGGTCCAGAACGGCGGCTCGGCGCCCGCGACGCTGTCGAACTATGGCCGCGTCACCCGTTTCGACAAGCCGGCTATCGCCAGTACCTATGTGCTGCACGAAGGCCTGATCGGCGTTACCGGAAGCGAGGGCCTGCAGGAGTACAAATACTCCAGCGTCGAATCGGAAAGGGAATACAAGCCAGGCAAGTCGACCGACGGCTGGCTAGGCATCACCGATAAATACTGGGCGGTGACCCTGGTGCCGCCTGGCGGCCGCGAATTTCAGCCCAAATTCTCTTATTTCGAGTTCAAAAGCGGGCCCCATCCGCACAGCTACCAGTCCGATTTCCTGTCCGATCCGGTCACAATCGCTCCCGGGCAATCGACGACCGTGGAGTCGGAGATATTCGCCGGCGCCAAGGAAGTTTCAACGATCAACGCCTATGAAAAGGACCGTCATATCCGTCAGTTCGACCTCCTGATCGACTGGGGCTGGTTCTATTTCATCACCAAGCCGATGTTCTGGCTGATCGACACGCTTTACAAATTCTTCGGCAATTTCGGTCTGGCGATCCTCGCCACCACCGTCATTGTCAAGGCGCTGTTCTTCCCGCTCGCCAACAAGTCCTATGCGTCGATGGCGAACATGAAGAAGGTGCAGCCCAAGATGCTCGAGATCCGCGAGAAATACGCGGACGACAAGATGAAGCAGCAGCAGGCGATGATGGAGCTCTACAAGACCGAGAAGATCAATCCGCTCGCCGGCTGCTGGCCGGTGGCATTGCAGATCCCGGTGTTCTTTTCGCTCTACAAGGTGCTCTACATCACCATCGAGATGCGGCACGCGCCGTTCTTCGGCTGGATCCAGGATCTGGCGGCGCCGGACCCGACGTCGATTTTCAACCTGTTCGGGCTGATCCCCGTTACCTTGCCGCACATGCTGATGATCGGCGTCTGGCCGCTGATCATGGGCGTGACGATGTTCCTGCAGATGCGCATGAACCCGACGCCGCCGGACCCGACGCAGGCGGCGATCTTCACCTGGATGCCCGTGATCTTCACCTTCATGATGGCGGGTTTTCCGGCCGGCCTCGTCATCTACTGGGCCTGGAACAACACGCTGTCGATCCTGCAGCAGGGCGTGATCATGAAGCGGCAGGGCGCCAAGATCGAATTGTGGGACAATCTGGTCGCGCTGTTCCGCAAGAAACCGTCGCCGGCGGAATAGCCGGCGCTCCGATAGTGCGAAACCAGAAAGCCCCGGTTCGTCCGGGGCTTTTTGCACAGGCTGCCGGTCTGGATTAAGCGATTGGTACTGCCGGACGGATCGCGCTATTTTGACCTGGCTGGCAGTTGCTCGACGGAGCTCGATATGACCGGACCCAATCCATCGATCAAGCATCCGATCCCGTTGCACACACGCGTCGGCTTTCTGAAACCGCTGGTGACGGCGCCGAATATCGAGATCGGCGACTTCACCTATTATGACGACCCTGACGGACCCGACAAATTCGCCGAAAAATGCGTGCTGCATCATTATCCGTTCATCGGCGACAGGCTAGTCATCGGCAAGTTCTGCGCCATTGCCGAGGGTGCGCGCTTTATCATGAACGGCGCCAATCACGCCATGTCCGGCTTTTCGACCTATCCGTTCAACATCTTTGGTCACGGCTGGGAGGAAGGTTTCGACCCGGCGACATGGTCGAAGGAGGTGCGTGGCGACACAATCGTCGGCAACGACGTCTGGATCGGCATGGAAGCGGTGATGCTGCCGGGCGTGAAAATCGGCGACGGCGCTATCGTCGCGGCAAAGTCGGTGGTGACGCACGATGTGCCAGCCTATGCAATTGTCGCCGGTAATCCGGCCAAAGTGGTGAAGATGCGCTTCGATGACAGGACCATCCGGCGGCTGCTGGCGCTAGCGTGGTGGCACTGGCCGGTGGAAAAGATCAGCCGCAATCTCGATGCCATTCGTGGCAGCAACATTTTTCTTCTGGAGGCAGCGGTTTGAACGCGTTGAACAAGACCACGATCGGTATCGAATTGTTCACGCGAGCCTGGATCTTCATCCGCGGCGTGCCGGCGATGAAATTCCTGCCGCCGGAGGGACCGCCCGAGATCGCCTTTGCCGGCCGCTCCAATGTCGGCAAATCGTCGCTGATCAACGCGCTGGTCAACCAAAAGGGGCTGGCGCGCACCTCCAACACGCCGGGCCGCACGCAAGAGCTCAACTATTTCGTGCCTGGCGGATTTTCGGGAGAAGGCGCCGATCTGCCGCCGATGGCGCTGGTCGACATGCCAGGCTATGGCTACGCCACGGCACCGAAGGAAAAGGTCGACGAGTGGACGAAGCTCGTGTTCGACTATCTCAAGGGCCGGGTGACGCTGAAGCGCGTCTACGTGCTGATCGATGCCCGCCATGGCATCAAGGCCAAGGACGACGAGGTGCTGTCGCTGCTCGACAAGGCGGCGGTGTCGTATCAGATCGTGCTGACCAAGACCGACAAGATCAAAGCGGCGGGGGTACCGCGGCTGATCGAGGAAACGCTCCAGAAGATCAAGAAACGCCCGGCGGCATTTCCCTTCGTGCTCGCCACGTCGTCGGAAAAGAGCGAGGGCCTCGAGGAATTGCGTGCGGCGATCGTGCTCGCCGCCAATGGCGGATAGGCCACCGACCCTGGCAGCCTGTCAGGCGGGGCTGGAGGCCCGTTCCTGCTCTGCCAGCTGTTCGGTGCCGTAGGCCTTCAGGAACACGTCGACGCCCGACCTGACGATGTGTTCGATCTCGGCCGCACTTGGCGCCTTGGTGCGATAGGCGAATATGCACTGGCGGAAAAGACCGGCCAGACACAGCTCGGTGAACTGATAGGCGGCAAGTTCGACGTCGTCGATCTTCAGCAGGCCGCGTTCGATAGCCATGTTGAGGAAAACGACGACCCTGTCATGGCCACGCTTCGGGCCGCGTTCGTAGAACCGGGCACCAAGCTCCGGAATGCGTTCCGACGCGCCGATCACCGTCCGCTGCGCCAGGATGACCCTCGCCGAAGTGATCTTCATGGACAGCACGACGCCGAACTTCACCAGCGTCTGGCGAAGGTCGCCAATCTGGTCGAGCACTTCATACATGTTCTTGAAAATCGTGCCGCGCTCTTCCTCGATCAGCGCTTCGAACAGCTCTTCCTTATTGGCGAAGTAGACATAGATGGTGCCCTTGGACACGCCGGCCTCGCGCGTAATGTCGTTCATCGACGCGGCTTCGAAGCCCTTGTCGATGAAGACACGGCGCGCACCCTCGATGATCTGGCTGCGCTTGACCGGGTCTTGCCCCGCGGCCGGGCGGCCGCGCGGCAGACTGTCCAGCAGATCGCACTGGTCCTTGCCGGCGCTGGGCAATGGGCCTGAATCAGGCAAAGGAGCGGCCTTGGGGGCTTCGGCCATAATGTCACACCTCGTAAAATAATTCGAACCATCCGGTTCGATTGCTCTTGATATGGGCCTCTTTAAGCGCTAAGTCAACGTCGAGATCGAACCGAACGGTTCAGTCTGACGAAATTCAGCGCCAGTTAATTTAGAGAGATATCATGTCCTCGAACGCGCCCACCAGTGCCGAAGTCCGCCCGTTCCCCAGTGCCAAGGTCCAGCCTGCGATCGAAGCGCCGGAAGCCCCTCTCAAGCCCGCCGACGTCACCCCGCTGGCTCCCGCCAAGAAGAAGCGCTCGATGCGCTCGATGTTGCTGCCCATCATCGGCCTGGCCCTGCTGGGCGCCGGCGCCTGGTATGGCTATGATTACTGGACCGACGGGCGCTTCATGATCACGACCGACGACGCCTATGTCCAGGCCGACACGGCGTTCATCTCGCCAAAAATCTCGGGTTATGTCGATCAGGTCAAAGTGACCGAGAACCAGCAGGTGAAGGCCGGCGACCCGCTGCTGATCGTCGATGACGGCGACTACAAGATAGCCGTTGCCCAGGCCGAGGCGCAGATCGCCACGTTGAGCAAGACGCTCGACCGCATCGATGCCCAGACCGAGGCGGCGCGCGCCTCGCTCAAGCAGGCGCAGGCGCAGAAGACCGCCGACCAGGCCGCGGCCGATAATGCGAAGCGAGCTCAGGTTCGTGCCGCCCAGTTGCTCAAGACCCGCGTCGGTACTCAGGCCCAGTTGGACGATGCCCAGACGGCGGTCGAGCAAGCCAATGCCGCACTAGCCGGCGCCGACGCGCAGATCGCGGCGGCTCAGGCGAATATCGGCGTGCTCCAGGCGAAGCGGGCGGAATCGGCAAGCACGCTGGCCTCGCTGCAGCTTGCCCACGACAAGGCGGTGCGGGATCTGTCCTTCACCGTGCTGCGCGCACCCTATGACGGCGTGGTCGGCAACCGCTCGGTCGAGCAGGGCGACCTGATCAGCCCCGGACAGAAGCTCGCCGTCATCGTGCCAATGGACAAGCTCTACATCGTCGCCAACTTCAAGGAGACCCAGCTTGCCCGGCTGGTGCCTGGTGAAAAGGTCAGAGTGTCGGTCGACGCGATCGACGGTCAGGACATCGAGGGTACCGTGTCGTCGCTGGCCCCGGCTTCGGGAGCAGTGTTCTCGCTGCTGCCGCCGGAAAACGCCACAGGCAATTTCACCAAGGTGGTGCAGCGCGTTCCGGTTCGCATCGACGTGCCTGCCGATGTGCTGAAGACGGGCAAGCTGCGCGCCGGCCTGAGCGTCGTCGTCGCCGTCGACAGCCGCACCGCGCCTGCGGCATCGAAGTAAAGCGGAACCGGGAGCAAGGGTCATGGCGACCGCAACCCTAACTGCAGGATCGGCGCCGGCGCCAGCCATGCCGGTGCCGGTTGACCACATCTCGACACGCCGCGTCATCGCCTTCCTGGCAATGGTGTTCGGCATGTTCATGGCGATCCTGGACATCCAGATCGTCTCGGCCTCGCTGGCCGAGATCCAGGCGGGCCTGAGCGCCAGTTCGGACGAAATTCCGTGGGTGCAGACGGCGTATCTGATTGCCGAGGTGGTGATGATCCCGCTGTCGGGCTTCCTCAGCCGGATGCTGTCGACGCGGGTGCTGTTCACAATCTCGGCGGCAGGTTTCACCGCGGCCAGCGCGCTGGCGGCGACCGCAACCAATATCGACCAGATGATCGTCTACCGCGCCGTGCAGGGCTTCATCGGCGGCGGCATGATCCCGAGCGTCTTTGCAGCCGCCTTCACCATCTTCCCGCCGTCGCGTCGCGCCATCGTCTCGCCGATGATCGGCCTGGTAGCGACGCTGGCGCCAACCATCGGCCCGACCGTCGGCGGCTATATCAGCCATGCCATGTCCTGGCACTGGCTGTTCCTGGTCAACGTCGTTCCCGGCATTCTGGTGACGACGGCCGCCTGGTCGCTGATCGACTTCGACAAACCCAATCTCAAGCTGTTCAGCAAGTTCGACTGGTGGGGGCTTGCCGGCATGGCCGCCTTCCTGGGCTGCATGGAATATGTGCTGGAGGAAGGTCCCAACAACGACTGGCTGCAGGATCAGGCGGTGTTCATCTGCGCCGTCATCATGACCTTCGGCGCGGTGCTGTTCTTCTGGCGCGTGTTCACCGCCGAGGAGCCGATTGTCGATCTGAGGGCTTTCAGCAATATCAATTTTGCCTTCGGCTCGCTGTTCTCCTTCGTCGTCGGCATCGGCCTCTACGGTCTGACCTATCTTTATCCGGTGTTCCTGGGGCGGATCCGGGGCTACGATTCGATGATGATCGGCGAGGCGCTGTTCGTCAGCGGCCTAGCCATGTTCTTCACTGCGCCGATCTCCGGCATCCTGTCGAACAAGATGGACCCGCGCATCATGATGATGATCGGCTTCTTCGGCTTCGCCACGGGGACCTGGTGGATGACGCATCTCACCGCCGACTGGGATTTCTATGAACTGCTGATCCCGCAGATCCTGCGCGGCTGCTCGATGATGCTTTGCATGGTGCCGATCAACAACATTGCGCTCGGAACCTTGCCGCCGGAGCGGCTGAAGAATGCGTCTGGCCTGTTCAACCTGACCCGCAATCTCGGCGGCGCCGTCGGCCTGGCAGTCATCAACACCGTGCTGATCGACCGCAATGCCTTCCACTACGCCAGGCTCTCCGAGCACGTGCAATGGGGAAGTGCCGCTGCACAGCAGAAGCTGCAGAACATGACGCTCAACTTCGAGCAGACCGCCGGGCTCGACGCCTCCAAGGCGGCCATCTCCAAACTGTCAGGCATGGTCCAGCAGCAGGCGTCGCTGCTGTCGTTCATGGACGTATTCTTCATGCTGACGGTTTTGTTCGCGACGCTTGGGCTCTTCACCCTGGTGATCCGCAAGCCAGCCGCTCAGGGCGGCGGTGGCGTAGGCCATTGAGGCGCGCTGGATCCCCCGCCTGGCGCCCTCGCGCATGACCCCGAAAAGCGATTTTCGGGGTCATGCGCAAAATCAACCATTACGAACTCCTCTCGCGCTCCGACAAAGTCAGGGTCGCAGCCGTCCTCACGCCGTCGCCGGCTTGAAGGTCAAGGCAACGCCATTGATGCAGTGTCGCAACCCGGTCGGCGGCGGACCGTCATCGAACACGTGGCCGAGATGGCCGCCGCAGCGGCGACAATGGACCTCCGTGCGGGTCATGCCCAAAGACCTGTCCACGGTCTTGCCGACGGAATTCGGGATTTCCTGCCAGAAGCTCGGCCAGCCTGTGCCGGAATCGAACTTGGTCTCTGACGAATAGACCGGCAGGCCGCAGCCGGCGCAAGCGAAGATGCCTTTGCGGTGCTCGTTGAGCAGCGGACTGGTGCCCGGGTATTCCGTGCCCTCCTTGCGCAGCACATTGAAGGCCGCGTCGGACAGGATGGCGCGCCACTCGGCTTCGGTCTTGGTAACCTCGAAAGTCTCAGCCGCGCGTGCATCCTGGGCTCCGCCCATGCGCAGCGCGGTGGCGCCTGCGACAACGCCAATGGCTGCCGCACCACTCAAAAGAAGCTCGCGACGGTTCATGGCCATTCCTCCTGTCATTGCTTGTGCCAAATTCGACCGCCACACGGAAATCAAAAGCCGGTGACGATCGCTGTCCTCAAAGCGGGACTCCGCGCCTATCCATATCTTGCGTGAACGGCGCGGAGTGTGCGCAGGGAGGCCCTTAGTGATATCTTCGCCGGCAGCGTGCGTTTGTTACATCTTCGGCAGGAGAACCTTGTCGACGACGTGGATGACGCCGTTGGACTGCTCGACATCGGCGATGGTCACATTGGCGACGTTGCCGTTCTCGTCGGTCACGGTGACCTTGCCGCCGTCGGCCTTGAGCGACAGTTCGCAACCACCGACCGTCTTGACCTTGTGGGTGCCGCCGTCGTTCTTGACCATCTTGGCGACGTCGGCGGCCATCGCTTTGGCGCCGAGGACATGGCAAGTCAGGATCTTGACGAGCTTGTCCTTGTTTTCAGGCCTGAGCAGCGTCTCCACCGTGCCGGCTGGAAGTGCCGCAAAGGCCTCGTTGGTCGGCGCGAACACAGTGAAGGGGCCAGCGCTTTGCAGCATATCGACCAGGCCGCCTGCCTTGACGGCAGCGACCAGCGTCGTGTGGTCCTTCGAGTTGACAGCATTTTCGACGATGTTTTTCTGGGCATACATGGCGGCGCCGCCGACCTTCGGATTTTGAGCATAGGCAATGGTGGCGAGCGCGGAAATGGCGACCGTGCCGGCAAGCAAAAGGGTGGCGAATTTACGCATGATTTCAATCTCCTCTGGTTATCGTTCCCCTCATTTGGGAACGCAAGGAGATACGCGATAGAAATGCTGGAGTTTCGCCCTCTCCGCAAAAAAAATATTTGTCGCTGCAATTTGCCCGGCGCGGATCGACAGCCGCTAACAAGCTTTGCAGGCGTTTAAATCACGGGAGATAGATTTCAGGTCTGCTTCCGGAGATGAGAAGCGGTCAGATGCTCTTCAGATCGCCCGCTGCGACCACCGGTCCAGTCGGCTGGCCGGTCGGTGAACCGCCGGCAGGCTCAACGCTGACCGCAAGCACGGCGCCTTGCGCCAATTTCTCCTGGACGGCGGGCGGGATGGGCAAATGCGCGGTCGCACCGGCCGGGATGACGCCCATCGACACCGGCGCCTTCTTGCCTTCGATCATCCACAGCTCGAAGTCCTTGCCGGCGGCCCGCTCGCCGGAAACGTGGGAAAGACCGACCTCGTGACGGGCGGCATCGTAGACGACGAGATATTTGACGTCGCTGCCTTCGGCCGCCAGCGAGGCGACAAGCCGCGCCTGCGGCGGTTCGGTGGACGGGCGGAAGTAAGGCACGGCGATGTAGATCGCCAGCGCCGCAATGGCGGCGGCGGCAAGACCGCGCCAGAAGCCAAGGCTCGACCACAGGCCGGCGCGCGGCTCTGCAGCGAACAGCCGGCGGTCCAATGCTTCCTTGACCCTGATCGGAGGCTCTGTCTCCGGATAGGCGGCGGCCATCGGCGAAAGATGCGCCTCCCAGGCATCGACAAGGCGCGCGAAGGCGGCGTCCGCATCGATGCGGCGCGACGCGATCTCGCGTTCATCGGCGGCCAGAACGCCAAGAACGTATTCGGCGGCGAACAGGTCGTCGCTCCCACGTTCCGGTCCATTGTCGTCAGCCAGCGTCATCTTTCCAGGCATTCTCTCAGTTTCAACAGGCTGCGCCGCAGCCAGGTCCGCATCGTGTTCAGCGGTACGCCATAGCGCTCCGCCAGTTCGGCATAGCTTTTGCCATCCAGATAGGCGCCCCGGACGGCCGCCGCCCGGTCCTTCTCCAATTCCTTGAGACAATGGTAGATGCGTTCGGACTCACCGCCCGCCACGGCCATGGCCTCCGGCCCCGGCGCCGGATCGGCCACGTCGAGCGCGGCATCGATATAGGCGGCAGGCTCTCGCCGCGCCCTGATCCGATCGATCGCATGATTGCGCGCAATGGCCACCAGCCAGGAGATCGGGCTCAGATCCGAAACGGCGAAACGGTCCGCCTTCGTCCATATCTTGACGAAGACCTCTTGAAGCGCCTCTTCTGCATCTCCCCGATCCTTCAATACACGAAGGCAGACGCCGAAAAGTTTCGCGCTGGTCTGCCGGTAGAGCAGATCGAACGCAGCCCGGTCCTTCATCGAAGTCCGGACAATCAGGTTGCTGATGTCCTGCGGCGTCATCCGCCGCCAAATTAGGCGATTGCAATGTATTTGCAACGACTGAAATGGTCTTGCGCACCGGCAGCGCCAGCGTCGATTGCCAATGAAATCGCAGCCCGCTAGCTTGCAATGAGCGGGAGGGCGACCATGTCGATCGAGCGGGTTCTGTGGGAGCATGACGCAACCGGCCAGGCCGCACTCGTGCACAAGGGAGAGATCACACCGCAAGATCTCGTCGATGCGGCGATCGCCCGGGCCGAGGCCACCCACCCGGAGATCAACGCCATCGCCGAACCGCTCTATGAGGCGGCGCGGGCGCGGGCGAAAACCGTCGACCACAAGCTGCCGTTTGCCGGAGTGCCCTTTGCGCTGAAGGACCTCGGCGTCGCCATGAAGGGCGTGCCGACGCATGGCGGCAGCCGCATCCCGGCCTTCACCCCCGATTTCAGCTCGGTGATGACGGAACGCTATCTGGCCGCCGGCCTGATTCCGATCGCCACCAGCACCGCACCCGAACACGGGCTGAGGCTGGTGACCGAATCGGCGGCTTTCGGCATCACCCGCAACCCATGGGACACCGCGCATACGACCGGCGGTTCCTCGGGCGGTGCGGCTGCGCTGGTCGCGGCCGGCGTCGTGCCGGTGGCGCATGCCTCGGATGGCGGCGGCTCGATCAGGGTGCCTGCCGCTTGCACCGGGCTGATCGGGCTGAAAACCTCGCGAGGCCGCGTACCCTTGACGCCGCTCGTCACCGAAAGCTGGTACGGCTTCGTCGTCGACCATGCGTTGGCCCGCTCGGTGCGCGATACGGCCCTGCTGCTCGACCTGACCCACGGGCCCGACCCGCTGTCGCCCTACGCGGCACCCTCGCCGAACGGCAGTTTCACTGCGGCCGCCGGGCGCGATCCGGGCAAGCTCAAGCTCGCCTTCTATCGAAAATCGCCGCTCGGCCTGCCGATATCGGAAGAGACGTTGAAAGCTCTGGATGCGGCGATCGGGCTGGCGCGCGAAGGCGGACACAGCGTCGAGGAGATCGACCTGCCCTATATCGATCGCGATTTCATCGCCGATTTCGCCAGAACCGTCGCTGCGGCGGTGGCCGGCACGATGCGTGGCGAGGCCTTGCGCGTCGGCCGCTCCATCTCAGGCGACATCGAACGCGCCACGCGCGTGATGAGCCGGTTCGGTGAAATTCTCTCGGCCGGCGAAATCTATGCCGGCCTGCAGCGGCTGCACGCAACCTCGCGCCGGCTTATCGCCGAAACCGCGCATTATGATGCAGTGCTGATGCCAGTCATCGCGCACCCGCCGCTCGCCTGCGGCACCATGGACCCGAAAGGCGCCGACGAATTCATCGAGAATGTCCTGGACAGACTGCGCCTCGCCGGTCTGCTGAAGTTCAAGCCGCTATTCGGCCAGCTGATGGACAAGAGCCTGTGGTTCACCCACTGGCCGGCGATCCAGAACGTCAGCGGGCAACCGTCGATCACGCTTCCGGTTTACGTCACCGATGCCGGCCTGCCGCTCGGCGTCCAGGCCGCCGGCCGCCCCGGCGACGAGGAAACGCTTTTGTCGTTCGCCGCGCAGATGGAAAGGATCTCGGGCTGGCTGGGCCGACGGGCGCCGCTGCAGCGGCCGGCATAGGCGGTGATTTGATCGATCGTGACAGCAAAGCCGTTTGCCCCCTCGTCCAATTCCCGCTAAGACGCCGCCGTTCATGCCAAGCTGGGAACCACGCCGATGACGGATGTCGCCGCCACCGCCGAAATGCAGGCCGCGCTGCTTTCAAGGGCGCTGCCCTATATGCAGCGCTACGAGAACAAGACGGTCGTGGTGAAATATGGCGGCCACGCGATGGGCGACATCGCGCTCGGCAAGGCTTTCGCCCGCGACATCGCACTTTTGAAACAATCCGGCGTCAACCCGATTGTCGTGCATGGCGGCGGGCCGCAGATCGGCGCCATGCTCAGCAAGATGGGCATCGAATCCAAATTCGAGGGCGGCTTGCGCGTCACCGACCAGAAGACCGTCGAGATTGTCGAGATGGTGCTGGCCGGGTCGATCAACAAGGAGATCGTCGCGCTGATCAATGCCGAGGGCGAGTGGGCGATCGGCCTGTGCGGCAAGGACGGCAACATGGTGTTTGCCGAAAAGGCGCGCAAGACCATGATCGATCCGGATTCCAACATCGAGCGGGTGCTCGACCTGGGCTTCGTTGGTGAGCCTGTCGAGGTCGACCGCACATTGCTCGACCTCCTGGCGCGGTCCGAAATGATCCCGGTGCTGGCGCCGGTGGCGCCCGGCCGCGACGGCCATACCTACAACATCAACGCCGACACTTTTGCCGGCGCCATCGCCGGCGCCTGCCAGGCGACGCGCCTGCTGTTTCTTACCGACGTGCCCGGCGTGCTCGACAAGGACAAGAAGCTGATCGACGAGTTGACCGTGGCCGAGGCCAAGGCCCTGATCAAGGACGGCACTGTCTCGGGCGGTATGATCCCCAAAGTCGAGACCTGCATCGAGGCAATCGAGCGCGGCGTCGCAGGCGTCGTCATCCTCAACGGCAAGACGCCGCATGCGGTGCTGCTCGAGCTGTTCACCGAACACGGCGCCGGCACGCTGATCGTGCCGTGAGGCCGGGTGTCTGAGGGGCTCAAGCGTTTGGCGAAATAGCGGTCACGGACTGACGCGGCAGGCGTTCGACAACCATCGATTCTTCTTCCTCGTCTTGCGGCGCGCCCCAGAATTCGGCGAGCGTCGGGCCATTTTTCAGGCGGCGGTCGCGGACCAGAAAGCCCCAGACTTCGCGGAACCAGACGCGGCGGCCCATTTTGGTGTACCAGCGCATCGAATGCCGTTGCTCCGGATCCTTGTGGAACAGGATGCGCGCCAGCGCCTTGGGCCGCGACTGCACGGCCAGTTCGATCAGCTTGACGGCGAAGAACAGCATCCACGGCTTGAGGCGGGTCATCTGCAGGACCTGATGCTTGTAGTCCCACAGGCGGGCGTCCAGCTGGATCACCTTGCGGTCCCTGGCAATCCTGAAGAACGGCGTCCAGCGGTGGGGCGTTACATAGAGCGCCTGGATCTGGTCGGGGTCATAAGCGATCAGCTGGCGGAAGCCGCGCCAGAGGTCGCGCAAACTTTCGTCCTCGAAACCGGCCACCCAGGTCGCCATCGACAAGATGCCATTGAGGCGCAGCAGCCGTATCGCCTCGCGGTCGGATGAGGTGCTGCCGCCCTTGCGGATCAATGCAAGCGTCTGCTCGTCGGTATTTTCCATGCCAAGCAGCCAGCGGATGACGCCGGCCTGGCGATAAAGATGCAGGCTGTCGGCGTCGCGGACGATGTCGTCGGCGCGGGTGGAGCCGACGATCAGCACCGGCACATTCTCGGCGATCATCGCATCGAGAAAGGCGCGCCAGGCTTTTTTGGACGACGTCGGGTTCTCGTCGGCAAGGTTGATCAGCTCGACGCCATGCTTGCGGTATAGCCAGGCAATCTCCCGCGCGAACTTCACGGGGTCGCGGTGCCGCCAGCGCGTCCAGAAGCCGCGCTGGCCGCAATAGTTGCACAGATGCGGACAGCCTCGCGAGAACTGCATGACTACTGCGCGCTTGCCGCCCCAATAGCTGTAGCGACTGAAGTCGATCAGTTCCCAGCCGATGCGGTAATCGTCGAAATTGGCGATCGTCCTTGCCGGCCGGGTGGCAAAAGGACGGCGCACATCGTCAGCAAAAGCGATCCCCGCCACAGCCGAGAGCGGCTTGCGTTTCTCCAGCGCTTCGGCCAGCGCGACGATGGTCGCCTCGCCCTCGCCACGAACGATGACGTCGAAGGCATCCGTTTCGGCCAGTATGTCGCGCCAGTGATAGGTCGGAAACACGCCGCCATAAATCAGGATTGTCGCCGGATCGATGTGCTTGACCATGCCGGCGATCAGCAGGGCTGTCGGATGCGCAGAGGTCGAGCCGGAATGGCCGATCAGAATGCAGTCGGGATGATCGCTCAAGGCGTCCCGGACCAGCGTGGCAAGCGGCATCGGCCCGAATTCGGCATCGACGAGCCGCACCTCGTGTCCCGCGTCGATCAGCGGACCGCCCAGTGCCAGCAAACCGAGCGGCGGCAGATGGTCGTCCGGCACACGGCTGCCGATGGCGGTATGCGGCGGGTTGATCAGGACGATTTTCATGGCGGGCCTTATGCAATGGCGGTCCGCATGTCGTAGTCGGCGATCTAGTTCCGGAGATTGGCTCGCTTCAGCAGTTTGTGTGCAGCTTTTCCGCAGAAATGCCTATCGTCTGAGATGTGCAAGCGGGACATGGCCGGGCCCCTTGATGTTCTGCAGCACAAGCTGTGTGTGTACGTCGCGCACGCCTTCGAGCCGCATCAGCCGGTGCATGACGAAGGCATTGAGCTCGTCGACCGACGGCACCATGACATGCAGCAGGAAATCGTAGTCTCCAGTCATCGTCCAGCACGACGACACCTCGTCCATGCGCTGCACGGCGGCGATAAAGGTTTCGGGTGAGCCGTCGCTGTGGGTTACGAGGCGCACCTGGATGAACACTTCGACCATCAGCCCGACGGCGCGGCGGCTGAGCACCGCAGCAAAGCCCTTTATGATGCCCGCCTGCTGAAGGGCCTCGAAGCGCCGCGCGCAAGGTGTCGTCGACAGCCCAATCTCCTGCGCCAATTCGGAGACCGGCTTGCGCCCGTCGCGCTGCAGGATGTCGAGCATCTTGATCTCGAATTCATCAAACTGAGGCATTTTCACTCTCCCAAAGCTCGATCGTGGAGTCTTTTACCTCCAACCCCGCATTTGAGCCACCATCAAAGCTGATTTGCCTCGCGCCATCCCGCTAGAATTTCCGGCAATCCGCTGATCATGATTTCCAGGGAGAGCAAGCCATGACAATGAACGTTGCCGACTATGCCCGCGAATGCGCGGCGCGAGGCCTTCGCGGCGATTATTCGGTCTGCCGTGCCGATTTCACCGTGGCGCAAGGCTACAATTATAGCGACGAAGAACAGGCGGTGTGGCGTACGCTGTGCGACCGCCAGACGAAGCTGACCAGGAAGCTCGCCCACCACTCCTACCTCGACGGCGTCGCGGCACTCGGTCTTCTCGATAAGATCCCGGATTTCGGTGCGGTCAGCGAGAAGCTGCGCAAGTTCACCGGCTGGGAGATCGTCGCCGTGCCGGGGCTCATTCCCGCCGCGCCGTTCTTCGACCACCTCGCCAACCGCCGGTTCCCAGTCACCAACTGGCTGCGAACCCAAAAGGAGCTCGACTACATTGTCGAGCCCGACATGTTCCACGATTTCTTCGGTCACGTGCCGATCCTGACGCAGCCGGTCTTTGCCGATTTCATGCAGATGTATGGCAAGAAGGCCGACAGCGTGATTGCGCTCGGCGGCGACGAGATGATCACCAGGCTTTACTGGTACACCGTCGAATACGGGCTGATACGCGAGCCGGGCCAGCCGCTGAAGGCTTTCGGCGCCGGGCTTATGTCATCCTTCACGGAGCTTCAGTTCGCGGTCGAAGGCGGTGAGGCGCACCATGTCCCCTTCGACCTGGAAACCGTGATGCGCACCGGCTACGAGATCGACAAGTTCCAGCGTGCCTATTTCGTGCTGCCGTCGTTCGCCGCCCTGCGTGATGCTTTCGAGACCGCCGATCTTGCGGCGATCGTGGCGCGCCGCAAAGGCGAGCCAGCGCTCGACCCGGCGAGCCTATAGGCTGTCGGCTGTTTCCAAAGCCTCGGCCTTCAGCCGGGCCAGCTGGTCGCGCTGAAGGTCGAGTGACGCCGTGACGAAGCGCAGGATCGTGGCGAGTTCAGTGTCGCTGAATGTGGCGATCACCTTTTCCCCCTCCTGCGCGATCGCGCCATAATAGCGCGCCGATAGTTCTCGCGTGAGTTCCGTCGCCTCTATGACCACCTTGCGCCTGTCCTCGAGGCTGCGCGTTCGTGTCAGCAGGCCGCGTGTCTCCAGCCGGTCGATCAGCGCGGTGACCGCGGCCGGCGTCAACCCTGTTGCGGCAGCGACCTCGCCAGCCGATCGCGGGCCGCCATAGAGCAGCGCCAGGCAATGGCGTTCCGCCATACTCAGCCCAAGCCTATCGCCCACTGCCTCGTCATAAGCCTGCGTCGCGTCCTGCCAGCCCATAATGGCAAGGCTGATGGCGGTCTTCATGTCGGCCCGATTCATGCTTGACGAATTTATTTCGACCATCTAACTATCAATCTGCCTAACATTACGGCCATTATAGTAATATGCTGCATCAGGCGCAAGGCAAGGCCTATCGCAGCCTGCAAGGAGTGAAACATGAATCAGACCCCAACGCGCGGCCTACTCACACCGGCCGAGGAGTTCAAATATGCCAAGCTGGCGATGGAGTGGTATGGCTGGGGCTCTCCCATTGGCCTTGGCATCGCTCAGGTCGCGCTGGCGGCGGCCGCCCTGCTGTTCCGCATCGCCATCTTCGGATTTTGACAGTCTGGGCAGCGGCGCGGTTGAATGCAGCAGAAGGCTTAAGGCCGAGCTCAGGCGGCTTCGGAAATATCGCGGTCGATGATCGACAGATTGCGGCCGCGATGCTTGGCCTCGTAGAGCCGCTGGTCGGCGGCGCGCATTAGCTCCGACACTGCGGCGTCTCTGCCGCAGGTGATGCCGCCAATACTGACTGTCAGCGGAACCGTTCGTTCGTCGACGGGCCGGAAACGGATACGCTCGACTTCACGCCGGATGCGCTCGGCGACGCGCCTGGCCTCGTGTTCGGTGGCACCAATCAGAAGGGCGCAGAATTCCTCGCCGCCGATGCGGCCAAGCACGTCGCCGCTGCGCACGCCACGCTCTATCGCATTTGCGATCAGGAGCAGGGCATCGTCGCCGATCAGATGGCCGTAGCTGTCGTTGATGGTCTTGAAATGGTCGGCATCGACAATCAGCAATGCCCCGCGATCGGATTTGCGCCGGGAGCCGTCGAGAGCGGCAAAGAAACTTTCGCGGTTGAGCATGCCGGTCATGTCGTCGCGGCTCGCCTTTTCCGCCAAGCGCCTGTGCGCGGCGGCGAGTTGGGCATGGGCGCGGGCGAGCTCGCGATGCGCGGTCTGCAACCTTTCGCCCTGCCAGAACGTATAGGCGCCGACGCTCCAGGCAAGCGCGAGCGGGCACACGGTGGATGTCAGCCAGATGGTGCGGTTGATCGGAAACCCCATTGCCGGCACGACGATCAGCGTCAGCAAAAGCGAGACCGCGACGGAGGCGAAAGCGATGGCGGCAGACTTTAGAAATATGCGATTCATCGCTTGCTCCCACTGGTCCGTCTTGGTTCCAGCAAAGCGCTGAATGTCACCTTTCGGCGATGCTTAAGATTTTAATCATGGCGCCATTTTTACCACCCAGGGCGCGCATAGGTTGTGGATAAACCTCCTGTTAGAAAGATCGTTTCGTGCCATAAGGACGTATGACCACGCTTCCCGACCCCGCCCGCTTTGCCCATGTCACCGACTGGGTGTTCGATCTCGACAACACGCTTTATCCGCATCATTCGAATCTGTTCTCGCAGATCGATGTGAAGATGACCGCCTACGTCGGAGAATTGCTGACGCTGCCGCGCGAGGAAGCACGCAAGCTGCAAAAGGAGCTCTACCGCGAATACGGCACGACGCTGAACGGATTGATGACGCGCCACGGCATCGACCCCGACGATTTTCTCGAGAAAGTGCACGACATCGATTATTCCTGGCTGGTGCCCGATCCCGTCCTCGGCACCGCCATTCGCCAGCTTCCCGGCCGTAAATTCATCTTCACCAATGGCGATCGCCGGCATGCCGAACGCACCGCGCGGCAGCTGGGCATTCTCGAGCATTTCGACGATATTTTCGATATTGTCGCAGCCGGACTGAACCCCAAGCCGGCGCGGCAATCCTATGAGAAATTTGCCGAACTCCACGCCGTTACCGGGCAAAATGCGGTGATGTTCGAAGATCTTGCCCGCAACCTGTCGGTGCCGAAATCGCTGGGCATGACCACGGTGCTGGTGGTGCCACGCAATTTCGAGCCGACCTTCTCGGAAATCTGGGAACGCGACCCGGCCAACGAGGACGATGTGGACTTCGTCACCGACGACCTCGCCGGCTTTCTCACGGCGATCGTGGAAGTCCCTGCTTGAGGCAGCCGGCGCGCTTCAAGTCCTTGCTTGCATTTCAAAGTTTATAGAAGCGGCTGACGATCCCCCAGGCCTCGTCGGCGGTGTCGACGAAATCGATGATATCCTGGTCGCCGGGCGTGATCGTGCCTTGCTCGGCGAGGAAATCGAGGTCGATCGCCCTTGCCCAGAAAGCCTTGCCGAACAGAATGACCGGCACACGTTCCATGCGGCCGGTCTGGATCAGGGTCAGCGTTTCGAAGAACTCGTCCATCGTGCCGAAGCCGCCGGGAAATACCGCAACGGCCTTGGCACGCATGACGAAATGCATCTTGCGGACCGCGAAATAGTGGAAGTTGAAGCAGAGTTCCGGCGTCACGTAGGCGTTTGGCGCCTGCTCGTGTGGCAGCACGATGTTGAGACCGATCGAAGGCGCGCCAACATCGTCGGCGCCACGATTGCCGGCCTCCATGACACCCGGCCCGCCGCCGGTCACCACGACGAATTCGCGATAGTACGAGGTGGCCGACTGCTGTGAGCAGAGGCGGGCGAATTTGCGCGCCTCCTCGTAATATTTGCTGTTTTGCTCGAGGTTCTTCTTCTGCGTCTCGTTCTTGGCCGCCCAGGCTTCGCCGCCGGGCTCGGGAATGCGGGCGCCGCCGAACAGGATGACGGTCGATTGAATGCCGCGCTCGGCCAGGATCATCTCCGGCTTCAGCAGTTCGAGTTGCAGCCTGACCGCGCGCAACTCGCGCCGCGTCATGAAATCGGGGTCGTTCCAGGCCAGCCGATATGTCTCCGCGCGCGTTTGCGGCGTGTCCGGCACGCTTTTCGACCGCTCCAGATCCTCGTCCGAATGCGGCAGCGGCGTCCATCCCGCCTTTTCCATGGGAGTCATATTTGCTTTACCCGTCCAATCATTCACTTGCGCCGTCCCGTGACGCTGCCGCGATTGACCCTCCCCAAGCCTTCACATAGGGTCCGCGCGACTTTCAAACAGGTTAAGGCGCCGGCCCTTAACAGCTTGGTAATGGAGCGAATTCATGTCGAAGCCCGATCTCGCGAGCCTCGAGGAGATTATCGAGAACGCCTTCGAGGAACGCGACACGATTTCGACCGCAACCCGCGGCGAGACGCGCGAGGCCATCCAATCGGCGCTCGACCTGCTCGACCGGGGCGTCGCCCGCGTCGCCGAGCGGCAGGCCGACGGCAAATGGCACGTCAACCAGTGGCTGAAGAAGGCGGTGCTGCTGTCGTTCCGGCTCACCCCGATGGAGATCATAAAGGGTGGTCCCGGTCAGGCGGTATGGTGGGACAAGGTGCCCTCGAAATTCGACGGCTGGAGCGCCGTCGATTTCGAGAAGGCGGGCTTCCGCGCCGTGCCGTCGTCGATCGTGCGCCGCTCCGCCTATGTCGCGCCCGGCGCCGTGCTGATGCCGTCCTTCGTCAATGTCGGCGCCTATGTCGACAGCGGCACCATGGTCGACACCTGGGCTTCGGTCGGCTCCTGTGCCCAGATCGGGAAGAATGTGCATCTGTCGGGCGGTGTCGGCATCGGCGGTGTGCTGGAGCCGATGCAGGCGGGTCCAACCATCATCGAGGACAATTGCTTCATCGGCGCCCGTTCCGAAGTGGTCGAAGGGTGCATCGTTCGCGAAGGCTCGGTGCTCGGCATGGGCGTCTTCATCGGCCAGTCGACCAAGATCGTCGACCGCGCCACCGGCGAGATCTTCTACGGCGAGGTGCCGCCTAATTCCGTCGTCGTCGCCGGCTCGCTGCCGGGCAAGCCTTTTCCAAACAACGAGCCGGGCCCCAGCCTCTACTGCGCCGTCATCGTCAAGCGGGTCGACGCCAGAACCCGTTCCAAGACATCGATCAACGAATTGCTGCGCGATTGATCTTTCCCCACGAATACGGACGGAATTCGCTTGCCTGACAGATCAGACCTCATCTGGCTTTTCTTCAGAACTTCGGGCCGCGTCAGCCGCGCGGCCTATTTTCTGGGAGGACTGCTGGTGGCCATCATACAGGCCCTCCCACTCTACCGTTTCACGCTGGTTCCGGAAGGCACTACCGAGAGCAACATGTGGTCGTTCATTTTCTTCATCGCCTTCATTGCCTCGCTTTGGTCGAACGTGGTGCTGGCGGTGAAGCGGTTGCATGACCTCGACAAGCCGGGTGTTGCGGCGCTGGTGCTGTTCGTGCCGGTTGTCTCGATTATCGCTTTCCTCGTGCTTTGCCTATTTCCCGGGCAGCCGGGACCCAACCGCTACGGCAAGCGCACCAACGCACCGGCCGAACCCTGAGCGCCGATCGGATATTTCGTCATGCGCTACCGCTCGCTTGATTCGAAACTGATCCTCGAAACCGCCGAACGGCTGGAAGAGCGCGTCGCCGAGCGTTTTCCCGATGCCGGCTTGCGCGGCGTCGCCGCCGAGCTCGTGTCGCTGTCGCGCGATCTGGCAAAGGCAGCCAAGGCGCTGGAGGCGCCGATCTGGTGGCTGCGCGGCCTCATCATCGCCGCCTTCGTCGTCGGAGCGCTGATGTTCCTGTTCGTCGGCACAATCCTGCCGCTCGGCCGCATCTCGGGAAACCACGATGCCTTCCAGTCGATGCAAGGCATCGAAGCCTCCCTCAACATGATCATCCTCGCGGTGCTGGGCTTTCTGGCCCTGATTCGCTCCGAGGAGCGGATCAAGCGCAAGCGGGTGTTTCGCCAGCTCCACGGGCTGCGTTCGCTGATCCACGTCATCGACATGCACCAGCTGACCAAGGATCCGGCAACGCTTTCAGCCAGTTTCAAGCCGACTGCGCATTCGCCAGCCCGCATCACCAACGCCGCCGACCTTGCCCGCTATCTCGACTACTGCTCCGAAATGCTGTCGATCACCGGCAAGATCGCCGCGCTGTTCGCGCAATCTGACCGTTTGACGGGTCGAGCTAGAGTCGGATCGCCCTCGTCTTTCCCTTGAGGCCTGAACGGATACCCGGAGTTCGGCTCCGA
>NZ_JAMYRZ010000046.1:0-43581 GCF_040321675.1 Mesorhizobium sp. M0296
TCTTCATCCAAGGGAAGATCGACGCATTCCTTGGGACGCCGCCCCAGCCGCAGGAGCTGCGCGCCAAGAAGATCGGCCACACGATCCTCAACAATGCCGTCGACCGCCCATGGTCACAGTATTTCTGCTGCATGATCTCCGCCACCACGGACTACGTGAACAGGTACCCGGTGGCGACCAAGCGGGTCTTGCGATCCATCCTCAAGGCCGCCGACCTCTGCGTGTCGGATCCGCAGTGGGTGGCCCGGCAGATGGTCGATCGCGATTTCGTCCCGTCGCATGACTACGCGCTCCAAACGCTCAAGGATATCCGCTACGACCGCTGGCGGGAATTCGATCCTGAAGACTCCCTGCGGTTCTACACACTGCGCATGCAGGAGACGGGCATGATCAAATCGAGCCCGCAACAGATCATCGCCAACGGAACGGACTGGCACTTCCTCGACGAGTTGAAGCGTGAGCTGAAAACCTGAGCAGCTGGCTGACTCGTTGTGCCTTTTTCCTTGGGAAGGAGAAGCCCATGCAGATCATCCAGAACCGCCGTCATTTCCTAGCCGGCGCTGCGGCCGTCGGCGCCGCAGGAATTATCGGCACCGCAACACAAGCCCGGGCCGAGCCGCCGCTGGAGACCACTTCCGTCCGCCTGCCGCGGTACATCGGCGGCGCCTATTGCTGGGCGGGCCTGTACATTGCCGGAGAAATGCTGCGCGCCGAGGGGTTCACCGATGTCCGGTATGTGCAAGGCGACAAGAAGGTTGATCATTCGGCGTGGATCGCAAACGGCGAGACGGATTTCAGTGTGAACTACGTGCCGATTCATCTGGCGTCGATCGATGCAGGAGTGCCGATCAGGGTACTAAGCGGACTGCACTCCGGGTGCCTCGAACTGATCGCCAACGACAGCGTCAAAGGCATCTCGGACCTGCGGAGAAAGCGGGTTGGGGTCTTTACGCTTGATTCGCCGCAATACGTGTTGGTTTCTCTGATGGCCGCCTATGTTGGGCTCGATCCCGTCAACGACATCGAATGGGTCATCGAAGAACACAATTTTGCGGAAGGCTTCGTCGAAGGAAAATACGATGCAGTCCTCGGCCAACCGCCCCGCACGCAGGAACTTCGCTCCAGGAAAGTAGGCCATACGATCCTCAACTCGACCACCGACCTGCCCTGGTCGCAGCATTTCTGCTGCATGATTTCCGCGACTGCGGATTATGTCGACAGGCATCCGGTGGCGACAAAGCGCGTGCTCAGGGCCATCCTCAAGGGCGCCGACCTCTGCGCGTCGGATCCGCCATTGGTAGCGCAGCAGATGGTCGATCGAGGGTTCGTGCCCAGCTACGACTACGCGCTGCAAACGCTGCACGACATCCGGTACGACAGGTGGCGGGATTACGATGCCGAATCCTCGATGCGCTTCTACGCGCTGCGCATGCACGAAACGGGCATGATCAAGTCGAGCCCGCAAACGATCATCGCCACCGGCACTGACTGGCGTTTCCTTGACGAGTTGAAGCGCGAGTTGAAGACGTGAGGGGCAGCCAGCCTCGTGCCATTTTTCAATGGGAGGGAGAACCCCATGCAGATCATCCAGAACCGCCGCCGCTTCCTGGCCGGTGCTGCGGCAGCAGGCGCTGCAGGTCTCATCGGCGCAACGACTGACGCTTGGGCCGAGGCACCCCCTGAAACGACCTCCGTCCGCTTGCCGCGGTGGATCGATGGTGCCTACTGCTGGGCGGGGATGTACCTGGCCGGAGAGCTCCTCAAAGCGGAGGGCTTCACCGACGTCCGTTACGTGCAGGGCGACGAGAAAGTCGATCAGGCGGTGTGGATTGCACGCGGCGACACGGATTTCAGCATGAACTACGCGCCGGTCCATGTCGCGTCGATCGACGCCGGCGTGCCAATCAGGGTGCTTGGCGGTCTGCACTCCGGGTGCCTCGAGCTGATCGCCAACGACAGCATCCAAGGCATCCCGGACCTCAAGGGCAAGCGGGTGGGCATGCACGACATCGATGCGCCGTCGCGCGTGCTGGTCGCCCTGATGGCCGCCTATATCGGACTGGACCCCGTCAACGACATCGAATGGGTCCAGGAAAGCAAGCCGGTGGAAGCCTTCGCCGACGGGAAGTTCGATGCATATCTCTTCACGCCGCCGGAGACGCAGCAACTGCGCGCCAAGAAAATCGGCCACACGATCCTCAACACGACCCTCGACCGCCCTTGGTCGCAGTACTTCTGCTGCATGACTTCGGCCGCTGCGGACTACGTGAACAGATATCCGGTGGCGACCAAGCGCGTGCTAAGAGCCATCGTCAAGGGCGCCGACCTATGCATTTCGGATCCCGCATGGAGTGCAGCGCAGATGGTCGATCGAGGTTTCGTCCCCAGCTACGAAATCGCGCTGCAAACGCTGAGCGACACGCGGTACGACGTCTGGCGGGACTACGATGCCGAAGCCTCGATGCGCTTCTATGCGCTGCGCATGCACGAAACGGGCATGATCAAGTCGAGCCCACAGCAGATCATCGCCGATGGAACGGACTGGCGCTTCATCGAGGAGCTGAAGCGTGAGTTGAAAACCTGAGCCTGCTTTGTCCCAGGGAGGAAGCGTGACATGCGGATCATTCAGAATCGACGCCGTTTCATGGCCGGCCTGGCAGCCGGCACCGTGGGAATTGTCGCAACCCCGAGATTGGCGTTTGCCGAGCCGGAGCCCGAGACGACCAGTGTCCGGCTGGGCCGGTGGGTCGGAGGCGCCTACTGCTGGGAGTCGCTCTACCTCGCTGGCGAACTGCTCCGCGCCGGCGGTATGACCGATGTCCAGTACGTGCAAGGTAATCAAAAGTACTTCGACAGCAGCGAATGGATTGCAGCGGGTGAGACGGACTTCGACTTCAACATGCCGCCGATGCACATCCGCAGCGTCGAGGCCGGGGTGCCCGTCAAGATCCTGGCCGGCGTGCATTCCGGCTGCTGGGAGTTGCGAGCGAACGATCGCGTCAACAGCGTTGCCGACCTAAAGGGCAAGCGGGTGGGGGTCTGGGCGATGAACGACCACCCGCAGGTGTTTCTCCAACTGCTGATCAACTATGTCGGGCTCGATCCCAACCACGATGTTGAGTGGGTCGTAGGCGTCCAGGAGAACGGCTCGCTCATGCAGAACTTCATCGACGGCAAGGTCGATGCCTTCCTGGTAGACACCAGCCAATACTCCGAGGTTCGGAACAAGAAGGTAGGTCACACGGTCTTCAGCAATCTTATCGACCGTCCTTGGTCGCAGTATTTTTGTTGCATGCTCGCCGGCCGGACCGACTATGTCGATAAGTATCCGGTCGCCACCAAGCGCGTGCTGCGGGCCATCCTCCAGGCTGTCGAATTCTGCGTGTCGAACCCGAAATCGGCCGCCCGCGCGGTGGTTGATCGAGGCTTTCTGCCGAGCTACGACGTTGCGCTGACCACTCTGCAGAACACCGGGCACGACAGGTGGCGGGAATACGATGCTGAAGACTCGGTGCGCTTCTACGCGCTGCGCCTCCTGGAGACGGGCATGATCAAGTCGAGCCCGCAGGAGATCATCGTCAAAGGGACGGATTTCCACTTCTTCGAAGAGATCAAGCGCGAACTGAAGACGTGAAAGGCGCAGCGCGAAGGACCGCTGAAGAGGAGAACGTCATGCACATCATCCAGAACCGACGCCGCTTCATGGCCGGCATCGCGGCGGGTGCCGCGGGATTAGTCGCAGCCCCGAGGCTGGCGCTCACCGAGCCGGCGCCAGAGACGACGAAAGTCCGGTTGCCGGTGTTCGCCAAGGTCTCGGACTGCCAATCGCCGATGTATGCGGCCACCGAGCTTCTGCATGCCGAAGGCTTGGCCGACGTTGAGTTCGTGTCTTCGGGCACCGGCCCGGATTCGTCGGACTGGATCGGCCACGGCGAGATCGACTTCGACTGGAACTACCCGCTCGCGCATGTGCTTAACATCGCAAAAGGCGCGCCGATAAAAGTCTTGACCGGCTTGCATGTCGGCTGCCTTGAGCTGATCGCAAACGATCGGGTCGTTGGCATCCCTGATCTGAAGGGTAAGACGGTCGGAGTGGATGGCAGCACCATCCAGTATCTGTTGCTGAATGTGATGTCTTCCTATGTTGGCCTTGATCCGGCAAAGGATTTCGAAACTCTCGTAACCCCCGATGCGGTTCAAAGCCTCGCGGAGGGTAAGATCGATGCGTTCCTCGGCGGACCGCCCACGCCCCAGCAGGCGCGCGAGCGAAAGCTCGGCCATGTACTTGTCAGCACGGCGATCGACAAACCATGGTCGCAGTATTTTTGTTGCATGCTCGCGAGCACCGCAGATTACGCAGGACGTTACCCGATGGCGACTAAACGAGTCATGCGCTCCCTACTCAAGGCCGTGGACCTCTGCATAACCAATCCGGAAGCGGTTGCGAAAAGTGCGGTCGATATAGGCTACGCCACCGACTACACGCTTCAGGCTATCCGTTCCGACATACGCTACGACAAATGGCGCGAATATGACCCCGAGGATTCCCTGCGTTTCTATGCGCTGCGTATGCAGGAGACAAATGCGGTCACGATGAGGCCACAGGAGGTTCTGGACCGCGGCACCGACTGGCGTTTCCTTAAGGAGCTCAAGCGCGAGATGAAGACGTGAGCCGCTGGCCGACGCGCGCGTTGCTGCTCCTCGCCCTCGTCGCTGAGCCTGCGCACACCTCTGCGCACGAAGCGTCAGCGCACGCTGGGAACAGCGAGCGCCTGCCGATGATGGGCGCTGCACCGGATTTCACGCTGATATCGCAGGACCACAAGCCGGTGTCGCTGCGCGACTTCCGCGGCAAGGTGGTCGCCATCGCCTTCATCTATACGTACTGTACCGACGTCTGCCCCATGCTGACCGCCCATATGGCCAGCGTGCAGGAAAAGTTGGGTAGTGCGTTCGGACCCCAAATCGCCTTTGTTTCGATCACCGTCGACCCGGAGCGCGACACGCCCGATGTTTTGAAGGAATATGCGCAGAATTTTGGCGCCGATCTGAAGGGCTGGTCGTTTCTTACCGGCGATCCGGCGGTCGTCCATGAGGTGGGACGGAAATACGGGGTCATCGCGAAGAAGGCGGCGAACGGAGATGTCGACCATACCTTGTTGACGTCGCTCGTAGACCCCAATGGCATCTTGCGAGTACAGTATCTTGGCGTCCGGTTCGACTTGGAGGAGTTCCGGGATGACCTTGTCAGCCTCTTGGACGAATCCAAATAGCATAACGAACCGGCTCGTTGGCTGGGTTGCCCGGCTGCCGGCGCGCGTCCAGACCAAGCTCTTGATCGCGTTCCTGTCGATCGTCGGCCTGCTGATCGTGCTCGGGGCCGTCGGGTTGCAGGTGCTGAGTGGGGTCAACGATCAGACCAACGAGCTGATCAAGCTGCAGCGCAGGATCGCGGCCTACCGCCAGGTACAGCACGATACGACCAGCCAGCTCTACGGCATCTCCACCGCCCTGTTGCTTCAGGACGACCGGATGCTGGATGCGGCGCTGCGCCAGCTCAATCAGTTCGGCTACGACCTCGACCGCATGGAGTTCGTCGCCAAAGCCGAGGTGGAAGTGCTTGGCCAGGTCAGGCAAGAGTACGAACGGCTGACGGCCGGCGTGACGCACGTGGCAGAACTCGTCCGCGCCGGCCGTACTGAGGAGGCGCGCAAGGTTCAGCTTGATGAAATCATACCGTCGGCTGATCGCCTCGAGCGGCTGACAAACCAGCTGGTCAACATGGCCGAAGCCGACATGGTGGCGGCCATCGAAACGACCGAGGGTGCGTACGGCACGTCCAGACTGATCGTGGTCTCGTTTGCGGTGGGCAGTATCCTGCTGGCGTTGGGGCTCGGCTACATCATCTCCTGGTCGTTGATCGAACCGGTCAAGAAGATCGAGACGCGTCTCAGCCAGATAGCGGCCGGCGACTTCGCCCAACAGGTTGCCGTCGCCAATCGCGACGAACTTGGAGTGCTCGCCGCTAACGTCAACCGGACCTCCGACCAGCTGGGGCGCCTGTATCAGGAGATTGAGACGCGCACCCAGCAGCTCGACGAAGCCCTTCAGCAGCAGACAGCCACTGCAGACGTTCTGAAGGTCATCAGCCGCTCTACCTTCGATCTGCAGGTCGTGCTCGATACGTTGGTGGAATCGGCTGTCAGACTCTGCCGTGCCGACAAGGGTGGTATCGTGCAGTTGCTTGATGGCGTATTCCGCTATGTGTCGACGCATGGCTACCCGCCCAGCTTCCGTGCTTATGTCGACGCCAATCCACTTCCAGAGCTTGCCGCAGGCCGAGGCTCCGCCGTAGGGCGCGTAATCGAAGAACGGCGGATCGTGCAAATCGAAGACGTGACCGCTGATCCGGACTACCGCGTTGTCTTGATCGCTGAGGCAGGCGGATTCCGCACCGTCCTCGCTGCCCCGCTGTTGCGGGAAGGTGATCTCGTTGGCGTATTCGTCATGACGAGGGTTGAGCCGCAACCTTTCAATCCCAAGGAGATCGCGCTCGTCGAGACATTCGCCGACCAGGCCGTGATCGCCATCGAGAATGCGCGGCTCTTCGAGGCGGTGCAGTCACGGACGCGCGAGCTTGCCGCGTCTGTTGGTGAGCTCGAGGCGCTTGGTGAGGTGAGCAAGGCGGTCAATTCGACGCTGGATCTCGACACCGTGCTGAAAACGATCGTCGCCAAGGCGGTCCAGTTGTCGGAGACGGATGCTGGCACCATCTACGTGTTCAGCAGCACGCGGCAGCAATTCCGTCCGCGCGCAAACTTCGGTATGAGCGATGAGCTTATCGCCGCAGTCTCGCACCAGACGATCGGGCTGGCCGACATGGGGATCGGCGACGCGCCCGGGCGCTGCATGCCGGTGCAGTTTCCCGACCTCAGCGAGGAGACCTCATCCTTCCTTGTAAGAAAGACGATCGTCGACGCCGGATATCGCGGTATCCTGATCGTTCCGCTGCTGAGGCCCAACAAGATCGTCGGTGCACTGGTCGTCAGGCGCCACAAGCCAGGTGCCTTCCATGAGCAAGTTGTCCACCTGCTGGAGACCTTCGCTGCCCAATCGGTGCTCGCGATCCAGAATGCCAAGCTGTTCAGCGAGATCGAGGAGAAAGGCCGGGAGCTGGAGGCAGCTAGCCGCCACAAGTCCCAGTTCCTCGCGAATATGAGCCACGAGCTCAGGACACCGCTCAATTCGGTCTTGGGCTTCACAGAACTGCTGGTCGACGGCATCTACGGCGAACTCCCGGACAAGGCAAAGACGACCGTCGCGCGCGTGCAGGCGAACGGCCGTCACCTCCTCGGGCTCATCAATGACGTACTCGACCTTTCCAAGATCGAAGCCGGCCAGCTCACGCTGGCGATCGAGGACTACTCCATCGCGCAGATTGTTCGATCGACCGTTACGGCTGTCGAACCGCTGGCACGAGCGAAGGGTCTTGAGCTTTCAACGACTGTTGCCGAGAACCTTCCATTCGGCCGCGGGGACGAGCGCCGTTTGACGCAGGTCCTGCTCAATCTTGTAGGCAATGCCGTCAAGTTCACCGAAACGGGTGCGGTCGACATTCTTGCCGATGCGGTCGACGGGCACTTCGAGATCACCGTCCGAGACACCGGTCCCGGCATCGCGTCCAAGGACCAGGCTCTCATCTTCGAAGAATTCCAGCAGGTCGACAACAGCAGCACCAGGCAGAAGGGTGGCACAGGTCTTGGCCTGGCGATCTCGAAGCGCATCGTCGAAATGCATGGCGGAACCATAGACGTCGAGTCCGTGATCGGGTCAGGGTCGACATTCCGTCTCAAGGTACCAATCTGGGTGAATGAGGACGTGAGGGCCGCATGACCAAACGAATCCTTATGGTGGAAGACACCGAGGACAACCGCCAGATCATCCGCGATCTCATTGCCACCACCGAATACGAACTGATCGAGGCGGCGGACGGCGCCGCCGGCATCGCTGCAGCGGGAGCGCACAGGCCAGACCTGATCCTTATGGACATTCAGCTCCCGGTGATCGACGGGTATGAAGCGACCCGCCGCATCAAGGCCGACCCGGCGCTGCGGCACATTCCGATTATCGCGGTCACCTCCTACGCGCTGTCGGGCGACGAGGCGAAAGCCCTTGCTGCTGGGTGCGATGGTTACATTGCCAAGCCATTCAGTCCGCGCCAGCTGCTTTCCGAGATTCGCGGGTTCCTTTCTTGAGGGAGGCAGCGCCTTGCACGATCCGCCTCGCATTCTCGCAGTCGACGATACTCCGGAGAACCTCGAGATCCTGCGCATGCGCCTCGAGGCGAATGGCTACGAAGTGGCGACCGCCGCCGATGGTGAAGAGGGGTTTGCAAAAGCTCGCGAACTCACGCCGGATCTGATCCTGCTCGACATCATGATGCCGAAGCTGGACGGTATCAGCGTGGTTCGCCTGCTCAAGCAGGACATCTCCCTGCAGGCGATTCCGGTCATCCTCGTCACCGCGAAGGCCGATACGCGTGATGTTGTCGAGGGGCTGGACGCCGGGGGTGACGACTACCTGACAAAGCCCTTCGAGCACAGGGCGCTGTTGGCGCGGGTGCGCTCGATGCTGCGCCAGAAGGCGCTTCACGACACCGTCGCAAGCCAGGCCCAACAGCTTCAGGATCAGGCCGCGCAGCTTTCCGATTGGAACCGCTCGCTCGAGCAGACCGTGGCGGAGCAGGTGACCGAGATCGAGCGAATGGGCCGGCTCCGACGGTTTCTGCCCGCGCAGGTCGCCGACCTCATCGTTGCGGCGGGAAATGGCGATGCGCTTCTGCAAAGTCACCGTCGCGAGGTGACCGTTGTCTTTTGCGATTTGCGCGGCTTTACGGCCTTCGCAGAGACCGCCGAACCCGAAGAAGTCATGACAGTTCTTGCCGAGTATCATTCCTGTCTTGGTGAACAAATTGTCCGCCACGAGGGGACTCTCGAGCGGTTCGTGGGCGACGGTATCGTCGTGGTTTTCAACGATCCACTGCCGTGCGCCGACCATACCGAGAGGGCCGTGTCTATGGCCGCGGCGATGCGCGATGCGATTGACGGGCATTCAGAGCAATGGCGCAAGCGGGATTACTTGCTCGGCTTCGGAATCGGCATCGCTCGGGGCCATGCAACCATCGGGCGGATCGGTTTCGATCAGCGCGCCGACTATGCGGTAATCGGCACTGTGTCGAACCATGCGGCTCGATTGTGCGAAGAGGCGAAGGCTCGACAGATTCTCGTCAGCCAACGGGTGTTCGGCGCTGTCGAGTCGCTGGTCGAATCCGTTCTTGTTGGCGAACTTACGCTGAAGGGCTTTCGCCGCCCGATGCCTGCCTATGAAATCGTGCGGTGGATCGGTCGGCCAAGCTAGCGTTAGACGCATTCCGGCTTCTTTCGGACGATGCGGCGCGTCGAACCGCCGGCACAAAGCAGCCCCAGCCATCGACCGATCTCCAGTTCGCCGCAACGGGGGAAAGCGGTCGCTCCGCGAGTAACAACCCAATGGCAGCCTACGCAAATAAAGCCTGTTCACTCGGATGTCTGCTTTTGGGATGCGGCTATGGCGTGCTCGATGACCGACATTAGGCGCAAAGCAGCCATGCCGCCGTCGCGTGTGAGACTCTGCTTCGGGCCACAAGCAGAACAGCAGCCCCTACGGCTCGTCCCTCTCATCGCGCAAATTAGACACAACGCGGCGGTTCTGCGACCTGCAGGCGGTGTCGGGGCACTCGCGGACGAGCCTGTCCTTGCCGTAGCCCTTGGCCCACATGCGGTTGCGGTCTATGCCGCCGGCGGCGAGGTAGTCCATCACCGCATCGGCGCGCTGCTGCGACAGCGCCATTTCACTTGCGCCGGGATCGTCTGCGAAACCCTGCAGCTTGAGCAGCCAGCGCGGATGCTTTGCTAGCCAGGCGATCTGGGTGTCGAGGGTGGCCTTGGCGACAGAATCGAGCGCGGCCGAACCTTGCGTGAAATAGGTGCGGCGGCCGACATTGAGGATAAAATCCTCCTCGCTGCCCGGCTGCACATTCTGGAAACCGGCAACCTCGGTGTTGGTGACGTCGGGCGTGGAAGGGGCCAGCGTGTTGCTGGTCGAGCAGGATGCGGTCAGCAGCAGCAGGCCGGCGGCGAGCAGCCGGCGCGTGTTTTCAATGATGCGGTTCATGAGGCGCCAATCATTCGACAGTGGTGGAAGCGGGCGCCTGGTCGGCGATGTGCGGCAGGACCTGCACCCCGGTGCCGATCGGGCAGCGCTGGTAGAGGTCGATGATGTCTTCCGGAAACATGCGGATGCAGCCGCTGGAAGCGTCGGTGCCGATGCTCCATGGCTCCAGCGTGCCATGCAGGCGATAGCCGGTGTCGGCGCCGTCGCGGTGCAGATAGAGCGCGCGCGGCCCGAGCGGATTGTTGGACGCGCCGCCTGCGATCATGGGGGGTAGCTCCGGCCTGCGCTTGCGCATTTCGGGGGGCGGGACCCATTGCGGCCACAGCGCGCGGCGGTCGATCGTCGCGCGGCCGTACCATTTGAAGCCGTCCTTGCCGACGCCGACGCCGTAGCGGATGGCGGTCTTGTTTTCCATGATGACGTAGAGGAAGTGGTGGCGGGTATCGACCACGACGGTGCCGACAGGCTCGCTGCTGAAATACTTGACGATCTGGCGATGCCATCTCTTGTCGATCTTGGCGAAGTTGGTCTTGCGATAGACAAAATTGTTGTCGCTGGCGGTACCGGCGAAAAAGGATTTTGCCGCCGCGGCTTGAGCAATATTGCTGGTTGCACCCACCGCGACCAGCGCCAGGCCGCCGAGCACGACACCCCTGCGTGATAAAACCATCGGCAATATTCCCCCTCATGCCAAAAGCCTGGCGGACCATAGTTGAGAATTACTTCGCCTCAAAGTGGAAAATGCTGCGTTGCTTCAGTCCGCCGTGTCCGGACATTCGGCAATTTGGCGGCGTGTGACCGAATTGTGACAATCTTGCCGAGGACGAACGTCTAGCCTAAACCCCATCCAGGATCTTAACCAAATTGGCGCGACGGTTTCGGACCGGGCGTAGTTGCGACATTTGCCCTATCCGGACGTGTGAGCGATGCTGTGGGCATGATGCATGCTTTTTTTCGTTCGGTTGCTGCGATGATCGTGATGTCCGGCGTGGCAGGTTGCACCAGCATTTCCTACTACGCACAATCCCTGAAGGGTCACCTGGAGATCATGGCGGCGCGGCAGGATGTAGGAAAGCTGATCGACAATCCTTCGACCCCTGGGACATTGCGCGCTCGAATGGCATCGGCGAGCGCCATCCGACAGTTTGCGATAGATGAACTAGCGCTGCCGGACAACAATAGCTACCGCAGCTATGTTGACGTTGGTCGGGACGCGGTGACATGGGCCATCTTCGCAGCCCCGGAATTCTCGCTGACGCCACGAACATGGTGCTTTCCAGTGTTTGGATGCGTTCCGTACCGAGGATACTTCTCCAAAAGGTCTGCGATTGAAACCGCTGTCGAACTTCAGAGACAGGGCCTGGACGTCTATGTGACGGGCATCACTGCATATTCCACACTCGGCTGGTCAAGTGACCCGCTGCTAAGCACCATGCTCAGCCAAGATGAAGCGGGTCTTGCAGGGCTGGTGTTCCATGAGCTGGCCCACCAGCGCGTCTACGTACAGGACGATTCCGGGTTCAACGAGGCGTTCGCTACCGCTGTCGAAACAACCGGTGTAAGAAAATGGCTGCGCGCGAATGGGGATACTGCCGGTTTGCGCCGTTACGAAGCCGACCGGAGGCGCAGAGCTCAATTTCTTGCGCTGGTGTCGCAGACCCGAGACGAGCTAAGGCACGTCTATGACGACAGCGCTACCTCTGAGCAAAAGCGGGCCGCAAAGATAGCCGCGATCGAACGGCTGCGGATGCGCTACCGAGAGATGCGCGACAGTCGCTGGCATGGATACCGGAGGTACGATGTCTGGTTCGATTCTCCGATCAACAACGCGAAGCTCGCCGCGACTTCCGTCTACGGCGATCGGGTGGCGACGTTTCTCCGCTTGTTCGATTTGTGTTCGGGCGACTATCCACGATTTTTCGCGTCGGTTCGATGGATAGGAGCGTTAGACAAATCTGACCGCGCCGAAGCGCTCAAGGCGGCAGATTCATGCGATGGATCCGGTCAAATCCGCAAGCCAGAAGCGGCGAATCGGTCGCTGATGTACTCGGCAGCCGGAGCAGGTGATTGAATTGACCATTTGTCGGCCGATTTCCTAAGTGCTTTGACGTCGGCGGGGCCGGAAGCCGCATGCCGGCCTACAGAAGCCAAAAGCGGACTTGCCTGAACTCCCCGCGGGATCTTGGACCACAATGATTGCCGGCGGGCCGTGGCGCCTTAGCGTGCGCCCCTACGAGGCCGAAAACCTCACGCTCACGCCGCGCTGCCGAAAATAAGCCTGCATTAGCTTGCGGCCCGAACGGTTGTTCTGCGCCAGCCTGGTCGGATCGAACACCGCTTGTTCTATCCCCTCTCGCGCCAGCGCTGCTTTGAGCGCCGCGATATGTGCGTCGATGTCGGCATTGTTCACCCGGAGCGATGCATAGATGCTGTCGGTCGCCTCGGCCACGGTCGGCTCGCTCACGGGTGTACTCCTTTGGCTATTCGGGCGGCGGCTTAGCACAGATCAGCGGCTTCGCCGATACCGATAAGACGGCTAGATCGGCGGCAACAGTGTTCCTTGGGGTCGGCTGTGAATCATGGGTTCCGCCTGAGTCGGAGATCGCAAGCCATGTCGACACGAACGAGTCAGGAGGATTGGACGCACACGTTCGAGTATCCGAGCTTGCCTGCCGCGACGCGGGCGGGGGATGGCTCCGCCCGGGCGTGGCCTGAGGAAGTTCACCTCAAATTGCTCTTCGGAAACAGCACGCGATCGGGTTTTGCATTCATTCGCGCCAGCATTGCCTGGGCGACAGGGTCGGCCTGGCGCTAGACTGCGGCCCGGGCTGGATGCTGCCCGATGCGATCAAGTTCGCTCGCGCGGTCGAGAAGTACAATTTGATGTGGCTCGAGGACATGCTGACCGGCGACTATGTGCCGTGGGTCAATCCGCAGGCCTATCGGGAACTGACCACCTCAACCTCGACGCCAATCCACACCGGCGAGCATATCTACCTGCGGCACAATTTCAAGGAGCTGATCGAAACGCAGGCGGGTGCGCGTCATCGGCCCCGATCCGGCCGATATTGGCGGCATTGCCGAGCTCAAATGGGTCGCCGAGCACGCCTGTATGCACTCGATCCTGATGGCACCGCAGGGCACCGCGAACGGCCTTCTCGGCCTCGGCGCGCTGATCAATGTCTGCGCCACCCTGCCCGCCAACTTCATTGCCTTCGAATACCCGAGCGCCTCCGACCCCTGGTGGGAGGACCTCGTAATCGGCCTGCCGTCGCAGATCGTGAAGGACAGCATGGTGGACTTGCTGCAAGCGCCGGGGCTGGGCCTCGACATCGACGTCGAAGCAGCCAGGAAGTATCTCCGGGAAGAGAATGCGGGCTTCTTCGACTGAACCATCCTTCTTGCGCCACCGTGCACCGCGCGAACCGCTTCACGCAACCTGTCATCCGGAATGACCGTTTCGGGGCCGGAAGCAGACGGTCCGGTTCTCGAACGACCTAGTCAGAAAACTGCCCTTCCGCTGACGACCCGCGACGAGACCTGGCATAAGCAGCGCCTGCCCATGGTCGAGGATCGCATCCGTGGCCGGCTGGGCGAACTTTCCGATCGCCTGGGCAATGCCGACTGCCTCGATGGTGCGTTCAGCGCCGGTGACCTTCTGATGGTGGCGGTGCTGCGCAGGTTGAACGGATCGGCTATACTGGACGAACATCCGAACCTCTCCGCTTATGTAGCCCGCGGCGAAGTGCGGCCAGCCTTCGAGCGTGCTTTCGATGCTTAATTGGCGGTTTTCACGCCGCATCGACCGGCTGATGACATTCTGGTTACTTGACCCTCTAGCTTTGGTTGCGGTCTACTTTCTCTTCATTGGCCAGATACTGGTGGACGAAGGCGATGGCCATGCTGCCCTCGCCGACCGCGGAGGCAACGCGTTTGACCGGGCTCAGGCGTACGTCGCCGCAGGCGCGCTGGTCTCGAGGAGGTAGGGGTCGCGGCCATGCGACCAGAGCCCGGCCTTCTTCACGTCGTCGCCGGTCAGCACATAACCGCGTGCATCGCGCGCTACGTCGGCCGGCAGCCACTCGGTCTCGGCGTTGGCGCCGATGAACACGAACAGCCCGCCGCATTCGTGCCGGCTCACCTCGTTGCCGGTCTTGTCGAGAATGTCGATCGCCGTCAGGTGCGTCTCGCCGTGCACGGCCTGGACTTCGGAGCGAAGCTGGACCTTTACGTTGGATTTCGCCCTGAGCTGCTCGATCAGATAGTGGGACATGCTGTCGGCAAGCGAGGGGCCGCGCACCAGCAGCGTCACGCTGCGCGCATGGCCGGAAAAATGCATCGCCGCCTGGCCGGCCGAATTGCCGGCGCCGATCAGGTAGACATCCTGCCCATGCGTGCTGCTCGCCTCGCTGCGCGCGGCGCCATAATAAACGCCTTTGCCGATCAACCGGTCGAACCCGTCGATGGCAAGACGGCGCCAGGCGACGCCGGTTGCCAGGATGAGGCTGCGGGCGCGCACGACATCGGTGCCGTCGAGCACCACCTCGTGCGTCGTCGGGTCGATGCCGGCGACCGAACGGGTGACCAGGATTTCGGCGCCGAGCCGCTTTGCCTGCTGCAGCGCGCGGCTGGCAAGCTCGTCGCCGGAAATGCCGCTTGGAAAGCCGAGATAGTTCTCGATGCGCGAGGATGTTCCCGCCTGCCCGCCGGGCGCCTCGCGTTCGACGACGATGGTGCGCAGCCCCTCGGAGGCGCCATAGACCGCAGCCGCAAGACCGGCCGGTCCGCCGCCGATGATCGCGACGTCGTACTCGGCGCCGCGCGGGCGCGTCTGCAGCCCGAGGCGAATGGCAAGATCGCGCACGGCGGGTGCTTCGATAATCTCCCCGTCCGCCAGCCGGGCAACGGGACCATCGAGAGCCGGCCTGCCGAGGGCAGACCAGAAAGCCTCGGCATCCGACGTGTCGGGCAAAAGCCAGGTGAACGAAATCTGGTTGCGGGCCAGAAACCGGCGCAGTTCGCCGCACGCCGTGTCCCAGCGATGGCCGACCAATGTGACGCGCGGCCTATGCGGCTCGGCAGTGACGCTTTGCAGCCCGCCCATCCGCTCGCGGGCAAGCGCGCTGACCTTTTGGGCCACGTCCTTTGAAACCGCGGCGATGGAATAATACTGCTGAACCTCGATGCGCATGACGCGGGAAGATTCGGCGGCGCGATAGCCACCGGGAAATCCCGAGCCAAGCGCAATCGGCACCTCGCCGAAGATCGTTCCCGGCAGACGCCAACCCAGCGTTCGCTCGATGCCGTCGAAGGTCTTTAGGACTTCGATCTTGCCGGCGAGAACCGCAAACAGCGCGGCCTCTCCACCCTCGTGAATCGCGAACTCTCCGGGGCTGAGGTGAAGATCGGCCGCTGTCCGCGCCAGCCGCTCCAGCTCTGCCGCCGGCAAACCCGAAAACAACGGGATCGCTCCCACTTCATCACTTGTCAGCATGGCCCCTCCGCGGGAGCCAGTTAGCGTTGTTTTTTTGTCGTGATCAATAAAAAAGCGAGGCGGAGCCGCGTTTTGGCAGAGAGCGCAACCTCCCCGTTGTCGTACCGTTGTTGTGGGGGAGATCGGCAGCCTCGACGCCATGCCACGCATGCTCGTAGCTCGCTCAAGCCGGACGGCACGTGGATGATCGTCGAGCCGTTCGCGCACGATCATCTGGCTGTTAACCCGGTCGGGCGCGCCTATTATGCCGCCTCCGCCTTTGTGTGCACGCCCGCGTCGCTGACGCAGGATGTCGGGCTCCGGGGCTGGCGCCCAGGCCGGAGAGGCAAGGCTGAGGGAGGTCGTCACCAGCGGTGGCTTCACCGCTTCCGCCGCACCGCAGAGACGCCGTCCAACATGGTGCTGGAGGCCCCCCGTAGTAGGATTGCCGCAGGAAGATTGCTGCTCAAAAAAGTTGCTGCTCCAATCGATCGCAGGAAGCTATGACCGCCTACAATGTAGTCCGCTTTCGCACAAAGCCAAGCATAGAAAAGGCCTTCGTCGAAGCGCACAAGACTATCGCGCTCAACGCGACAGGCTTTCGCAAGGGCGCCCTGATCAAGACTGGCGAGCCCACATTCTGCTTTGTCGGCGAGTGGCAGGACATGGACAGCCTCGCCGCCGCGCGGCCGTCGATGATCGGCATTCTCGACACGTTCCGCGATATGCTCGAAGACCTCGGCGGCGACCTCGGCCTTACCGACCCGGTCTCGGGGGCAGTCGTTGCTGAGGTAAGCTGAGGCAGGCTCGAGTTAGCGAAGGCCGGCCGAACTCCCAGCCGATCAACCAAAAAGGCAGAGCAGGTTTTGGCGGATGTAGCCAAGCGACAGAGGTTCGTGCCGGAATTGGTCGGGCGTCTGACGGGCTGTAGCGGCTGAGCCGGAGGCTTGGGTGGCCTCAGCCCGCTGCGTGAGGATTCACCGCGCGCTACGGTTTTTCTCTGCTTCGGATGATCCAAGCGGACAACGGTCCGACGAAGACACTGTCGGCGAGTGCTCGTTCCTCCGCACTCAAAGAACCAGGCATCGTGCACGCAGTGCTGGGTTCGCTCAGCAGCGTCGAGGTAGCGATTGCAAGGAGACTTGCTCTCATTTTGCACACCCGCTCAGACCCCACACGCATTGCGCCGATGGTAGCTCAACCTGATAGGATGACCATGCGCGATTGCGATTGAGGATCAGGTAATGGCCGGAAGCGGTCCGATCGATTGCGGTAAGAACGCGCGAGAATGCAGACATCCAATCCGGGGTTCGAAGTCTCGAACTGACCCAACCCAGACGTTCCCGACCGCTGGAATACTGTCTTGAAACCGTGGAAAGAAGCCGGAGGCTTTCACTTGGGCTTGGTCCAGGCACTGCTCTCCGATCACTCCGCCAACGTTCCCTCGGGATAAGAAGCTGGCGTTGGGTGGTCCCACAGGGCTCTGTCGCCAAGTTGTACGTCACGTGCGCACTTCACAAGCCACCCCGGCCATAGCGCCAATGCCAAGCATGCACTAACATTCCAGCTTGCCCCTTTGGGGCTGGCCAGTGATCTGTTCAAAGGGAAGTACCCATGACCAATCATTGCTGTGGACCGGGCTATGCTTCTCCAGCCGAGGCGATGACGGCACCTCGCGAAAAGCTGCTCTATACGATTGCCATCTACACCGGCACGGGCATTCAGAAGCCGGACTATCTGTGCACCATTGATGTCGACCCGGAGAGTTCGACCTACAGCCAGGTGATTTCGCGTTTGCAAATGCCGGGTATTGGCGATGAGCTTCATCACTCGGGCTGGAACGCCTGTTCGTCGTGCCACGGCGATGCGAGCAAGGAGCGAAAATATCTGATCGTGCCGGGTGTGCGCTCGTCAAATCTGCATATTGTCGATTGCGGTACCGATCCGCGCAGCCCGACACTGTTCAAGGTGATAGACGGCGCTGAAATCAAAGCCAGGACTAACCTGTCGGCGCCACACACGGTGCATTGCCTCGGCTCGGACATCATCGTTTCCATGCTTGGTGACGCCCAGGGCAATGCCCCCGGCGGCTATTTGCAACTCAGCAAGGAGTTCGAGATTGTCGGCCGCTGGGAAAACTCCATGGGCAGGATCAAGTTTGGTTATGATTTCTGGTACCAGCCGCGACACAACGTAATGGTCAGCTCGGAATGGGCCGCGCCCAATACCTTCATGCCTGGCTTTGACCTGGAAGAGGTTGGTCATCTGAAATATGGCCGAGAGATCCATTTCTGGGATTTTGAAAAGAAGGAGCCAAAGCAAACATTCTATCTCGGTGAAGATGGCTTGATCCCACTGGAAGTGCGATTCCATCATAACCCCGACAGCAGTCACGGCTTTGTTGGCGCGGCCCTTTCTGCAAATATCATCCATTGTTGGAAGGACGCGGCGGGTGACTGGCAATGGGAAAAAATTGTCGATGTCGGCAATGAGCCGCATCCCGAATGGCCGATACCAATACCGGGCGTGATCTCGGTCATTCTGCTCAGCATGGACGATCGATACCTCTATATGTGCAACTGGTTGCATGGCGACATTCGTCAGTACGACATCTCGGACCCTCACAACGCCAAGCTTACCGGACAAGTGTGGATGGGCGGACTTCTCGGCCGTGCGCCTGAGGTCAATGGCGTGAAAGTGACTGGCGGGCCTCAGATGATACAGCTCAGCCTCGACGGCAAGCGCCTTTATGTGACGACCTCACTCTTCTCGACGTGGGATAATCAGTTCTATCCCGAAATCCGCACCAATGGCGGATGCATGCTGATGGTCAATTGCGATACGGAAAACGGCGGCATGGAAATCGATCCGCTATTCGTTGTTGATTTTGGTAAGGAACCAAATGGACCAAGCCGCTGCCACGAAACCCGTTATCCCGGGGGTGATTGCACGAGTGACATCTGGGTATGACCTGCTTCACCATCATTCTCGCCAATCAAGGCGGTGCGGCCTTTGACGTCGATCACCGCAAGCCCCTCTTGCAAAGCTTGCGCGAGCAGGGCGTGGATCTGCCGTATGGGTGCAAGTATGGCGGCTGCATAACCTGTGCGGCCAAAATAATCAGCGGCAAAGTCGATCAAAAAGCGCAGCGGGCGCTGAACAACCGCCAGATCAACAATGGCTATATAATCCTCTGCGTCGCCCGCCCTATGAGCGACTGCACGCTGGAGGTCGGCGTTGAGAGCCACGACAAGCTCTATCGCAACCCCTTCCTTGACCCGCTGGCCGCTCATGAATTGAAAGCCGATATTGCGACCCCGTTGGAAGCAAAGAAATGACCCATATGAATCATGATGAGCCCTATTCGGAGGCTTACCTGCAAGACATTCTGAAATCGGTCAAAACCATCGCGATGGTTGGGGCCAGCCCCGATAAAACTAAATTTTCCTATGGGGTACTCAGGGTGCTGCACGAAATCGGCTACGACATGATCCCGGTCAACCCCAGTCCCGGTCTGGATGAGATTCGAGGGCTTAAGGTGTACGCGTCACTAGCGGCCATCGACCGGCCTGTGGATATGGTTGAGGTTTTTCGCCGCTCCGAAGATCTGTTGGAAGTTGCACAGGAGGCCATCGCAATCAATGCCAAGGTTCTGTGGGGTCAGATTGGGGTGCGCGATGACGCTGCCGCCCAGTTGGCGGAGGAAGCCGGCTTGAAAGTGGTGATGAACCGCTGTCCCAAGATTGAGTTGTTCCGCCCCTTCTGGAAGCCAAAGCTGCATTTGGGAATATGACTGCAGGGGCGCAGAATTCGGGGTTGTCGCGGCAACCAACCTGTTCCCTCTGGAGTCTCAGACGTTGATTCTGCTAGCAGATTGAATTTTACCCGAGGTACGATGCCAGATGATCGCTGAGATCACGCGCGTCGTCGCCAGCGCCGTCGATCAGAGCAGACTTGCGGCGGCGCAGAAACTGCGTCCCCATCAGGTACAGGCCCGGATGTTCCGCTACACCGCCGTCGTGACGGACGTGGCCCTTGCGGTCGAGGACCGGCAGTTCCAGCCAGGAGTAGTCCGGCCGGTAGCCGGTGGCCCAGATGATCGTCCTGATCGCGCCTCCGGCAAGATCGAGGCCGAGCGGCGGGTTGTCCTCGACACGGGTCGGCGGCGGGCGATCCGGCGGCCCGACCGTAGCGTCCAGGCCGTTGGCGCGCGCCCATTCGTCGATGACGTCGAGCAGCCGTGCCATCTTGAGATCGGAAAGCGCGCACATGTTGCGCAACGACCCCGCAAACTGGGCCTTGCCGTCTTCGGTGATGCCGGCAAGACGACCGATGAGCCGGACGCCGAGGTCGTCGAGCGCATTGAGGTCGAGGGTGATGCGGTCGGGCGTGCCGGCAAGCTGTAGCGAAGGAACCCGTCGCGCCCGCCTGATGTCGTCCACCTCGTCGTAACGCTCGTCGAGCACGCCGGCGGCGTCCATCCACCATTCCAGGTCCTTGCCGCGATAGACGCGGGGCGCCCGGATGTGCTCGCCCACCGACAGGGTCACTTGACGCCCCGAACGCTGCAGCTCCTGTGCGATCTGGGTGCCGCTCGACGACGCGCCCACCACCATCACGCCACCGTCGGCGACCTGACCCGGATTGCGGTAGGACTGTGCCGTCAGCATGGCGACCGACGGCGGCACGCGGCTGGCGACGTCGGGCAGGCGCGCGATGTTGCACGCGCCCGACGCCAGCACGACGGTCCGACACCGCCACTCGCCGCGGTCCGTGCGCACAAGATATCCCGCCCCGTCGCTGCGAACCGAGGTAACGGTCGAGTGGGTTCTGACCGGAGCCGAGATCGCCTTGGCATAGTTCCCGAGGAAGTCGATCACCTCAGGCATCGTCCGGTAGCCGTCGGGATCGTCGCCGTCATAGCGGAAGCCCGGCAGCCGGCTCTGCCAGTTCGGGGTGAGCAGCCGCAGTGAATCCCATCGCTCGGTGCGCCAGGTATGGGCGATCTCGCCGCGCTCCAGCAGCACATGGTCGATAGAGCGCTCCGCGAGGCAGCGGCTCATCGCGAGCCCCGCGTGCCCCGCGCCGACGATCACTGTGGTGACGGAACTAATCGCACCCTCTCATCAGGAGAGTCTACGGTTCGAAGCGCCTTTCAATTCACCACGACCGTGACGTTCGTCGGATTGGTGACAATGTCATAGACCGCCGACCGCTTCTGCGACTGAGCGACGATAGCCTCGATGTCCTCGCGCTTGGCGTCGGCGTCGATGTTGTATTTCACCGTGATGCCGCTGAAGCCGTTGCGCACGTCGCTGTCGATGCCGAGTATTCCGGCGAGATCCATGTCGCCTTCGATGGTCGCCTTCACCGACTTCAACTGGATGTTGCGGTTCTGGGCAACCGCGGCGATGCCGGCGGTCAGGCAACTCGCCAGTCCGACCAGCACGTATTCGACGGGCGTGGCGCCCTTGTCCTGGGAAGCGAAGACCTCCGGATGGTCTGCGTCGAATGTGAAGGTGGTCTTGCGATGCTGATCCTCGCCGAGACCGTAGAAGCTCTCGACCGACGAGTGGCTGTGGGTGCCATCCTTCCATTCGCAGGCCGCGCGCCACTTGAACTGCGCTGCCTCCGGGGCGTTGGTAAGCGCTTCGCGTGCGCCGAGCAGCGCCTCTACGTTAACGCCGTTGTTTGCCTGTACTTCGGAAGCCATAATTATTATCCTCCCTACCTTGCACTGGCTCAAAAACCCGACCGATCTCACTGACCTCTCGATCAGATTTCACCATGGCGCGGCATGCTATGGGCCGCGAAGCGTTTCTTCAAGTTGTTTCCGCAGCGGAATGTTCGCCCTCGTGTGCCGAGTTGTGCCTTTGCAGGCTCTGGCGCGACCACGACCTTCAGCGTGGTCAATTGCAGTGTCTGCTTCCGGGCGGAGGCAAAGTTCGCCTCTATGGCCGACATCAGGCGCAGAGCAGACGGTCGGGTTTCCAACCCGGAGCGACAAGAGCTGACCTTTGGTCGGCGCAAGTGTCGTCCTGACGTGACCCAATGCGGTCTTCCGTTGCGAGCGTTGCTGAAGCTGCGTTAAGTCCGTCGGAGGCCAATGGTATTTTCAATGGAACGCTAATATACATGGAAACCCCAACGAGCAGCGCCTGCCAGATACTTGAGGAATGCCATGCGAAGGCTCATCTTCACGGCGATGTGTATCGCCGCCGCAACAGCCGCTAACGCCCATGATTGGTACGAAGATAAGATTGACCCACAGACCAAATTCAAGTGCTGCGGCGGTTCAGATTGCCGCGCCATACCTCGGTCTTCGGTGCGGTCCAGGGTAGACGGCGGGTACACTTATTTGCCGCATAATTTCACCATCCCACGGGACCGTGTACAGGAATCCCCGGACGGGCAATACCATATCTGCGAAAATAAATATGTTGTAACCAACCAGCTGTATTGGCGTTGCTTCTTCGCACCTCGTGTCGATGTGTCTATACTTCTAAAGCATTAACCGCGCGTCGCTTCCGCAACTTACATCAGCAAGGTACTATTCCATTTAATTCTGTTGGACTTTTTTTGAAATTGTCGAAGCTCAAGCGGCTGCGCGACTGCCCCAAGGATTTCATTGGATACGTCGCGGCTATCGAGAGCCTGTGCGCCTTGGGCGTAACTCCATGGGGCGCTGCCGCGGGTGACTTCTGGGCGCGCTCCGCAAATTCGGGGACAGTCCAGATTTTATCGTGTCGGCGCGGCCGTGGTTGTGTAGATTGGCTGCGTGGCCCGCCTTGCCCGCATTGTCGTTACAAGTCCACTCGCAACGTGACGCAAACGCGGTAACGGCTGGCGATTTCGACCACGATGGACAGCCAAGCGATAGGGATAACTGGCGCGGGATCATTCAGCAGGTTCATGCGGGAGCGGCATTCGCCGGATGAGGTAGCTGCGGCTGCAGTCTCGAATTTGACGCATCAGCACTTGCAAATCGTCAGCCGAGGTCTTTTGCTCGCGCGATAGTTGCCCTTGACCGTTGAATGGTTGGCGAACAGATGAACAAAATCGATCGACGGCGGCCAGAATCAGAAACGGACGCCACCATAAATGCCGCAAGACTTGGAACTCGGCTGCGCCTCGCCCGCCAGACACGCGGCATGACGCTGAAGACGCTGGCCGCGGCTGCGAATTGCTCGGAAAGCCTGCTGTCCAAGATCGAGAACGGCAAGGCTTCGCCGTCCCTGTCCATGCTTCACCGTCTGGTCGAGGTTCTCGACACCAATATCGGCTGGATGTTCGAGCAAGTCGACGACGACGAGGCGATCGTATTCCGGGCGGGCGCAAGGCCTTTGATCGCGCTCGACGCGCTACGGCGTGGCGAAGGAATTTCGCTCGAACGCATCATCCCGTATTCGCCTGGCCACCTCTTACAATGCAACATCCATCACATCGAGGCAGAGGGCTCGAGCGAAGGTCCGATCCAGCATGCCGGCGAGGAAGTCGGCTACGTGCTCGCCGGGCGGATCGAACTGATCGTCGACGGCAAGAGCCATGCTCTCGCCACCGGTGATGCCTTCGTGTTCAGGTCGGAGCTGCCGCATCATTACCGCAACATCGGCGAGGAACGCGCTAGCATTTTCTGGGTCAACACGCCGGCGACTTTCTGAGCAACGCTCTGCGTTCATTTGGATTGACAAATATTCAAGTCTCTTGAATGCTTGCCTCGTGCCTGTAGCACCAACGGGACCAGCCGAGGTCTGGTCCGCAAGCAAGGGGAACCGAAATGCGTCTGTTCAAACTTCTCGCCGGCTGTGCCGCCGCCATTGCCATGGGCTCGGCAGCCATGGGATCGGCGCTTGCCGATACGTTCGCTCTCGTCAACATCAACCAGCAGGCCCTGTTCTTCAACCAGATCAACGAGGGCGCGCAAAAGGCAGCCGACGCCGCTGGCGCCAAGCTGGTCATTTTCAACGCCAACAATGTGCCGAGCGCGCAGAACGACGCGATCGAGAACTACATCACGCAGAAAGTCGACGGCATCATTCTGGTCGCCATCGACGTCAACGGCGTCAAGCCTGCGATCACTGCAGCCAAGGCGGCCGGCATTCCCGTCATAGCCATCGACGCGCAGATCCCCGACGGCGACAATATTTCGTTCATCGGCGTCGACAACACCAAGGCCGGCGAGGACATCGGCAAATTCTACGCCGACTATGTGAAGACCGATATGGCCGGCAAGGCCAAGATCGGTATCGTCGGCGCACTCAATTCATTCATCCAGAACCAGCGCCTCGACGGCTTCAAGAAGGCGGTGACCGAAAGCGGCCAGGCCGTCACCTTCCTCGACACGGTCGACGGCCAGAATGTTCAGGAGACCGCCTTGAGCGCTTCGGAAAACCTGATGACCGCCAATCCGGACATGAACTCGCTCTATGCGACCGGAGAGCCGGCCTTGCTCGGCGCCGTTTCGGCGGTGACCAGCCAAGGCCGCACCGGCGACGTCAAGGTGTTCGGCTGGGATCTGACCAAGCAGGCCGTTCAGGGCATCGACGACGGCTGGGTGGTGGCGGTCGTGCAGCAGGATCCGGCCGGCGAAGGCAAGGCCGCGGTCGAAGCGCTGGGCAAGATCAAGAAGGGCGAGAAAATCGACCCGATCATCAATATCCCGGTGACGATCGTGACCAAGAAGAATGTCGACCAATATCGCGCGATGTTCAAGTAAACTGCGTCGGCGACCGAGCCGCGGCGCCGCCCGAGGCTGCGCCGCGGATCCCTTGCAATCGCGTGGAATTCCAGATGAGCAGTGGCCAGACCTATCGGGTGCGGATGAGCGGCATCTCAAAGCGCTACAACGCCATCCAGACGCTCGATGACGTGTCGCTGACGCTGAAGCCGGGCGAGGTGCTGGGGCTGGTCGGCGACAATGGCGCCGGCAAGTCGACATTGAGCAAGGTGCTGTCGGGGGCAGTGGTTCCCGACGCCGGCACCATCGAGATCGACGGCAAGCCGGTGATCTTCAGCTCGCCGGCGGACGCTCGTGCGGCGCGCGTCGAGATGGTCTACCAGGACCTGTCGCTCTGCGACACGGTCGATGTCGCCGGCAATCTGTTTCTCGGCCGCGAGCCGCGCCGCCGCATTGCAGGCATTTCCTTTCTCGACAAGAAGCGCATGCATGACGAGACGCGCCAGATGCTCGATCGGCTCGGCATCGTCATTGCCGATACGCGGCTCAAGGTTGAAAACCTCTCAGGCGGGCAGCGCCAGTCGATCGCGATCGGCCGCGCCGCCTCGTTCGAGCCGGCCGTGCTGATCATGGACGAGCCGACGGCAGCGCTTGCCGTGGCCGAAGTCGAGGCGGTGCTCGAACTGATCCGCGCGGTCAGTGCGCGCGGTGTCAGCGTCATTCTGATCACCCACCGGCTGCAGGATCTCTTCCTCGTCTGCGATCGCATTCAGGTCATGTATGAAGGGCGCAATGTCGCCGAGCGGCTGATCGGCGACACTAATATCGAAGACGTGGTCAATCTGATCGTCGGCCGCAAGTTCAGTGCGCGTTCCGCCACCAATGGCTATCGCGGTGGAGCGCCGGCATGAGTGACGCGATCCACACCGCCCAGCCCTCACGAATACGCAGGGGCACCTGGCGCGATGCGCTGCTCGCCAATGGCAGCGTCGTCTCGATCGCGCTGTTCTTTCTGGTCGTCTGCATCATCTTCTCGGTTGCGACCGACGCGTTTCTGACATCGCCCAATCTGTTGAACATCCTGCGGCAGTCGGCGCCGCTGCTGATCGTCGCCGCGGCAATGACTTTCGTCATCACCACTGGCGGCATCGATCTTTCGGTCGGCTCCGTGCTGGCGCTGGTGGCGACGCTGTCGGCGACGCTTTTGCAGTTTGGCCTGCCGTGGCCAGTCGTTATCCTCGCCATGTTGGCGCTCGGCGCCCTGCTTGGGGCGGTACAGGGCTATTTCATTGCCTATGAGGGCATCCCGTCCTTCATCGTCACGCTTGCCGGGCTTTCGGTGATCCGTGGCGTGGCGCTCCTGATCACCGGCGGCTATTCCATCCCGATCGAGCCCGGAAGCGCTTTCACCGTCCTGGGCCGCGCCTGGTTTCTTGGCATGCCGGTGCCGGCGCTGATCGCGCTGGCGATCCTGGCCATCGCCTATCTCGCCTTCAACGAGACGCCATTCGGCCGCTATGTCACCGGCATTGGCGCCAACGCCGAGGCGGTGCGGCGCGCCGGCGTCAACACGCGGCAGACGACGCTCTTCGTCTATGTGATTTCCGCCACCGCGGCAGCCCTTGCCGGGATCATCATTGCCGCCCGGCTTGGATCGGGATCTTCGAATGCCGGCCAGGGTTTCGAGCTGGAAGTCATTGCCGCCGTCGTGCTCGGCGGCACCAGCCTGTTCGGCGGCCGCGGAACGATCATCGGCACGGTGCTCGGCGCGCTGACCGTGGCCGTCATCGGCAACGGCCTGATCCTGGCGCATCTGTCGCCTTTCCTGACGCCGATAGTCACCGGAACGATCATCCTGATCGCCATCTGGCTGAACTTCCGCCTGTTTCGCGGCGCGGTGCGGAGCCGTTGAGCCGATGAGCGATCTGTTCGATGACGCGGTGCCCAGGCGACGGCTGCCAATCGGCGTCGAAACCGGCCATGTGATGACCGTGCTCGGCCCGGTTCCGGTCGAGGAGATGGGCATTACGCTGATGCACGAGCACATCTTGCTCGATGGTGCGCGCAGCTGGAAATGCCCCTGCCATCCCGACGACATGGCGATCGCCGAGCAGCCGGTGAACATCGAGATCATCGGCGAGTTGCGGATGAACCCATACGTCAACCGCGACAACGTCTCGCTCGACGACGCCGACCTGGCGCTGTCTGAGCTGCAGCGCTATCGCGCGCTGGGCGGCCACACCGTCGTCGATGCCACCAATATCGGCATCGGCCGCGCCCCCGAAAAGCTCGCTCGCATCAGCCGCATGTCCGGCCTGAAGATCGTCATGGGCACCGGCTTCTATCTCGAGCACACCCATCCCGAATGGCTGAAGGCAATGGATGTGGACGCCGTGACCGAGTTCATCGTCAACGATGTCGGCGGCGGCGAGACGCAGCCGCCGATCATGGCCGGGCTGATCGGCGAGGTCGGCGTCAGCAAGGATTTCACCGCCGAGGAACGCAAGTCGCTGCGGGCTTCGGCGCGCGCCTCGCGCATAACCGGCGTGCCGCTGTCGATCCATCTGCCTGGCTGGGAGCGGCTGGCGCACGAGGTGCTCGATATCGTCGAGGCCGAAGGCGCCGATCTTCGCCACACCGTGCTCTGCCACATGAACCCGAGCCACGACGATCCCGACTACCAGAAAAGCCTCGCCCGGCGCGGCGCGTTCCTCGAATACGACATGATCGGCATGGACTATTATTATGCCGACCAGGACGCGCAATCGCCCTCCGACGAAGAGAACGCACGCGCCATCGCCGCCCTTGTCGAGGCGGGCTTCGGCGACCGCCTGCTGTTGTCGCAGGATGTGTTCCTCAAGATCATGCTGACGCGCTTCGGCGGCTTCGGCTATGGCTATATCCTGAAGCATTTCATACCGCGCCTGAAACGCCACGGCGTCGAGCAGCCGGCCATCGACCGCATGTTGATCGCCAATCCGAAAAGCGTATTCGCGCGGCTCTAGGCGGCCTGGAATTACACTGGAGTTCAAATGTCCAAGAAGAAGATCCTGCTTGCCGGCGAATCCTGGGTGTCGACCGCGACCCATATCAAGGGTTTCGACCAGTTTCCGACCGTTACCTACCACACGGGCGCAGACGAGTTGCTGGACGCGCTGAAGGCGACCGACTTCGACGTCACGTTCATGCCGGCGCATGAGGCGCAGCGCGGCTTTCCACAGACGATGGAGGCGCTGTCGGCCTATGACGCGGTCGTGCTCTCCGACATCGGCGCCAACACGCTGCTGCTGCATCCCGACACCTGGGTCCACTCCAAGCCGACGCCGAACCGCCTGCGCCTGCTCCGCGATTACGTCAGCCGCGGCGGCGGTCTATTGATGTTCGGCGGTTACTACAGCTTCCAGGGCATCAATGGCGGCGCGCGCTACCGCAAGACGCCGGTCGAGGACGTGCTGCCGGTGAACTGCCTGGCCTACGACGACCGCGTCGAGGTTCCCGAAGGTTTTGCGCCGGTGCCGAAACCAGGGTCGAGGCATCCCATCCTCAGGGGCCTCGGCTCGGACTGGCCGATCCTGCTCGGTTTTAACGAGGTGACGCTGAAGGATGGGGCCGAGGTCCTGGCCAGCGTGTCGTCGGACTATGGCTCGCTGCCGCTGCTTGTCACCGGCCATTACGGCAAGGGCCGCACCGTGGCCTGGACATCCGATGTCGGGCCACATTGGCTGCCGCCGCAATTCATCGCCTGGCCAGGCTACAAGACCCTGTTCGAACAGATGCTGGGCTGGGCGACAGGTGAGAGCTGAGCCATGCATGTCCACGTCGTCGGCAATGCCTGCGTCGATACCGTGTTTCGCGTCGGCCGCTTCCCTGACGTGGGCGAGACTTTGAATGCCGTGAGCTATGCCGACGGGCTCGGCGGCAAGGGCGCCAACCAGGCGGTCGCAGCAGCACGGACTGGTGCAGAGGTGACGTTCTGGACGGCGCTCGGCAAGGACCCCGCTGGCGCGTGGATCAGGAGCCGCCTCGACAGCGAGCTGTCAGACCTTGAGGTGAGCGAATTCGAGCTGCCGAGCGACCGCTCGACCATCGTCGTCGATAAAGGCGGAGAGAATTTCATTGTCAGCGGCGTCGCCTGCAGCGAGGCATTCGATCCGGTGACGCAGACAGCACTTGTCCGCTGGATCGCCCCCGGTGACATCCTCGTCTGCCAGGGAAATTTGCGGACTGCCGTGACCAATGCCTGCCTCAGAGCAGCAAAGGAAAACGGTGCGCGCACCGTTCTCAACGCCAGCCCGATCGACACGGCCTCGCTACCCGATCTCGGCCTGGCGGAGGTTCTGGTGGTCAACCAATCCGAAGCGCAAATCTTGACCGGCCGGGATGACATAACAGCAGCCGCTGGCGCGCTGGTGGCCAAAGGCGCAGGCACCGTCGTCATCACCCTCGGTGCCGCAGGCTGTATCGTGCTTGGCACGGACCGGACGGAACCGCTTCGCTTGCTGGTGCCGCGAGTCGAAGCGCTCGACACCAGCGGCGCGGGCGATGTGTTCTGCGGCTGTCTGGCCGGTGGGCTTGCCCGGGGCATGCCGGTCATCTCGGCGCTGAAGCTGGCGCTCGCCGCCGCCGCAATCGCCGTGACACGGCCGGGCACGCTGGCATCCTGTCCTTCCGCCTCCGAGATGGCGGCGCTCATCGATCAAATGGAGCTCTCATGACCCAGCTCGGCCAATCTGGCGGCGACGCGCTCGTGGACCTTTTCGGCCGCACAAAGGTGGTGATCGGCGTCGTTCATCTGGCGCCGCTGCCCGGCGCGCCGCGCTATGACGGCGAGGCTATCGAGGCGATCTACCAGCGCGGGCTCGACGACGCCAAGGCCTATCTCGACGGCGGCTGCGACGGCGTCATCGTCGAGAACCATGGCGACATCCCCTTCGCCAAGCCTAACGATATCGGCCCGGAGACGGCGGCCTATATGGCGGTCGTTTCCGACCGCATCCGCCGCGAACTCGGCAGGCCGATCGGCATCAATGTGCTGGCCAATGCCGCGATCCCGGCCTTGGCGATCGCCAGCGCAGCCGGCGCCGGCTTCGTCCGCGTCAACCAATGGGCGAACGCCTACGTCGCCAATGAGGGCTTTGTCGAAGGCGAATCGGGCCGCGCGGCACGCTACCGCGCCAGGCTGCGCGCCAACGGCATCCGCATTTTCGCCGATGCCCATGTCAAGCACGGCGCACACGCCATCGTCGCCGACCGCCCGGTGGAGGAACTGGTCAAGGACCTGGTCTTCTTCGACGCCGACGCCATCATCGCCACTGGCCAGCGCACCGGCCACGCCGCGGATTTGGGTTACATAAGTATGATCAAGCAGGCCGCCGGCCTGCCGACGCTGGTCGGCAGCGGTGTCACGCCGGATAACGCCAATGATATCCTTGCCATTGTCGACGGGGTCATCATCGCCAGCGCGCTGAAGCACGACGGCGTCTGGTGGAACCAAGTCGACTCTGCTCGAGTAAAGGCTTTCATGGGTGGTCTGAAGCGATAGCTGACTACCCTACCAAGGGGCTTGCGGTCCAGCTGATCAGAGACGACGGACGGGCGCAGGATACCGCGCGACCCGATCGTCGACGGTCAGCAAAGTAATGCCTTCCACAATTGATTGAGCAATCAGGATCCGATCGAAGGGGGTCCTTGTGGATGGGTGGAAGCCCCTCCACCGCAATGGCGTGCTCGCCGGTGATTGGCTGCTCATGATTGTCGATCAGACCCCGACGGAAAGACGCGCATCGACCTTCAAGTCAAGGCGGCCCAGACCGCGTTTAATGGCAATCTCCCAGGGAGTTGCGGCGCTGAACGTCAAGTGGTTATCGGCATTCTCGATCTCAGCGAGGGCTGCGGGCGGGAGCTTTTCGGGCTCGCCCGCCGCCCAGAGCAGAAGGTGGGTATCGAGAAGAAGTTTCATGCATCGCCGCCAAACAGCTTCTCGATTTCGTCATCGGCCATGCGATCAAAATCGTCCGGAACTGCAAACCGCCCGGCCATAAACCCCACCCGACGCATTTCGCCGGCCGCAGGTGCGTCTATGGCAACGACCTTGACCATCGGCTTGCCGGATTTGGCGATAATGAAGGATTCGCCTTTGGCCGCCCTGTCGACAAGACGAGACAGATGCGTCTTGGCCTCGTGGATATTGACGGTGCGCATTGCGGGCGTCTGACTTAGTCCATGCAACTTAGTCTACACGGCCCGATTTTCGAGCGTGTTTCAGTCAGTGAAGGTGAAGGATGCCGGATGCGGCTGATCCTTTCGGATCGGCCGCATGGCACGACTTCAACAAAGACGCGTAATCGATTGTCTGAACTGCATGTTTGTTGGAACTGCGTCTCACCTGATGTTGGCCGAACCTGTTGGTCCGCCATGCGATGTCGAGTTCACAGGAGCGATTTTTGCCGAGCAAATGCTCTACATTGCGCTAGGGGCCGAAAGTGAAACGTCCGCTTTTAGGGCGCTGCACCACGGCGGCGACGAGCCCGACACTGTACCGAAGGCGATCGACGCGACGAGCGCCAAGGGCCTTACCGGACTCTATGTTCCCTTCACGATTCTCGGTTTAGTCGGTCGGCGGGATTGAGCCGCGCTCTCGAGGGCCAGGGCCAACCGCTTCTCGTCTTCGATGGCGCGATCGACTGCCTCAATTTCCTCTTGGAGCACCTTCAGCTCGGCTCCGTAGCTGGAGCCGTCGCTGTCCCCGATCTGAAAGCCACTTGCCCGCATTGCGTCGCGAGTATGGTGCACGTTACGGACTCCTTCGCGCCGCGTCGCGACCAAGATTTCCCTAAACTCTCCAAGACGTTCAACGTGATTGCGAGCCATTGCGTTCTCCTATTTCGTCTTCATCGTCGCCGACGGCGATTCAGAACGGCTAAAACCTACGGAGATACTCTCGACAAAGCATGAGTGCGGAAGCTCAAATTTGAATGTCTTGCAATAGCGTGAAGCGCGGCAGGCAGAAATTGGCTTCGACCCGATCGATCTCAGACCAAATGCCAGACACTTTCGGCCAAGCGCGTCTGCGGCTCCCCCAACGGGGGGCCATCCGCTCATGTAATCAGTAAAAAGTCGAGTGCGAGAATGGCCCGGGCCATGGACGTCCCGCCATTCTGGAAAGCGCGTTGAGTAATGCTCCTCGACAAACAATCATGCTGGCACACTGGCGTCGAAGGTCCGAGGCGAGGCCGGCTAATTCGTGCCGTGTTCGCTGGAGGTATCACTCCTCTCTGAATCCTGCAGTGAGGCGTGGCGAAATCCGAACTCGCCCCGTAGATGCTTGACGTGGGCTTTCACCCCGGCCTGACCCATGGTCGCCGGCCGCTTTATGCCCTTCGGCGGTGGCCCGGCGTGCTCTTGGACACGCTTCCACAGCCGTTCGCGCATCTCCTGGTTCAAGGTGATGAAGGCCGAACCGGCATATTTTCCGGTACCGGGCTTCGCCAGCAAGGCGAATGCCGCCTTGCTCGGCTCGCGCTCGACGCCCAATAGTTCGTATTCCTGTGAAGCTCTTCGTCTTCAGCCAATTCGTCGTCGGGCCGCTTCGATACGGGCTGTCGGCGCGCTTCGAGACGATGCCCTCAAGGCCCGCTTGGTCGGCAAGATAGGCGGCGGTAAGTGCAATGAGGCTCGCAATCCAAACACCGCGCATCACACGCTCGGGCGGCCTGCGCATTGTAAACACTGAGAACGCGTTGGCTTAAGCGCAAATCCTAGGGAACATGCCAGAATGTGCGGCTTCGCTCAACTTGAGCAAATGTCCCCAACGACATCTAGGACGCGCTGATTTCCGCTTCTTGAAAGCTTGTTATCATGATAATTTTCAGTCTCCTCGCTTAAGAATATATAGACATGTCAGTCAAACCGGCGGGGGATGGGGAGGATAGGATGAAACTGTTATCGCTTGTTGTCGCAGCTACGTTTTCACTTGCTATGTCCGCTTGGGCCGAGGATCTACCAAGTAGCGCGAAAAAAGCATCGATGGAAGAATTTAAGACTTTTGCTAATGGGAAAAAGGTAAATGTAATTATATACGACGCTGGAGCTGCCATAACTGCCACTCTTGTCTGGAACTGGAAGAAAAAACAGATCATTGGCGAAGCTTTGGTGAACAACAAAACTAAGATAAAGGTCAAAGTTCCCTTGACTTTCGACGGTGACAAGGCCTGTTCACAAGACCAAGGTAAACCAGTTTGTCATCTTATCTACATTGACAACGACAAATTTTACGAGGTGCGCGACGACGGCAAAGTCCACGCGACTTCGACGTTGGTTCAATGAGACGGACCACGTCCGAATGGTTTGGTCAGCGTTTGCACGGACCCGCAAATGCCGGCCCTATTCAGTACGCTTGTCAAGTCTTACGACACCTGCACACTCGCCTCCGACTCGAGAAAACTCACCGCTGCCTTTCGCACCTTGAAGCCTGCCGATGATATGGTTTTGCCTTGGCGCACCATCGTCATCGACGAAACTTAAATAGATGTCGAATGCCCCGTCGGCGGTGATTGTTCCGGCCAAAGGCACCATCGCGGAAATTTCCGTTCCATCGATAAAGATTGTCGTTGACTGTTCAGTGTAATCGCAGGCGGAATTACCTGCGCGCCGCGTCAGTGCCCACGCGCCATCAAAAGCCTTTACCTTGACCGGAGCGCAGACACGTTCTGGGATATTCTTGATTGCGCGCAACACCTCTTTCGTCGGCTCCAGGCTGGCAAGCTTCAATCCCCGCTGCTCGGCAAAGGCTTGAAGAGCTTTCCGACTTCCCGGTCCCCATTTGCCGTCTGCCTGTCCGACAAGGCAGCCGACTCGCGTTAGCTCTGTTTGCGTTGCCTTTGTCAACGCGCGCGGATCAGCCAAAGCTTGCGTCACATCTAAATCAGGATGAGCTTCTGCAACCTCCACGCCCTCGATGGAAATCGAGGGGGCTTTGCCACGATCTGTTGCTGCCTGTTCGATCTCGTCGATCTTCAAGCTGGCTAACGCCGCAAAGGCGCCGCTTGGATACTGTCTGAGATAGGCCTCAAAGAAGCGCTTGTCCGTTTTTTCCTTGATGGTCTCCCAATAGGCGACTTCTACGTCCCCTCCTTTCGCACCCGCCGTGACAGCGGTGTTTCCGGACAACGGTTGCAAAATGACGTCGCCCGTCAGCGAGGAGTTGTCCCATGGCACTTGCTTGCCGTCGGTTGCTTCAAGCACATCCCTACGGACGTTGATGAGGTCGCGGGAGATGTCCTGGCCAGGCGTACCAAGATTCTTTAGCAGCGCAGATGTGAACGGCGAGTTCCTTCCCTCGCCGTCCAGCGCAACGTTCCCGGGCTGCGTTGCAAAGGCTATGAGCGATCCAACGCCCGTGCCTAGCTTTGCCAAGCCCCGACCGACCGACCCTGATCGCGTACCCATCGAGCGCCCAAGGTTCTGTGAGAAAGGACTGTCCCGGCAAGCATCCAAAAATACCAGGTTGACCTTCGTGGTTCGCTCCATGGCCGACAAGACGAGGTCCATGGGCACGGCTTCGAAGTCGAGGTCGTTATATGTGGATAGCCGCGCATCAACGGGAGCCATGTAGTTGGTGCCGTTCACCTGGACGCCATGGCCGGCATAGAAGAGAAGCGCCATGTCGGCACCATCCAGCTTGCCGATGAAATCTCGAACCGTGCCGCGCATCCCGCTCAGATCGAGGTCCTCGCCTGCAACCACCTCAAAGCCCAACGCCTGCAGTTTTGCGGTCATATCCACCGCATCATTTTTTGGATTGGAAAGTGGAACCGCGTATCTATAGGCAGAATTACCGATGACCAGCGCGACGCGCCGTTCTGCCCACGCTTGGGCGCTCAGCGAAACTAGAAGAAGCGCAATGGCGAAGCGAAGCGCCATCATGGCTGTATATCCTTAGTCTCAGCTCATGCAGCGGATTCACCAGTCGATGGACAGGATAAAACCGGAGCAGTCTTGCGAGACTGAGCCCGGTGCTTCGCAGTGTCAAGTCCAGCGGATCTAGCGAAGGGCCCACCGCTAGCCCACAGTTCGTCAGCGGTCTATGCTGTGTAGATTCACGCCGATAGACACCGAAACGAATTGCACGCAGCTTGGCCGTCTTCACGCCGATCGGAATGGTTCAAAAAGGGCGCCTTCTCGCGTCGCTCGGATTCTTTTTCATTCTGGGCGCCTGCATTGCCACATTCTCTCCCTCAGGCGAGAAACTGCTGCGCGACGTCTTGATGACGACCATCTCGCCCTTCGTCGCGCCCCCGACAGACATCGTGATCGTAACGATCACAGAGCAGACATTGGAAAGGTTTCCCTATAGATCGCCGCTGGATAGGGGTGCCTTGGCCGACCTTGTGCAGAGAATCGATAAGGCTCATCCGAGAACAATAGGCATTGACTTGCTTTTCGATCAGCCAACCGAGGCAGAAAAGGATCGGCGCCTAGCTGAGGTTATCGAGGCGGCCGAAAGTCCGGTAATTGTCGCATCTGCATCACACGACGACGACCTTACCGACAAGCAACTGTCGTATCTTAGTCGCTTCGCGCCAAGCGCCATCCGCGGACTGGCCGCCCTGTCTCATGATAGGGTCGACGCGGTTGTGCGGGAAGAATTTCCAGGGCGCGTGGTGAATGGCAACTGGCAACCTAGCTTTGCATCAGCGCTCGCGCAGACCGCCGGCATATCGGCATCGCAAGCTGCGGAGAAGATGGTCTACTATCGGGCTACAGGCATTCATCCGGCACGATGGACAATATATCCGGCACACGCCGCCGCTTTCGCGCCCCCGGCCTGGTTCGCCGGGAAGTTCGTTTTGATCGGCGTCGACCTCCCGCTGCAGGATCGTCATGCAACCCCCTTTGCCGTGCTGAACGGCTCTGTTGCCGGAGCGCTGCCGGGTGTGGTTATTCATGCCAATGCGCTGGCGAGATTGATCAAGGGCGACAAAATCATTACGCCAGGGGCGGTGGCGGCGTTTGGGCCCTTCGTTCTCGCGACGGCGCTCTGCATCTGGGTCGCTTGGCTCCGCATATCAGTGCTGGTGAAACCTATGGTCATCATCGGCGCAGTCGTTTCGGTTTTGATCTTAGAAGCAACCGCGTTTGCCAAGGCCGGGATTCTGTTACCAATGGTCGCGCCGTCGATGCTGCTGCTAGGGCTCTCCGGATTCGTCGCAATTCTGGCATGGCACCGGGACTCGAAAGAAAGGCGTTTCGTCCAGAACGCGTTCTCTCAGTATCTCAGCCCGGCAGTCGTGGCAGAGCTAGTCAGCAAGCCGGCGTCACTGCGCCTCGGCGGATCCGAACGCTTGATAACGTGCGTGTTCACCGACCTTGAGGGGTTCACCAGTTTGGGCGAACGGACGGAACCAGAGGTATTTGCTGCGGTTCTGAATGAATACCTCGATGCGGTTTGTGGTCTCTTCATTGAACATGGAGCCACGATAGACAAACTGATAGGCGATGCAGTCATTGGTTTTTTTGGTGCACCGGGTGTGCAGGAGGACCAAGCCGAAAGGGCCCTAAAACTAACGCTCGCTACCGTCGCGATGTCTCGAAGATTTCGGACAGATGTAAAGTCTAGAGGCCACGACGTTGGCGTCACTCGTATCGGCGTCCATCGAGGACCTGCAGTTGTCGGAAATTTTGGGGGCAATCGATTCTTCAACTACACGGCCATGGGCGATACGGTGAACACCGCTGCCAGGCTCGAAGGCGCGAACAAGTTTCTAGGTACCATGAACTGCATCAGCGAGGAGGTGGCGAACTCTTCCGATGACTACCTGCTTCGGCCATCCGGTGTGTTGTGTCTGAAAGGCAAGACTGAGTGGATCTCAGCCTTCGAGTTGCTGGAGGACGGGCGTATGAATCGCGAGATGGTGGAGGCTTACTCGCAAGCTTATTTGCTGATGTCCGCGCGTGACAAGACTGCCGCTGCTGCCTTTGCATCGCTGGCCATTCAATATCCCAACGATGGCCTCGTTGCTTATCACCTTGGAAGACTGAAGCAGGGTGAGGCTGGCGATAGGATCTATCTTGAAGGCAAGTAAAACAAGCGTATGGTTGAACGTGCGTCATGTATCGGCAACCCAAAATCATTTTCCTACTGGCTGCGGCCATCGCAGCAGTTGGTTCTTGCTCGAGCGCTCTTGCGGCCAGCGAGTATGTCGTTGTCGCTGTCGATCCTCCCGCGGACAGCCCTCAGCTCGGCAAACTGTTCAGACTGGGCGACCTCGTGCATATCGAGGGTGGATCGACTGTCACTTTGATGGGTGACGATGGCTCGGTCACTGCGTTGCCGGGACCTGCGGATGTTGTGGTGACTGACGACGCATCGGGTTCTGGAACAACCTCTAACGGGGCGGCGGGCGCTTCTTCGAGTTTGACTGCGATTTCGGATCTATTGGGGAATGCCGCTGGTCAGCTCCAAACCATAGGTGGGTCTCGTGGCGTTTCCGACACGACGGCCGCCACCTTGGAACCTTGGATGGTGCCGGTCGAAAATCGTCTGACAGGCTGCGTTTATGACCTCAAACTGGAGCTTTGGCGCCCACCGGGGCACAGGGCGGATGTTTCGGTTGCCTATAATGAAGAGTCGCTGGCGACAAGCTTGGTCTGGGACAAGGACACCCCAATTTTGGCAATTCCCGGAAACGTGCCACCGGATCTTCGATCCGTTGAGTTGGTGATCGACGATGAGTCGGTTCGAATGCCTATCGTGCATTTGCCCACCGGCCTCAGCCCGTCGGATCATGTGGGACTGTATGCCTGGATGATAGAAAGCGGTTGTCTTCTTCAGGCATCCGCACTGATCCGGAACTTGGCTAACCGATAGACCACCAGGGGTGGTCACTTCACGGCGCACTGGAAGCGGTAGAGGCGCGCCTTCGCGTCAACCACCGCCATATCGAGGCAACTTCTCGATGGCGCGCTAAGGAAAGCGATCACCTTGTGCCCAGCGGGTACGCCGACTGAAAGTTTGCGGCGCACGAATTTAACGCTTTCGTTGACGTAGACTTGGACGGTTGCCGAATAGCGGCTGAAGTAGATACCCAGGTGGCAAAACGTCGTGCTCTGTTGCGAGGCTATGCTGGATCAGGTGGTCCGTCCAGAAGAGTTCTTCCTGCAGAACCGGCGATCTCGAGATGCCACCGACCCTCCGCATGCCCCCTCGGAACGCTGGAAGAGGGATGGTGCGTCGCACAAAAATATTGCAATGCACTATAAATGCCGTAACGTCAGTTTCGTAAGTGAACGAGACGGCTTTTGTGAAAGGCCGTCCACCGGAAAGGATGGAAACTATGGCCAAGACCGCTGACACCGTTGAAAATACCTCATTCCCCACCTTCGACGCGTCGAAGGCTGCCGACCAGGTCCGCGCTGTCGCCGAAAAGGGCGTCGAGCAGTCGAAAGAAGCCTATGCGAAATTTGCGTCAGGCACCGAGACGACCCAGAAGGCTCTGCAGTCGAGCTTCGAAACCGCCAAGACCGTCGGCAACGAGTTGTCGCTGAAGACAATTGCTGCTCTGCGCGCCAATGCCGAAGCCGGCTTCTCGCACCTCGAAGCCCTGGTTGCCGTGAAGTCGCCGTCCGAGTTCATCGAACTCCAGACTGCCTTCTTGCGCACGCAGCTCGAAAAGACCGTCGAGCAGGCCAAGGAATTTCAGGCCGTGACGACCAAGGCTGCCGAAGATGTATCGAGGCCGATCAAGGATGTCGTTGAAAAGGCGATGAAAGATCTCAAAGTCGCCTAATTGAGTCTAAGCGATCGGAAATAACCGCGAAACAACACCTTCTCCAGCCGGTCTTTTTCCTTTTGGCTGGATGCTCTTTGGTGCCTGCGTTGCCATGGCGGTGCGGGCATAGCTCTCTCGGCTGCGATCATCCGCACAATCTGACGGCGGCGAGCGACGAGCCCGGCCAGGGCCTCGGCTTCGGTGCCGCGCAACGGGCACTTGCCGCTTGCTCGACCCAACGAAGGCAGCGTTACAGCAGCATCGGTGGTGTCGGTCCTGGCCCGCTTGCCGAGCGCATTGGCGTAGGCTGTCACCTGCCCCGGATTGACCACGACAACCGCCAGGCTAGACTGGCACCCTGTCCAAAGCGGCAACCGCTAAGCGCGATATCCTGCCCCATTCTTGGCACGTCGAGCCTGCCAGCCGTGATCCGTGGACATTCGCCTGCGGCAAATTCAGCTGGGCCTTCGTTGCACGGATGGCGGTGCGATGCGGCCTTTCGTCTGTGAGTGGCTGCGCGGACGCCGTCAAACGGCAGAAACTTCAAATCCATCATGTTGGCTCATTGCCAAAGCACCGCTTCAAGACAACAATGACCTCGACGCCGGCGCGCCAGACGCGCACAAAAAAAGCGTCGGAGGAAATGGAGGAGGAAGCCGCTGGCCAAGTCACGGACGCGCTATGCATGCGGCCTTTCGGTGCTCACCACCGACGAATCTGACGCGGATGCGTTCGCCCGGGCGGTGGCAGCGGAAGCAGCGGCCATTGACGCCGGGTTTGCCCTCCTGTTTTTCTCGCAGAGCCTCATAGAGGCCGTCGCCCTGTCGGAAGCGCTGAAGAGCCACGCGCCGGCGCTCCACTATGCCGGCTGCTCGACGGCCGGTGAGATAACGCCCAAAGGGCTGGAGGAAGGCCAGATCCTGGCTATGCTGCTTCCCTCCGCATCGTTTTCGGCAGCCAGCACCATGATCGAAAATCTGTCCTCATCGGGCATGGACGGGATTACCGGCGAAGTCGAGGCGCTGAGGCGTTCGTTACACGAGCGCCTCGGGCACGAGCGAGCCGACACCACTTTCGCGCTCTGCTTGATCGACGGCCTGTCCTATGCCGAAGAAGCGGTGACATCCGCCATCCATTGGGGCCTCGACGACATCCCACTGATCGGCGGGTCGGCTGGCGATGATTTGAAATTCGAGACAACGCGGCTGATCTCGAACGGCAAAGTGACCTCCGACAGCGCCATCATCGTGCTGGTCACCACGGAAATTCCTTTCCACGTGTTCAAAACCGACAATTTCGTTCCCACCGACGAGAAGCTGGTGGTGACGGCATCCGATCCCGACCACCGCATCGTGCGCGAATTCAACGCCACCATTGCCGCCGAGGAATATGCCGCCTCGGTCGGCGTCGTCGCGCAGATGCTGACGCCACTGAGTTTTGCCTCACACCCGGTGGTGGTGAAAGTCGGCGGCGAATTTTACTGCCGTTCAATCCAGAAGATGCACGCGGACGGCTCGCTGTCGTTCTTCTGCGCCATCGACGATGGTGTCGTGCTTGCCGTCGCCCAGCCTAAGGACATGGTCGAGGCGACCCGCGCCGCGCTCAGCGACGTCAGCGAAAGGCTTGGCGGCATTGACCTGATCCTCGGTTTCGACTGCGTGCTGCGCCGGCTCGACGCGCGCAATCGGCAGGTCTATCGCGAGATTTCGGAACTCTACAAGGTCAACAACGTCCTCGGCTTCGGCACCTATGGCGAACAGTACCGTTCGATGCATCTGAACCAGACCTTCACCGGCATCGCCTTCGGCGAACGCAAGGCGGCCGAAGCGGCGGAGTAGGAAATCCGGGATGCCGCTCAGGAACATCGACGACCTGGAAAGGCTGAAGAAGATCAACGCCGCGCTGATCAGCCGCGTCGAGCGTTCCATGGACCAGCAAGGCAATGCCTTTTCGCTGTTCCAGACCGCCATTTCGCTTGAGAGCCGGGTGCGCAGCCGCACCGAAGAGCTGCATTCGACCTTGCGCCGGCTGGAGCAGTCGAACATCGACTTGAACGCAGCCAAGGAAAACGCCGAGCTGGCGAACCTGTCCAAGACCAGATTCCTGGCGGCCGCCAGCCATGACGTGCTGCAGCCGCTGAACGCCGCGCATCTGTCGGTCTCGGCGCTTGCCGAAGTACAGACCAGCGAGGAAGGCAGAAAGCTGGTCCGCCAGGTCGAGCGATCGCTGGAGACGATGGAGGACCTGCTCCGCACCTTGCTCGACATTTCCAAGCTCGATGCCGGCGTCGTGCAGCCCGACATCACCGATGTCAGCCTGGAGACGCTGTTTTCGTCTCTGCGCTCGGATTTTCAGCCGGTCGCGGAGATGAAGGGGCTGACGCTGAAGTTCCGGCCGGTCGATGCGCTCGTTCGTTCGGACCGAACCTTGCTGCGCCGCATCCTGCAGAACATCCTGTCCAATGCACTGCGCTATACCCGCTCGGGCGGCGTGTTGGTCGGCACCAGGCATCGCGGCGACACGATCCGCATCGACGTCGCCGATACCGGCTGCGGCATCCCCGACGACCAGCGCGAGGCGGTGTTCGAGGAATTCCATCGCGGCGTGATCCCGACGGATGCCGGGCTTGCCGCCGGCGGGCTGGGGTTGGGGCTGGCCATCGTGCGCCGCATCGCCGCGGCCCTCGGCCATCCCGTCACGTTTTCGTCGAAGGTCGGACATGGCACGATTTTCCATATCGACGTTCCGGTCGGGATCGGCGACACGGCCGATCCAATCGCCAGCACCGTCGACATGGAGCGGCCGCGCGGCTACGGTCTGTTCGGCACAAGGGTGCTGCTGGTCGAGAACGACATCGACGTGCTGCAGGCGATGACCTCCCTGCTCGAGCGCTGGCAATGCCTGGTGCGCCCCGCCACCTCGACCGGTGACGCGCTCGACTTGCTTGGCGATACCGACTGGTTGCCAGATATTGTCATAGCCGACCAGCATCTCGACGGCGGCGACCTCGGCACCACCACAATCGCCGAGGTCCGTGATTATCTCGGTCGCGCCGTGCCGGCGCTCATCGTCACCGCCGACGGCTCGGAAAGTGTCGCCAAGGCCGCCCGCGCCGCCAGCATCGAGCTGATGCGCAAGCCGCTGAAACCAGCGCAACTGAGGGCGTTGCTGGCACATCTGCTGGCTTGAACGGTCGTATCTTCCCAGCACACGGGTAACCGTGTTCCAGCCATTACTTGTGCCTAGGCGGTAATTCATATGAAGCAGATTCACTTCTTCGCGCTAAAGGACGATCTTCTTCCCGTATTGGAGGCAGTAGAACGTGAAATTTCGATAAAATACATCCTCATGGTCATTTTCCCAAGATGGAATTCGACTCTTTTAGCAATAGAATGCAAATTCCAACTCTTGGGCAATCAACCACTGAATCGGCTTCTAGCGGTCGATCATTTCTTGTCACTGGCCACGCTGTGCCCATTGAGGTGAGGCCGATAAAAACACCTTCCGGCATCCGGTATTCGCTAGATCAGCTTAGCAATCCGGACACAGTAACTTTTTCCCCTGGTGGGCGATGTGCTGAAGATGTTGTGATAAATGGCCGCGTGGCAACGGTCTCCGACACGCCGCTCGCTCAGGAGCTAATGAAGACTTTTAATAGAGCATTCAAAGAGCAATTTAGTAAAATTAAAGCATTCTACGTTGGACCCGGGGCCGCCATTTTACTAGACGAGGGAAAGCGGCTAACTGCTGCAGAGCAATCGCCGCGTGAATTTGATCTGACTAGAGAGCCGCGGGTTGCTTAGCTGGTGTCAGGAACGTGAGAGCCGTCGCTAGTCTAGTCCGATTGCGGTGACACGAGTGCGGTCGACTACGGTGACAGTGCGCTTTTTAGCGAGCGCTCTCAAAACCCCGCCGGATCGCGAAACAGCTCGGCATTGTCGAGCTTTGAGACCTCGATCACCGCCTGGGTGCGGCTGTAGACGTTGAGCTTGCGCAGGATTTCGGAGACATGCGCCTTGACGGTGGTCTCGCCGACCTGCAGCTCATAGGCGATCTGCTTGTTGAGCAGGCCCTGGCGCAGCATCTGCAGCACTTTGAGCTGCTGCGGCGTCAGCGTAGCCAGGCGCTGCACCATCTCGGCGCGGTCGGTGCTGTCGGCGTCGCGCGGCCGGCCTTCATAAGTCTCGGGAACATAGATCGCGCCTTCCATCACCGAGCGAATGGCGGCGGCAAGGTCGCTCTTGCGCGCCGATTTCGGGATGAAGCCGGCCGCACCGTAGGACAGCGCCTCGGAAATGATCTTCGGTTCCTCATAGCCGGAGACGATGACCACCGGCAGGCGCGGATAACGCGTCCTGAGCTGCAGCAGCCCGTCAAACCCATGCACGTCGGGCATGCTGAGATCGAGCAGCGCCAGGTCGAACGGCTTGGCATCGGTCAGAAGCTCGAGCGCCTCGGCAATCGAGCGTGCCTCGACCGTGTCGACTTCCGGATAGGCCATCTGCACGGCACTATGCAGCGCCTCGCGAAACAGCGGATGGTCGTCAATGATCAGGAACCTGGCGCGATCGGTCATCAGCTTCATTTCGGTTTGGTCTGGCCTAGAATAGTCCTGCAACCATGGCCAGCTTATTGGCAAATAGTACATTGCCATCTTGGCCGGCTAAAGCAGAATGTGCCCATGATTTCCGCGGCGCCACGCGGCAGATGTGGCTGTTCTGAAATGCAATGCCTTGCCCGGTGGCCCAAATCGGCCGAATGTGCCGGCGACGGATCCATTGAAACAGAGACAGGTCGTGATCGACTTCCGGCTTCGCGTGACAGCCAGTGACCGCCGGCTTTCGCACTGTTGCCGGTCGCCACACGACGCTTCCCCGACGCCCGCCTTGTTCGCAGCCGCACCGATGGTATCGGCTGGTCTGGGGTCGCGCTGGTATACGGGCTGGTTTCCTGGACAAAACGCAGCAAGCTGATGGTGCTGCCGTTCAAGCCCGCTAGGCGCTGGTAAGGAGCACCACCTTGCCGCCATCGCGCTTTGGGCGCGACTTTGCCTGCGATATCCAAGCTAGTCCACGATCTGGGCCGCGCCAAGCCAGAACCAACTGATCGCAGTCGCTGATCTTGAAGCTATACGACCCAGTTGGACCAATTTCAGCGTATTCCCCGTTGAGCCCAACGCCCCCTGAGGCTGACAGCACGTCGGCAATGACTTACGAAGCGTGTCCGTCTACGCGCTCGCCTGCGTTCGTTCCAACGCCTGGGACCGGGCGATTTCGTCCGGCCCCCAAAGTGTCTGATCAGTCGTTAGGCCGGCAACGCGCCGGATCTCTTGGCCGTCCAGGTGGCGATATAGTCCATCAGCCCGGGATTGAGGCAATCATAAGGTTCGAGCCCGATCGACTTCAGCTGTGACCTTATGCCGTCCATGCGGCTCGGATCGACACCGGACT
>NZ_JAMYRZ010000047.1:0-40815 GCF_040321675.1 Mesorhizobium sp. M0296
GCCATTGAGCTTGACTTCGGTGCCCGACCACTTGCCGAACAGGATGCGGTCGCCGGCCTTGACGTCCAGCGGGACGAGCTTGCCGGCTTCGTCGCGGGCGCCGGAACCGACGGCGATGATCTCGCCTTCCTGCGGCTTTTCCTTAGCTGTATCGGGGATGATGATCCCGCCCGCGGTCTTGGATTCGGATTCGACCCGACGAACGACCACGCGGTCATGAAGCGGGCGGAACTTCGACTTTGCCATTTTTTATTCCTCGATGAGAATGGTGAGAACAGTTCCTCCGTCCGGCGGCGCCGGACATGTGGTTAGCACTCATCTTGGGGGAGTGCTAACGTGGCGCTGAAATAGGCTGGCAGCTCGTGCGAGTCAAGGCGCCCGCTGGGCATAATCAGGACAATTGCTTCAAACGGATACTTGACCAAGTCAACTAAATCGCTGATCTTGCCGGGAGGAGGATGCCATAACCATTCATCATCACCCAGGCAAGGACCGGATCGACGCGGTGCGAGCCTTCAACCGCTTCTACACCCGCCAGATCGGGCTGCTCGACGAAGGGCTGCTGAAAAGCACCTTCTCGCTGACCGAGGCGCGGGTGCTCTATGAGCTGGCGCATCGCGATGGCCTGACCGCCACCGACCTTGCGCGCGATCTCGGCCTCGATGCCGGTTATCTCAGCCGGCTGCTGAAGAAGTTCGAGGAGCGTGATCTGGTCGAGCGCGCCACGATCGAGGCGGATGCGCGGCGCTCGTCGATCGCGCTGACCAAGGCCGGGCGGCAGGCCTTCGCGCCGCTGAACCAGGGTTCGCACGACCAGGTCGCGGCTTTGCTCGAACGGCTTTCGGTTGCCGAACAGGACAGGCTGGTCAAGGCCATGCAGACGGTGCAGCGTTTGCTGGGCGGAAGCGCCGAGCCCAAAATTCCCTATATGCTGCGGCCCCTGCAAGTCGGCGACATCGGCTGGATCATCCATCGGCAGGGCCTGCTCTACGCGCAGGAATATAGCTGGGACGAAACCTATGAAGCGCTGGTCGCCGAAATCCTCGGTGCCTTCGTCAAATCCTTCGATCCGAAATGGGAACGCAGCTGGATCGCCGAGCGGGAAGGCGAGGTCGTCGGCTCGGTCTTCGTCGTGCGCCAGTCGGACGCGGTGGCGAAGTTGCGCCTGCTCTATGTCGAGCCGTCGGCGCGCGGCCTCGGGATCGGCAAGCGGCTGGTCGAGGAATGTGTCGGCTTTTGCCGCGCCAGGGGTTACAGGACACTGACGCTGTGGACCAACGACGTGCTCGCCGCCGCTCGCCACATCTATGAGGCTGCGGGCTTTAAATTGAGCAACGAGGAGCGCCACCATTCCTTTGGCAAGGATCTGGTCGGCCAGAACTGGAATTTGGAGCTGTAGCAGCGCCGCAGAATTTCGAGCATCGGCCTGGGGCGGTCGCTCAGGTCGCAGGCTTAATGTTTTGGTTCAAGCGAAAGAAATTGGTGGGATCATACTTGTTCTTTAGTGCGGCCAACCTCGGATAATTCTCGCCGTAAGCCGCCAGAACCCGATCAGTGCCCTCTTCGCCGAGATTATTGGCGTAGACGCCGCCGGTCGAGAACGGTCTCATTGCATCCCACAGGTCGCGCGCCCATCGGATGTGCGTTTCGTCGTCAGACGGATTGTCCCAGATCGATATCGGGAAGCAATCGTAAAGTGCATCTCTGTTGGCGTAGGGCGTTCCGTCCATCGGTACTCGCGAGATGGCGCCGCCAACCTGCTGCAGGACTAGAAGCGATTCGCTGGGTGCAGTCATGTAAGCCGCAAGCATGGTATCGATCGCCTGATCTGTGATTTCGCGCATGAACTGCGCCTTCCAGTAGTAGCGCCGCCCGCGCGGAAAGAGGCTGTCCCCGGCCGATTGGATTTGAAGATAGGGGACAGGAGCAATCCGGCGCTCAACTGGCGTGCCATACTCTCTCAGAGGTTGAATGATTTGCTGGCCTTCGTCGAGTGGGCCGATGTAGCACGCCGATATGCTGAAGAAGCGTTCGCCCGAGGGAGCCGTCACAAGTGCTGCATCCAGGCTCAGCTCATCCGGGGCGCCGCTCGAGAACGCACGATAGAACCGCATCGCTTCGCGTGCCTCTGCGTAGCGGTATAGCATCGATCCCGCGATGAGGAGCGGACCCACGGGATGGAGCTTGTATTCGAAGGTGGTGACTATTCCGAAATTGCCGCCGCCGCCCCGAATGCCCCAGAACAAATCTGCATTTTCGGCCGCGTTTGCCGTGAGCAACCGGCCGTCCGCCGTCACGATTTCGACAGCGACAAGGTTGTCGCAGCTCAGTCCATGTTTGCGGCCAAGCTTGCCGAACCCGCCGCCGAGTGTCAGTCCGGCTATGCCGGTATCCGCGTTGACACCCATGGTCGTCGCAAGACCATGGACCTGTGTGGCTGCGTCGAACTCGCCCAGGTTCAGGCCGGCTTCGGCGCGCGCGACACGGCGGATCGGGTCGACTTCGATCCGCTTCATGCGTGACACATCGATCACCAAGCCGCCGTCGCATACCGAACTGCCGGCGACGTTATGACCACCGCCGCGGACGGCGACGAGGAAGCCTTGCGATCGGGCGAAGTTGACGGCCGTGACGACATCGCTGGATTCGGCGCAATAGAAGACAGCCGCCGGCCTCTTATCGACCATGCCATTCCAAACTCTGCGCGCCTGGTCATAGCCAGGGTCGTCCGGAAGGATCAGATCGCCGCGAATCGCCTGCCTGAGCCGGGCGATATCTGGCGCCTGCAACGTCGGCTCGGAACCGTCTATAAGCTTGAACATGCTCATCGAGGGATACCCTTCGTGATCCAGCACGGTCGGACAGGCCGCTGTCGTTCACCGGATCATAAATATCTCATGCGGCGCCATTCGCTGCAAAATCGAATATCTCAGTCGCTGGATGAGCTAAATTCATCTAAACTGCCTGGATGAGAAACTTCCGCCGCTCGGGTCGCTTCGCGCCTTCGAAGCCGCTGCCAGGCTGATGAGCTTCAGGAAGGCCGCGACGGAACTCGGAGTGACGCCAACGGCCATCAGCCACCAGATTCGATTGCTGGAGGAGGTCTGTGGGCAACTGCTGTTCCGGCGGCGCCCACGACCGCTCGTGCTCACAGGCGTGGGCGAACGGCTATTCCCGGTAATTTGCAGCGGCTTCGACGCTTTCGCTGCGGCAATAGCATCAGCCTCGGCCGGAGTTGGCCAACGCCCGTTGCGCGTGACGAGCCCAAATGCATTTGCCAGCCGATGGCTGGTTCCGCGCCTGTCGAAGTGGCGCGAACAGCATCCGAACATTCCACTGGAGATCATCGGGACAGACGCCGTTCTGGACCTGCGAGCCGGTGACGCCGACGTCGCGATCCGCTATGCGCGCAGGATGCCGCGGGATGTTCCCGCGCAGGAAATTTTTCGGGACGCATTCTTTCCGGTATGCAGCCCGGAGCTGTTCGCAGGAGGCGACCGACAGATCGAGCGCGCCGCCGATCTGCTGCAATACCCGCTCATCCATTTCAATTGGACGAACCGCGACCCGGAAGCGCCGACTTGGCAACGATGGCTGGCGATCGCACGCTCGATCGATCCCAGCATCCCCAATGCCAACCAGGCATGGGACCTAAGCTTCCGCGAAGAGCTGCACGCGATTGACGCGGTAGCGGCAGGCCAAGGTATCGCTATCTGCAGCGATGTGGTCGTCAGTGGCGAACTCGAGGCTGGCAGGCTAGTCAAGGCACATGATCTCTGTCTGCCAGGCTATGGCTTTTACCTTGCCTGCGTAGCCAATCACCCCCGACAAGCGCATATCGAAGCGTTTTCCGCCTGGATGAGATCGATAGTCTGAGCATCTGAACGCCGACCTTCTGCATACTCATCACAAGCGCCCGGCGTAATAAATTGCTAACCACGATCGCCCTGCACTGACTGCCATGCACACTTGCCGGCGTCTGGCACAATCCGGCTCCTTGAATTATGAGCACGCTTATTATATACGTCGCTCATGGTTTCCGACGGCATCGACAGATTGGGCTTTTTGATCCACGACGTGCAGCGCCTGATGCGCAAGCGCTTCGAGGCGCGCGCCAGTGGTTTCGGCCTTTCTTCGGCGCAATGGCGGCTTCTGGTACGTGTCGCCAAGGAGGCGGGTGTCGCGCAGGCGCGGCTTGCCGAGCTTCTCGAAATCGAGCCGATCAGCGTCTCGCGTCTTGTCGATCGCATGGAGGAGGGCGGCTGGATCGAGCGCCGTCCCGACGCAACCGACAGGCGAGTGCGCATGATTTTCCCGACCGCCAAGGCGAACGCGGCCTACACCCACGTCAAGAGCCTTGCCGGCGAGGTTTATGAGGAATCGCTCGTTGGCGTTTCGCCGGAAGATCGCCGCGTCCTGGTCAGGGCGCTGGAGACAATGGTGCAGAATCTTGCAGATGGTGAGACGCCGCCCTCGGAAAAAGTGAAGAATACGGAAGGCGCAGCAGCATGAACGCGGTAGCCAAACTAGATGAGAATGCGGCCAAACTGGAGATGGAAGCTCCCGCGAAGCCGGCGGCAGCTCCGGTAACGGTCGCTCCGCAGATAGCTCCGGCGCCGGTGGCGCCGAAGAAGAAGCGCCGTGCCGGCCGCTTCCTTTTGATGTTTGTGCTGCCCGCTGCGTTGATCGCCGGCGGCAGCTATGTCTGGGTGACCGGCGGCCGCTATCAGGAGACCGAGAACGCCAATCTGCAGCAGGCCAAGGTGTCGATAGCCGCCGATACGGCGGGCCGCATCGTTCAGGTCGACATTTTCGACAACCAGTCTGTCAAGCAGGGCGACGTGTTGTTCGCTATCGATCCCGAGCCCTACCGGATCGCATTGGCCCAGGCCGACGCGGCGGTGGCCGGCGCACGGCTCAATGTCGAGCAGTTGCGTGCGGCCTACAGCCAGGCGCTGGCGCAGGAGAAGTCCGACGAAAGCCAGGTCCAGTACGCGCAGTCGCAATATGACCGCGCCGCCGACCTTGCCCAGAAGGGCATCAACGCCAAGTCGTCTCTGGACGAAGCCAAGAACGACCTCGACAAGGCGAAGCAGCAGCTGGCCGTGGCCCAGCAAGGGATCGTCAGCGCCAAGGCGGCACTTGGCGGCAATCCCGACATCGAGACCGACAAGCATCCAACGGTAATGGCGGCGCTCGCCGCACGCGACAAGGCGGCCTACGATCTGGTCCAGACCACGGTCAAGGCACCCGCCGACGGCATCATCAGCCAGGCCGCTTCGTTCAAGGTCGGCCAGTATGTCGGTTCGGGCACGCCGCTGTTTTCGCTGGTCGAGACCGGCGACACCTGGGTCGACGCCAATTTCAAGGAAACCCAGCTCACCAACATGAAACCCGGCCAGAAGGCCGAAATCATGGTCGATACTTATCCGGGCAAGACGTTCGAAGCCACCGTCAAGGCGATCGGCGCCGGCACCGGCGCCGAGTTCTCGCTGCTGCCCGCGCAGAACGCTACCGGCAACTGGGTCAAGGTCACGCAGCGCATTCCGGTCCGCCTGGAATTGACCGATGCCGACGCCGAGGCGGCGCTGCGCACCGGCATGAGCGCGACCGTCACGGTGGACACCGGCGTTTCCCGCGGGCTGCCGAGCATTTTCCGCCGCGCCACGGCAGGCGAGGCCAGGTAAAGAGGCCTGGTAGCGGCCGCATATAGCAAACAGCGAGATGGATGCAGGATTGGTCCGAGGGAGGCGCAGGAAAAGTTGAATGCGTAGACGGGCTGCGCTGTAGCCTGCCTGAGCAGACAACGTCGCGCAGGATCTTCGGTCCTCAGGTTTCCGGGCGGCAGGCGCCCGCTTTGTCGAGACGCTCAGTCGATGTAACCCCCACATCGATGCTCGCGTCCCACCGCGATGAGGGTCTCTCTACAGCGGGGCCTCGCCGTCCGGAAACCTAATGTACACGTTTTTGTTACCTGCTGGAAGTTTTACGTCATGAGCAGCCCAGAACCCTTTCGCGAAGTACCGCACCGCGGCCTGATCACAGTTGCGCTCATGCTTGCGACGATCATGCAGGCGCTCGACACGACGATCGCCAACGTTGCGCTGCCGACCATGACCGGCGATCTCGGCGCCTCCCCCGACAACATCAACTGGGTGTTGACCTCCTACATCGTTGCCGCGGCGATCATGACGCCGGTGACCGGTTGGCTGGCCGACCGCTTCGGTCGCAAGGAGCTGTTCCTGACGGCCGTGGTCGGTTTCACCGTCTTTTCAATGCTGTGCGGCATCGCCTGGAGCCTTGAGACCATCGTTTTGTTCCGGCTCATGCAAGGCGTGTTCGGTGCGGCCATCGTGCCGCTGTCGCAGACCTTCCTGCTCGACATCAACCCCAGGGAACGCCACGGCCAGGCTATGGCCATCTGGGGCGCCGGCATCATGCTGGGACCGATCCTTGGCCCGACGCTGGGTGGCTGGCTGACCGAGAATTTCAACTGGCGTTGGGTGTTCTTCATCAACCTGCCGGTCGGCATCATCGCCTTCCTCGGCATGGCCGCATATCTTCCCAGCGTCGCCCGGCGGGTGCGCAGCTTCGATTTCTTCGGCTTCACCATGCTCTCGCTCGGTGTCGGCGCGCTGCAGCTGATGCTCGATCGCGGCGGCGAGGTCGACTGGTTTTCCTCGATCGAGATATGGATCGAGCTTGGTCTTTCCATCACCGGCTTCTGGGTATTCACCATACATACGTTGACGGCGGAGCACCCCTTTATCGACCCCAAGATCTTCCTCGATCGCAATTTCGTCACCGGGCTGGCGTTCATCTTTGTCATGGGCGTGCTCATCCTGGCGAGCATGTCGCTGCTGCCGCCAATGCTGTCGACCATCTTCGGCTATCCGACCCTCACCATCGGCGTCGTCCTGGGGCCGCGCGGTGTCGGCACGATGATCGCGATGCTGTTCGTCGGGCGGATCATGCACAGGATCGATGCCAGGATCCTCGTCGTCATCGGCTTCCTGCTGACCGCGCAATCGCTCTACACGATGTCGAGCTTTTCGCCGCAGATGGACAACTGGCTTATCCTCAGCTCCGGCGTCATCCAGGGCCTTGGAATGGGAATGGTGTTCGTGCCGCTGTCCACCGTGGCTTTCGCCACGCTCGACGCACGCTTCCGCACCGATGCAACGGCGCTGTTCAGCCTGGTGCGCAATCTTGGCTCGTCGATCGGCGTATCGGTGGTGACGGTTCTGCTGGTACGCAACACGCAGATCAACCACGCCGAGCTCTCGGCCTATATCAATGCGTTCAATCCCAACCTCTGGGCGGCATCGCCGGCAGCGGCGGGCGGCGATCCGACGGCGCTGTCGCTGATGGATCGCATGGTCAATATCCAGGCGATGATGATCTCCTACGTCAATGACTTCAAGCTGCTGATGATGATGACACTGCTTGCTGTCCCCTTTGTTTTCCTGCTGCGCAAGCCAAAGGCGGCGCCGCCCGCCGGTGGGGCGCCTGCCGCGCATATGGACTAAGTTCTCACGGCTCCGGCACCGCGACCGGCTCACGGCTTCCGTCGCCTGTGCCGGTAGCGTCGGCGTTGAGCCAGGTTCACCTGCCATTAGTATATCCGGACCAATATGCAGTCGCTTTTGGGTTGAAGGCGAGCCTCCTTTGCTTGCCTCAAGCATCAGCGGGAGGAATTGTGTTTGGCCACGAAGTCATCCAGGCAAACCGCCGGCGCGCCCGAATCCGCAAATTTGACGACGCTGGCACAACTGGCGACTGCCTCATATGAGGCCCTCGAGCGCGAGCTTCGCGCCACGATTGCGGCACTTCAGGACCAGGCACTGCGGTTCCAGACCGCGATAGAGAACATCTCGCAAGGCATCTGTTTCTTTGATGCCGATGAACGGCTGATCCTGTGCAATCGACGCTATGCGGAAATCTATCGCCTTGCACCGGAGCAATTGCAGCCGGGTGCGGCGCTGCGCGAAATCGTCGAGCGGCGCGTCGCTGTCGGAACCTCGGCAATGAATGCGGACGCTTATCTGGCGTTGGCCCGGGCAGTCAATTCGGGCACGGCTTCGGGGAACTGGACAGCCGAGCTCGCCGATGGCCGGACAATTCAGGTCTGCCATCAGCCGATGCCTGACGGCGGCTGGGTGGCCACGCATGAGGACATCAGCGAGCTCAGCGCCAACCGCTTGGTCGTCGACGAGCGTATCTCCTTGCAGACGCTGATCGACCTGGTGCCTGACTACATGTGGGTGAAGGACACCGAAAGCCGCTTCGTCGTCGCCAACCGAGCCATTGCGTCCGACAGCGGTCGAGACAGCACGAGCGACATGATCGGTCTGAGCGACTTCGACCTTCACGCGCCGGATCTTGCGCAGAAATTTCGCCTCATCGAGCAGCAACTGATGCGCGACGGACAACCGATGATCGACGAGGAGGAGTTCGTCGTCGATGCGTCAGGCACCGGCAAATGGTTCCTGTCTACGAAACTGCCGTTGCGCAACGTTCAGAACAACATTTTCGGCCTCGTCGGCATTGCCCGCGACATCACTGCGCGCAAGCAGGCCGAAATCCTTCGCGACGGGCAGGCGCATATCCTCGAGATGATCGCAAAGAGCGCTCCCCTCGAAGACGTGCTCGAGCGGCTCATGCGTCTGGTCGAGTCCCAACTGGCGGGGATATTCGGTTCGGTCTTGTTGCTCGACAAGGATGGCAGCCACTTGCGCCACGCCGCCGCGCCGAGCCTGGCGAGAGACTACACCGACGCCGTCGACGGCGCCGCGGTAGGCCCAAGGGCAGGGTCTTGCGGTACCGCAGTCTATCGGCGCGAGCCGGTGATTGTCGCTGACATCATGCAGGATCCACTTTGGCGGGACTATCGCGAACTCGCGCGGCCACACGGTTTGCGTTCATGCTGGTCGACGCCGATCCTGTCGCATCAGGGCGCCGTGCTCGGCGTTTTTGCAATGTATTCTATGACGGTGCGCGAACCGACCGAGGCCGAGACCCGCCTCATCGATTTCACCACGCGCATCGCCGGGATCGCCATCGAACGCAAACAGGCCGAAGACCGGATCCACTTCATGGCCAATCATGACGTGCTGACCGGGCTTCCCAATCGCGCCTTGTTGGAGGACCGGCTTTCACAGGCGGTCTTGTACGCCCAGCGATACGATCGCTGGGTGACAGTGGTGTTCATCGATCTGGACAATTTCAAATTCGTCAACGACACGCTCGGCCACAATGCCGGCGACGAGCTCCTGAAGATCGTCGCAAGTCGCATGGTCGACTGCGTCCGGGCGACCGATACCGTCGTGCGACTTGGCGGCGACGAATTCGTCGTCGTGCTTTTCGACCAGCCGGCGAACGTCGATCTCGTTTCCGAGACCTTGCAAAAGCTCAGGGCTGCACTCGCCGAGCCGGTTCAGCTCGGAGCGCATCTTGTGCGGGCGACGGCCAGTATCGGCATTGCCAACTATCCCAAGGATGGAACGGATCCCGATACGCTGCTGGCAAATGCCGATGCGGCCATGTATCGCGCCAAGGAGTTCGGCCGCGATAATTTCCAGTTTTACGCTCCGGAGTTCAACACCAGGGCGCATGAAAAATTCGTGCTTCAGGAAGAGTTGCGAAACGCCTTGGCGCGTTCGGAATTCACGCTGCTCTACCAACCGCAGGTGGACCTTCGGTCAGGTCGGGTTTTTGCGGTCGAGGCGCTGATACGCTGGAACCACCCAACGCTTGGCACGGTAATGCCGACGATGTTCATCCCGACCGCCGAGGAGACAGGTCTGATCGTACCGATCGGCGACTGGGTTCTGCATGAGGCGTGCCGGCAGAACAAAGCCTGGCAAGACGCAGGACTGCCGCCCTTGACCGTTTGCGTGAATGTGTCGGCGCGGCAATTCAGGGAGCGCAACCTGATCGATCGCATCGTCAGCGCGCTGAAGGATAGCGGCCTGGAGGCCAGGTATCTCGAGCTGGAGGTGACCGAGAGCCTTATCATGCAGGATATCGAGCTGGCGGTCGCCACCATGAACGCCCTGCAAAGCCTGGGTGTCCAGATCTCGATCGATGATTTCGGCACCGGCTATTCCAGCCTCAGCGCACTCAAGACCTTTCCCGTGGCGCGGCTGAAGATCGACAAGTCCTTCATCAAGGATCTCGCCGCCGACGAGAACGATCAGGCTGTGGCCAGCGCGGTGATTTCATTGGGGCAAAATCTCAACCTGAGGGTCATCGCCGAGGGCGTTGAGACAGATGATCAGGTGGCTTTCCTGCGCAGGAACAATTGCGACGAAATGCAGGGCTACCATTTCAGCATGCCGGTTTGTGCGCAGGACATCGAGGAATTGCTCGGCGGCGGCCGCAAAGACTGACGGATCGGTCGCCAGCAGGCTTCCGCCGTCCAAATGGTGGAAGTTATCTGCCGAGCACAAGGCACCAGTAGCGAAGCGTGCTGTCGCGGCCGTCGCGCACATAGGCGAGGCCGAAGCGGGTGAAGCGCGGGTCGAGCATGTTGCGGCGGTGGCCTGGCGAATGCACCCAGATATCGAACAGCTTCTGCTGGTCGAAGCGGCCTTCGGCAATATTTTCGGCGGCAGCGCCGGCAATGCCATTGTCTTTGACGCGCGAGGCAAAGTCCCTGCCCCAGCCGGTGGTGTGGTTCATTCGGCCGCCGCGCGCCATGTATCCGGCCTGCTGGAGCGCCGCCTGCTCGAGCCGGGCATCGGGGGCGAGCGGCCCCAGACCCGCCGAAGCGCGGATGCCGGCCAGGGTGCCGGCGGCGGAAGCAGAGACGCCGGCGCTATCGCCGATTGGCAGCACGGCGGTTGCGCAGGCGGTGAGCCCGGCAAGGGCGCCAAGGCCGGCAGCTCTGAGCAGCACGCGCCTGCTTAGGCTTGGTTGGGCCTCATAATTTTCGATTTTCGTAACGGTCATGCCCGCCTGACATAACCGCGATGATGGCTTTTGCCGGGCAGGGCGGTGAAAATGCGTGATGAATGGTTTCGGCGCGATGACACTTTGTCGGATTGATTTCACCGCTCAATCGAAACAGGCCTGCTCGGATGGCAGCATTCGCCCAGACGGCTGTTCGGGCTCGATACTCCCAGGAGCTCGATACCCAGTCAGGCCTTCACGGACAGAGAGCTTCTTTTCCCCACCTTTGCGGCTTCACTAGCGCTGGGGAGGTATCCTCGGTTGCAAATTTTCTCTGGGGGATATCGCTTGCAATGACGACCGGAGCGATTCGTACGCCTGAGCACCAAGCAGCCTTCGGTATTGGTCTTCGAGACGCTGATTGAAATCGTGGACGGTCCGGATCACCGCAAGCGCCGCATCAGTTGCAACGATTAATTTGGCCCGTCGGTCGTTCGGATCATGCGAACGCCGAACATAACCGAGGCGCTCTAGTTCATCGATCAACTCACCCATCGATGCTTTGCCAATGCCAGCACGCTCTGCGAGGACGCTGGGTCGGGTTCCTTCCGCGTCGATGTTGGCGAATACAGCGCCGTGTTTGGGCTTGATTGCCGAATGGCCGCTCTCCCGGAGAACCTGGACCAAAGCGCTCGCCGACGATTGATAAGCATAGAGAAGCAGAGACTGCGTGTATGGCTGATTATCCATCTTTCCAAACTTATATGGTGCCCATATAGTATGGCAACCGAACTATATGACAGGAGATCAGCATGGCTACGGGCAACGTCCGAACTGAAGGGGTGGAAAGTGTCGCGCACAGGCTGATCGAAGCTTGGAATCGTCACGATGCTCGCGCCTTTGCCGCCGTATTCGCGGCAGATGCCGAATTTACAAACGTCTTCGGTATGCAGGCGACTGGACGTGACAAGATCGAGCAGTTCCATGCCCCAATTTTTGAGAAGATGTTCAAGCACAGCCACCTATCCGCCGAAAGCGTGCGGAACAGGCTTGTTCGCCCTGATGTTGCCACGCTCGACCTGGGGTGGTCCATGACTGGCGCGCTCGATCCGATGGGAAACGAATGGCCGCGTCGGCGCGGATTAATCAGCGTAGTGGCGACGCGGGATCATGATGAATGGTTGATTGCAACGATGCACAATATGGAACTTGGGGACGATCAAATGGCAAAGTCTCAGGAGAAACTTCAAGAGCATAAGTAGGCTCTTCATTCACACAGAATCAAAAGCGACAGCCAGCCAGCATGGTCAAGCCGATCTGATCGGGCAACGAGATCGAACGGCGGGTCAGGTGATCGGGATTGGCGAGCTATGCTACAGGAGTTGGTGCCGGATGGCGGTGCCTTGTCCCGGTTTGGCTGGCACAATGGCGCGCCCCATAGCCGGTCGCCTTGGTCTTGCGGAATCTAATGTATGAACGGCTTGGAGCGCGCTGGGCTCTCGCCGGCAGTTCTTTGCGGCGCGGTGATCGCCGGGCGGCTATTCCGCCGCCACGAGTTTGGTTTCCGGCGTCGATGTAGCCCGGCTGGCCCGATCGTCCTCGGTATCTTCCCACCAATCGCCCAGGGCGTCGATGAGCGGCACAAGCTTGAGACCGGGCTCCGTCAGGTCGTAATCCACGTGTAGCGGATAGCCGGCATGCGCTGTTCGCCGCACAATCCCGGCTTCCTCCAGCTTGCGTAGTTCGAGCGCCAGGATGCGGTGCGACACTGTCGGATTGTCACGCCTCAGGTCGCTGAAGCGCTTGGTACGGCAAGGTGGGCCAGCGACCGCTGAGCACACGCATGGTCTCCTCGATCGGGCAGCGTGAGACGACATCTTTCATGGCGGGGACCTGGTTACAGAATAGTGCGTAATTTACATGGGGCGACCAGCGTTTAGGGTCAAGTTTCGCTGCGCAGCGTGATCCCTAAATCATGGAAGAGACAAAGAAATGGAACCTATTCTCCTTTACGGCTTCCCGCTGGGAAGTTCGATGGGGCTTGTCGCTGCTTTTGAACGCCTCGAACAACGCTACCGCCTGTGTCGTGTCGACATGCTCGCTGAGATGAAGAACGATGCCTATGCCAGCATCAACGGCCGTCAGGAAACGCCGGTGTTGATCACCGACGAAGGCAGGGTGCTCACCGAGACCATGGCGATTGCCGCCTGGCTCGAAGCCCGCGATACGCAACGCCGTATCAGCTTCGAGCCTCGCTCGCCGGAGGCCGACCGGATGCACCAGCTGATGGCTTTCGTGAACACCGGTTTCACCGCCGCCTTCACCCCGCTCTGGGCCGCATATGAAATGGAATCGGCGGAACCGGTGCTGCTGGCGACCTTGCGTGATTTCGGCCGCAAGGTCGTTACCAACCGCCATGAGCAGCTTGAGGCGATGATCGTCGACACGGATTTCCTGGTCGGCGGCCGGCTGACGCTTGCCGATACCACGCTGATCGGCGTGGCGCGCTGGGCGGAGTTCCACCAGGCGGTCGACGGCGCCGCTTATCCCAAACTGGCGGCGCTCCGCCGCCGCATCGAAGCCGATCCGGCCGTGCGATACGCGCTCGCTGTCGAGGCTGGCGAAAAGCCCGCCGGGTCCGGCGCTTGCCTCGGTCACGTGCCGCTGGCCGAGGTGATCGATCGCTTCACGGCCTAATCCGTTCGTTCAGCCGCCCGGCGCCCCGGCGCCGGGCGGTGGCGACAAGCACACCGAGATCCGCTATCATACGGGCGTTCTTGAAGTGGCAGCTGCGGGCGGCCATCCTGGCGGTGACCGCCCCGACACACGGGAGAAAGGTTATGGCCGGCTTTCATGTCATGGCGGACGCACGTGGAATGCATGTACAGCCCACGGTGCGCCGCATCAGCACCGAGGATCTGATCGATGCGCTCCGTCTCGGCGTAGAGGATTTTTGGGCCAAGCCGTCGCATTACGTGTTCCTTTGCCTGATTTATCCGGTGGTCGGCCTGATCCTGACGCAGTGGACCTCGGGCTCGAACGCCATCCAACTCATCTATCCGCTGATGTCCGGCTTCGCTTTGGTCGGTCCGTTCGCCGCTATCGGCCTTTACGAAATCAGCCGCCGGCGCGAGTTCGGCATGGATACATCCTGGTGGCATGCGCTCGACGTGCGCCACTCGCCGGCGCTGCCCGCGATTGCAGTCATCGGTATCATGCTGGTGGTACTGTTCCTGCTCTGGCTGTTCACTGCGCAATCGATCTACACCAGCCTGTACGGCAATCAGCCTCCGGCCTCTATCGTCGGCTTTATTCGCGAGGTGCTGACGACCAGCAAGGGCTGGACGCTGATCCTGCTCGGCAACCTGGCCGGGTTCGCCTTCGCCGCGATCGTGCTGGCGACGACTGTCGTCGCCTTTCCGCTGCTGCTCGACCGCGATGTCGGCGCGGTCTCGGCAGTCGAGACGTCGGCAAGGGCAGTTATGACAAACCCGCTGCAGATGGCGCTGTGGGGCCTGATGGTCGCCGTGCTCCTGGTCATCGGCTCGATCCCGCTATTTGCCGGGCTTGCCGTCGTCATGCCCATCCTTGGCCACGCGACCTGGCATCTCTACCGCAGGGTGGTCGAACCGGAGCGGGCACAGCAGGTCAGGCGGCCGATGTAGGACCGATCAGCGTTGCGCGTCGGTTGCCATCTTGACGGCCAGCGCGGTCAGCACCGTGCCCATCATCCAGCGCTGGATCACCAGCCATAGCGGCCGCCCGGCGAGGAAGATGGCGATCGAGCCGGCCGTCACCGCGATGATGGCGTTGACGGTCAGGCTGATCGCGACCTGCGTGGCACCGAGCACCAGAAGCTGCGACAGCACGTGGCCCTTGCCGGGGCTGATGAATTGCGGCAGCAGCGACAGATAGAGCACTGCCACCTTTGGGTTGAGCAGGTTGGTCATCAGGCCCATGGCGAACAGCTTGCGCGGTCTGTCTTTCGGCAGTTCGGGGATCTGGAAGGGCGAGCGTCCGCCGGGCTTCACCGCTTGCCAGGCGAGCCACAGCAAATAGAGCGCGCCGGCAAGGCGCAGCACATCATAGGCGAAGGGCACGGCGAGCAGCAGCGCGGTGATGCCGAACGCCGCCGACAGCACGTAGAACAAAAAACCGAGCGCCACGCCGCCCAGCGAGATCAGCCCGGCCTTCGGCCCTTGCGACAGCGAGCGCGAGATCAGATAGATCATGTTCGGGCCGGGCGTCAGCACCATGCCGAGGCAGACCAGCGCAAAGGCAAGGTGGTTGGCGGGTTCAGGCAAGAGCGCATCTCCGGATGAGGACACTCACCACATGCTTCCATCACCCGCAAGGGCATGAGGGCAGGAGCCTTTGCGCCAGTGCGCCGGGGCCCCTGCCTTAGTCGCCAATCCCATCGCCTTCAGCCGACGATGCGCAGGTTCGACAATTCGTTGGCGATTTCCTTGAAATTGTCCGACAGCGTCGCGCCCGTCGCATTCCAGAACAGCTTGGCCGGCTTGCTCGGGTCGGCCGAATCCTTGCGGAAGCGCGAATCCGACGAACACGCCTTCAGCGCATCGATTGCCTTCTTGTCGCTGGCATCTGTGGGCGACAGGTCGAGCGCCACCGTCATCACCAGAATGTTCGAATTCTTTGCATTGGCGCAGAGCGTTTTCATCTGCTCGTCGAGTGCTGCCGTGTAGTTGGCACTGGTATAGGTGGTCTTACCGATATCGGTGCTGGTATTCATGAACAGGCGGGTTACGCTTCCAGATCCCGGATAGGTCAGCCCAGTGTAGCCGTAGGCGGCGTAGGTCGACCTGTTGTTGGCGTAGCTGCCGTCGCTGACGGCACTATAAGTATTGGCTCCGTCGGTCAGCACCACGACCACCTTGTCGTTGCCCCTCTCGCTGTTCGGCCGACCATCGGTGAACGGTGGGTTGCTCGATACAGTTCGCCAGCCCCAGGCAAGGCCCTCCGGCACGTTGGTGTTGCCGTTCGGCGCCATGGCGTCCTTGATTTCCTGCTTCTCTGCGTCCTGGCTGACGTCCTTCAACGGCGTGATCGGGTTGGTGGTGCAGGAGGAATTCGGCCCATCGCCCGCGGCTGCGGATTGCGAACCGTATGGTTTTACCAGGAAATATTTGCGCATGTCAGACTGGCGCTGGGAAGCGGTAGGACCGGCGACATAGGGCCAATCGGCCCACCAGTTGTTGCCGTAATTGTAGGACGTGCTGATGACGTCGTTGATGCCGTCACGGTTGAAATCGAGCCACAGAGTGCCAGCCTCATCCGGGGCGAACATCGGCACGAAAAGCGTGGCCGGCGCGGCCGTATCGGGCGTGGTGTCGTCGACATTGTAGGGATATGGCCGTGCTTCGACGCAACCTTGCCAGCTCGCATAGCGGCTTGTGGTGTAGATATATTCCGGTGCGCTCCAGTGGCCGTACTGGCAGGTGCCGTTCTTCTTGTATGTGTCGCAGACATATTGCTTCGAATTGGGTACCTCTTCGCGGCCCGATTCGACCGTCATGTCGGCGTAGAGGCTGAAACGCGTCAGCGGCTGGTCCTTGGTCTCGCCCCAGCCGGTGCCGCGCTTGTACCAGACGCCGTTGAGCTTCTCGGCATATTTGTCCGGATTGTTGGCGGCACTCATCGTCGTCCAGTCGAAATCCTCGTGCTGGATCGGGGAGATGCCGTCCTGATCCATCCAGCCGTCCTGGTCGTGGGTAGGGCCGACATTGACCGAGGCCGCAAACGGCACGAGAGAAAACTGCACCGGTTTGGTGATCTGCTTCATCTGCTGCGCCTGAAGCGCCAGCGTATCGACAAGCTGCTTGGCGGCCGACTTCAGCAGGTCTATTCGCTTCTCGCCGGTGCCGGAGCCGAGATCGCTCATCGAGCCGGAATTATCCAGCACAAGCGCGACTTCGAGGGTGTTCTTGAGGCGGAGTTCCGAACATTCGGTGAAGGTCGTGTCGCTTGCCGTGCCGCCGATCAGCAGGCTGGCGGCCGGTAGAAAATAGGGGTGGAAGGTGAGGCCGGCGCAGAGCTTCAAGGTGCCGCCGCCGGCATTGTTGTTGGGCAGTGTGACGGTCAGCGCTGTGTTCGCCGGATCGACACGTGCGAGATTGGTTTCGAAAAATGTCTTGGCGTAGGCCTTGACGTCGTCGTCGCTGGCGCCGGCGACGATCTGCTGGGCGGCGGCGAGGCCGGCCGCGTCAAGGGCATTCAGCGTTTCGTGCTTCTGGCGCAACAACTCCCCGTAATCGACGCTGAGCGCCAACCCGCCCATCAGCGGTACAATGGTGATTGCGGTCAGGAGTAGTTGCCACGTCTGTCGCGTCGGAAATTTCCGATCATTGCCTTCAGCATTCCCGCCCGCCCCGTTTTTTCCCGGACGATGCCACGCATTTTTAAATTTCCGATTGCTAAAATACGTTCAAGGTCGGCACGGTTTTTCAATGCCCGTTAACCACACGTCCGCAATCGGCAATGCTGCTCCGCGGCAAAGCCCGACAAGGCTCTGAAAAAGAAGGCTTTCGCCATCACGTCCTCGCCGGCGTCCCCGGGCGGCAATCTTGCGGGCACAACGAAAGCTGGTGACAGAGCGAAGCGCTTCGGTTAATCCGGGCCGGCCGCTACGGACCGTCGGTCGCGGCGCTTGCAAGCATCATGGTACAGGGACAACGGCATGGCGGATTCGCCCGACATCATCGGTTCGCTCGCAGACTTGTCGGGAGCCTATTCAGCCATCCTGTGCGACGTCTGGGGCGTGGTGCACAATGGCGAATGGCATTTCCCGGCGGCGGCTGCCGCGCTGATCGCTGCTCGCGCGGCGAAAATACCTGTCGTGCTGATCACCAATTCGCCGCGTCGCAGCGCCGACGTGGTGGCACAGATGAGCGCCATCGGCGTTCCGCCCGCCGCCTACGACCGTGTCGTGACGTCCGGCGACGTTACCCGCGACCTGATCGCCGAAGGGCCGCGAAAGATCTTCCATATAGGCGCCGATCGGGATTTCACGCTCTATGAGGGCCTCGACGTCGAACTCGTCGAGGAGTTCGAAGCATCCGGCGTGGTCTGCACCGGCCTGTTCGATGACGAGGTGGAGAAGCCGGAAGATTATGCCGATCTTCTGCAGAGGCTGCGTGCCAGGAACCTGCCCTTCATTTGCGCCAATCCCGACATCGTCGTCGAGCGCGGCGAACGCATGATCTGGTGCGCAGGCGCTTTGGCCCGCGAATACGCACAGCTTGGCGGACGCACGCTGATCGCCGGCAAACCCTACGCGCCGGTCTATGACGTCGCCATGAAGGAGATCGCCGCCATTCTCGGCCGCCCGGTCGAGCGTTCGCAAGTTCTGGCCATCGGCGACGGCATGATGACCGACATCAAGGGCGCGGCCGACAATGGCTTCGACGTGCTCTACGTATCGGGCGGCATCCATGCCCGCGATTACGGTGAGACGCTGCAGCCGGATCCGGCCAGGCTCGCGGCCTTCCTGGAAAAATATGGCTACAGGCCGGTCGCGGTGATTCCCAGGCTGCAATAGGTTCAAGCCATGACGGCCATGTTCGAACGCATTTCCGCAACCGCACCGCTGCCGGCCCATCTGCGCGGCGGCGTGGTGGCTATCGGCAATTTCGACGGCGTCCACCGCGGCCACCAGGCGGTGCTCGAACGCGCGCGCGCCGAAGCGGAGCGTCGCGGCGTACCCGCCCTGGTGCTGACCTTCGTACCGCATCCGCGAAAGGTGTTTAGGCCGGACATGCCGTTGTTCGTGCTGACGCCGCCGCCGATGAAGGCGCGGCTGTTGTCGCATCTGGGCTTTGCGGCGCTGGTCGAGCAGCCGTTCACACGCGAGTTCGCCTCCTTGTCGGCGGAGGCTTTCGTCACCGGCGTGCTCGAGCGCAACCTCGGCATAAGCCACGCCGTCACCGGCTTCGATTTCCATTTCGGCAAGGACCGCCAGGGCGGTCCGGCCTATCTGATGGCTGCCGGCGAGCGCCACGGCTTCGGCGTCACGCTGGTGGATGCGTTTCGCGACGAAAGCGCCGAGGTGGTGTCGTCGAGCCGCATACGCACGCTGCTGTGCGAGGGCAATGTGGCCGAGGCCGCCGGCTTGCTCGGCTACCGTTTCACCGTCGAGGCGGAGGTGATCGGCGGCCAGCAGCTCGGCCGGACACTCGGCTTTCCGACCGCAAACATGAGGCTTTCGCCGGAAGTCACCCTCAATGAAGGGATTTATGCCGTCCGCTTCCGCCGCGCCGACGGTTCGCTACACGATGGCGTCGCCAGCTTCGGCCGCCGGCCGACGGTCGACGACAATGGCGCGCCATTGCTGGAGACCTTCGTCTTCGACTTTTCCGGCGACCTCTACGGCGAGATTTGTGCCGTGTCCTTCTTCGGCTACCTGCGCTCGGAGGTGAAGTTCGACGGGCTTGACGCGCTGGTCGCCCAGATGAAGCGCGACGAGGCCGAGGCGAAGGCACTGCTCGCCGGCGTCAGGCCGCTTTCCGGGCTGGACGCGGCCATAGCTTTTTAGAGCACGGTCCCGAACCGAAGGTCAGCGAAGCAAAAAATGGGAACCGGTTTTCCGATTAAGATCATGCTCAACCAGAATTTATCTCTTCAGCGCCAAGCCAAGGGCGATGAAGCTCCAGCCCTGGAAGATCAGGTCGACGGCCAGGAATAGGCCCAGCACCCACACGCTGTTGACCGGCCAGCCCATGGCGATGACCAGTCCCGCCAGCGCGCTGATGACGCCGGCCGCGACCACCCAGCCCCAGCCCGGCTGCGGCCGGTGGCTGTAGCCTACCCAGGCCCTGAGCACGCCTGAGGCAAGCAGCGCGACCGCCAGGAGGAAGGTCAGCACCGTCGAGGCGAGGACCGGATTGTCGAAGGCGAAGAAGCCGGCGACGGCGTAGAGGAGGCCGCTGAGCAGCCAATAGAAGAAGCGGCCCCATGTCTTCACGCCGAAGGCATGGATGATTTCGACAATGCCGGCCATCAGCATCAGCCAGCCCACGACAAAGACCGAGGCGACGGTTGCGATGAACAGATTGCCGAAGGCAATGCCGCCGAAGACAAGCAGCAGCACCCCGAGCGCGACGAACCATCCCCATTTCGCCCGCGTCTGGCTGATCGCATCTTTCAAGGCATCGCCGTGCAGTGTCATCGCCCTCTCCCTCAAGGCTACTTGGCCTTTTTGTCGGCTTTGAAGGTAACGCCGATAGGCCTTCTCGTAAAGCGAGCAGGCTGTGAGGGTCACACCCATGCTCGGGCGGTACGCCTGCGAGACGTCTGCTTTTGGCAAGAGCAGCCGCTGCGAGTTCATTTCCGTGAAACGTGGGCTTGCGCCCTCAGGCCAAACCGTGGTCACGCCGAGGTTTAGTTGGAGAATAGCTCCTGTCCGTAAAGCGGCCGCAACGTCGAGCTATGATACAGAGCCAAACCTCCAAACGCCGCGCAACGCCGGTCGCATCAGCATCCGCATGTCACAACCTTGCGTCGAGGTCTCAGTAATCGCCGCCCTCGCGATGCAGCGTCGCGAGGATTAGCCCGAGCGCGTTGGGCAAGAAGTAGATTGTTCCGCCGAGCTGGTTCGAGAGCGGCATGGTCTTGGCTTCCCATGACAGGAAATAGTCGCCGGGGGCGATCACCGTGAAGCCGATGCCCCACACCAGGATTGCGCACAGGCAGCCCAACATCATCCATGCCTTGCCATGAGCGAAATCGGCGCTGCTGCCAACCACCTTGCGCAGCATAAGCACAACCCCGATCAGTCCGAATATCCCCGCCAGGGTCTCGACGGCCATGATGCCGACGAGTGCCACAGGGGCAGCCCATGGCATGGTGATGGCACGCCATTGCTGCCATGGGTTGCCGTAGGTGTTGGTCATTTCGATCGTCGGCTTCACGGCATTCACCAGAGTGTCTTTGAAGTCGGTTGCATCGTTCAACAGACCGAGAAAACCCCACAGGGTGGGGAACAGCGCCATCACGATCAGCCCCAATCGTCCTACGCTGCGCGGATTGACAAGCCGCTCGGCAGTGGTTCCGGCATACGAATTGTCCGGCATCGGAATTCCCCCCCTTTTGAACCTTGCACCGTCGAGCAAATCGAAAATTGGCTGACACGGCAGCGCACCGCCAAATATGGCACGGACGTCGGGCGATTTCTCGCTGATGCTGATCGGGCTGATCGCAAGATGATCGTGGCGCTGGTTCGTCGCTGTATTTGCAAGCGGGCAATCGTTATCTTGTCGATGACGTTTGGCTGTTCGCCTTTCTCGGCGCTTGGCAAGACTGGGGGAGCAAATGGGCGATGTGGACGAACACCTCGATCTGACAGAGATCAACGCCGTCCGCAGGCTGTTGACGTCAAAACCACGAACGGTCCGCTGGGACGAACGCCGGGCGCGGCTCGACGAAGTCGGTTCGGTCTGGCCGGTCGCGGAGGACATCCGATGCGAGCGCGTGGTTTTCGATGGCCTTGAGGGAGAGTGGTCTCTGGCGCCTGGGAGTGACAGGGATAAGGTTCTGCTCTTTTTCCACGGTGGTGGCTACTGCTCCGGCTCCCTTAAAAGTCATCGTCGAATGGTTACCGAGGCAGGTCGGGCAATGGGAATGCGCACCCTTGCGATCGACTATCGCCGCGCACCGGAACATCCTTTCCCTGCGCAACATGAAGACGCACTCACCGCATGGCGCTTTCTGAGCCGGCAAGGCATCGCGTCGGATCGCATCGTGGTTGGCGGAGACAGTGCGGGCGGCAACCTCACTCTGTGCCTGGTCAGTATATTGCGCACGGCAGGCGAGCCGTTGCCGCGATGTCTTTGGCTGGTTTCGCCCTGGACGGACCTTTCGATGTCCGGCGCGACATTATCAACCAAGGACGCAATCGACCCTATCATCCACCGGGCGTATTTGGAGGAACTGGCAACGGCCTATGTTCCCAATGGCGTTGGTCGGCGCGATCCGCTGATCTCGCCTTTGTTCGCCGATCTGAGCGGATTTCCCCCAATGCTGATACAAGCCGGTTCGGCCGAGACGCTGTTGTCGGACGCAACTCGGCTCGCCGAAGCCGCTGGCGCGGCTGACGTTAAAGTAGGTCTCGAAATTTGGCCGCATATGATTCACGCTTGGCCGGTTTGGAATGCGGGGTTGAGCGCCGGTCGCCGCGCTCTTCACAGCGCAGGCATGTTTGTCCGCGAATGTTTGTAACCCCTGCCGAGGCAACTGCTATCGTATTCCAAGCACTTGATCTGGAATCTTGGTGCGCCAAGCAATCGACTGCAACGCGGAACAGGCCGGCCAACGCGGCCAATGTTGCGGATATTAAGTCAAATTTTACCGAACTGGCGCCATGGCTTCAGTCAAGGCTGGTTGTATCGGCCAATGCGTTCGACGTATGGAGTAACGATGCGGTCTGTCCCGACGATCTTGGCCGCATTCATGCTCGGCACCTGCGGCGTTGCCAAGGCCGGCGAGGGCACCTTCGGCTGGCTGTCCGGAGACTGGTACCTGACGGTCGGCGCCACCGGCATGGTTGCCCCGAATTTCGAGGGCGGCAAGAAGTACCTGCTCAGTGCCTCGCCGATCATCTCGCTCGGCAAGGCTGGTCCCGCGGCGCGCTTCACCTCGCGCAACGACAATATTTCATTGGCATTGATCGACGATGGCGGCGTCCGCGCCGGCCTGACAGGCAAGTTCCTGTTTTCCCGCGACGGTGGTGACGCCGACGAATTGAAGGGTCTCGACCCGGTGCGCTGGGGCGGCGAGGCTGGCGGCTTCTTCGAATTCTATCCTTTGGATTGGCTGCGTGCCCGCGCCGAATTGCGGCACGGCATTCGCGCCCATAACGGTTTTGTCGCCGACATCGCCGCCGACGCCTTTTACGATGTGACGCCCGACGTCAGGATTTCGGCCGGACCGCGCGTTTCGTTCGCCTCATCGGACTATTTCGACGCCAATTACGGCGTTGATGCCGAGGAGTCCCTGGCCTCGGGGCTCAGCGAATATCATCCCGGTGGCGGGGTGAAGTCGGCGGGCCTGGGCGGCGCGGTGACCTGGAAGGTGACCGAGCCGATGACGGCCAGTCTGTTCGGCGAATATTCCCGCCTGATGGGCCCGGCCGCCGATTCCAGCCTGGTCAAGGAGCGCGGCTCCAGGGATCAGTTCATGATCGGCATGTCGACGACCTATCGCTTCGATTTCTCGATGTGATGTCGCAGGTTATATACTGCGCGCAGCCGCATGGCTCAGGCGACTATGCCGTAGGCGATGCGGTTGAGTTCCTCTTCCACAAGCATCGCACTTGTTTCGGATTGTAGGAGATTGATGGGCGCCTCGTTGAGCACCCGACTTCGCTTGCGCAGCCAGCGCTGCGCCCTTTCATGGTTGCCGAACACACGATCCGCCATCGTTGAAATACGAAGTCGCAGGGCGCGTTCGGACTCAGTAATCGTCAGAGTCACATTTCGTTCCTTCCGGCGCGCTAACTGTGAAATGTAAACCGCAGTTGGTACATGCTCTTAGGAGGAAGCATCAGAGTTCGGGCTTTTCAATAGGGCCGGCCTCGTTTAAAAGCCCGGTCATGACGCACTTTATCAGCGCATTCGCGACTGCGATACGAATTACAGGCCCGGTGTTCCGGGCGGCCTGACCGCCGCCGGAGCCGCCGGGAATCTTGCGCGCGGCCTCTCGCGCTTTTTCCAGATCATGATAGTTCAACGCCCGGGCTCTTTTGCCGCCGGCAACGCATATGGCAGACGAATGACTGATACCGAGACCGCCGAGACGATCGATTATTCCAAAACGCTCTACCTGCCGCAGACGGATTTCCCGATGCGCGCCGGGTTGCCGGAAAAGGAACCGCTGCTGGTCAAGCGCTGGCAGGACATGGACCTTTACCGCAAGTTGCGCGAAGACGCAGTCGGCCGCGAAAAATACGTGCTGCACGACGGCCCGCCCTACGCCAATGGCAACATCCATATCGGCCACGCGCTGAACAAGATCCTCAAGGACGTCATCACCCGCTCGTTCCAGATGCGCGGCTATGACTCGAACTATGTACCAGGCTGGGATTGCCACGGCCTGCCGATCGAATGGAAGATCGAGGAGCAGTACCGCGCCAAGGGCAAGAACAAGGACGAGGTGCCGGTCAACGAATTCCGGCAGGAATGCCGTGAGTTTGCGGCGCACTGGATCAAGGTGCAGGGTTCCGAATTCCAGCGGCTCGGCGTCGTCGGCGACTTCGACAATCCCTATACGACGATGGCTTTCCATGCCGAGGCGCGGATCGCCGGCGAGCTGCTGAAATTCGCCATGTCCGGCCAGCTCTATCGCGGCTCCAAGCCGGTGATGTGGAGCGTGGTCGAGCGCACCGCGCTGGCCGAGGCGGAGGTCGAATACCAGGACTATGAGTCGGACACGATCTGGGCGAAGTTTCCGGTCGTCAGCCTCGCTCGCCAGGTCATCAACATCGAGGATGGGCAGCCAGCCCTGGACCCCAAGCTGACGCAGACGTCGCTAGATCTGCTTGATGCCAACGTCGTCATCTGGACGACGACGCCGTGGACGATCCCCGGCAACCGCGCCGTCAACTACTCGCCGCGCATCAACTATGGTCTCTACGAGGTTACGGCGGCCGAGAACGCCTTTGGTCCTCAGCCCGGCGAAAAGCTGATCTTTGCCGAGAAGCTTGCGGACGACGCTGCCGCGAAGGCCAAGGTCACTCTGAATCGGCTTCGCAGCGTTGGCGCCGAAGAGCTTGAAAACCTTACGCTTTCGCATCCCCTCAAAGCTCTGGGTGGCGGCTACGATTTTCCCGTGCCGATGCTCGCCCGCGATCACGTCACCGACGATGCCGGCACCGGTTTCGTCCACACCGCGCCGGGACATGGCCGCGAAGACTTCGACGCCTGGATGGATGCTGCCTCTGATCTTCGCCAGCGTGGCATCGACACCGCGATCCCCTTCACCGTCGACGATGCCGGCTTCTTCACCAAGGACGCGCCGGGCTTCGGCCCGGACCACGAGGGTGGAGCGGCGCGCGTCATCGACGACAATGGCAAGAAGGGCAACGCCAACCAGGCTGTCATCGACGAGCTGATCAAGCGCAACGCGCTGTTCGCGCGCGGCCGCCTGAAGCACTCCTATCCGCATTCCTGGCGCTCGAAGAAGCCGATCATCTTCCGCAACACGCCGCAATGGTTCGTCTATATGGACAAGGAGCTTGGCGACGGCACGACGCTGCGCAGCCGCGCCCTGAAAGCCATCGACGATACCCGCTTCGTACCCGCCGCCGGCCAGAACCGCATCCGCGCCATGATCGAGGAGCGCCCTGACTGGGTGCTGTCGCGCCAGCGCGCCTGGGGCGTTCCGATCGCCGTCTTTGCCGATGCCGACGGCAATGTGCTGCGCGACGAGGCAGTCAACCAGCGCATCATGGACGCCTTCGAGAAAGAAGGCGCCGACGCCTGGTTCGCCGTCGGCGCCAAGGAGCGGTTCCTCGGCAATCACGAGGCCTCGAAATGGCAGCAGGTCATGGACATCCTCGATGTCTGGTTCGATTCAGGCTCGACGCATGCCTTCACGCTTGAGGACCGGCCCGACCTGAAATGGCCGGCCGACGTCTATCTCGAAGGCTCCGATCAGCATCGCGGCTGGTTCCACTCCTCGCTGCTCGAAAGCTGCGGCACCAGGGGCAGGGCGCCCTACGACACCGTCGTCACCCATGGCTTCACCATGGATGAGGAGGGGCGGAAAATGTCGAAGTCGCTCGGCAACACCGTCGTGCCGCAGGACGTCATCAGGCAGTCCGGCGCCGACATCTTGCGGCTATGGGTGGTGACGACCGATTATTGGGAAGACCAGCGGCTCGGCAAGAACGTGCTGCAGACCAATATCGACGCCTACCGCAAGCTGCGCAACACCATCCGCTGGATGCTGGGCACGCTCGCCCACGACGATGGCGAGGAGGTGCCGCTGGATAAGATGCCTGAACTGGAGCGGCTGATGCTGCACCGGCTCGCTGAACTCGATGAGGTCGTACGCTCGGGCTACGACGCGTTCGAATTCAAGCGCATCACCCGCGCGCTGCTCGACTTCATGGTGGTAGAGCTGTCGGCCTTCTATTTCGACATCCGCAAGGATGCGCTTTACTGCGAAGCGCCTTCCAGCGTGAAGCGCAAGGCTTCCGTGCAGGTGGTACGCCATCTCTTCGACTGCCTGGTGAAATGGCTGGCGCCGATGCTGCCCTTCACCATGGAAGAGGCTTGGCTCGACCGTCATCCGGATGCGGTCTCCCTGCATCTCGACCAGTTCCCGGAAATCCCGGCGGACTGGAGGAACGAGGCGCTGGCGGAGAAGTGGCGTAAGGTGCGGCAGGTCCGCCGTGTCGTCACCGGCGCGCTGGAAATCGCCCGTGCGCAGAAGGTCATCGGCTCTTCGCTGGAAGCGGTGCCGGTCGTCACCCTCGACGATGCCGTGCTCGAAGCGGCGATCGCCGATGTCGACATGGCCGAGATGGCGATCACCAGCGATCTGGTTATCATGCACGGCAAAGCGCCGGCGGGCAGCTTTACCCTCGACGACGTCAAGGGCGTCGCCGTGGTCGTCGAGAAGGCGGAGGACCGTGGCCTGGTGAAGTGCGCGCGCTCCTGGCGCTACACCGCCGATGTCGGCTCAGATCCGGAATTCCCGGATGTTTCGGCCCGTGACGCCGCTGTTCTGCATGAGCTGAAGGCTTTGAGCCGTCTTTAAGGCGGTGCACAAATGCCACGGCGGGCGGCCGATCGGCCCCCGCGCGTTGCCCTTAACGAGTGGTTGAGGTAAACACGCGAAACTCCGGACGACAAATTGTCGCCGGAATTCCGTCGGAAGAGCATAGGCGATGGGGACCGGACCTTTCTTTGGCCGGCGGCAATCGAGAGGCTGTCTACAGTGGGACTTTTTGGCATGACCGAGAGAACTTACGCGCGCGTTGCGCTGCTGGCGCCGCTTGTCGTATCGGGCCTCGCTTTGTCCGGCTGCATGGGCTCGCCCACTTACGGGACCGACAAGACTGCGGGCGCGCAGCTTGCCGGCGACCTCACCGGGGCTTTTTCCTTCGCACCCAAGCGCAAGGATAGTATCGACTACAAGCCGCGCCCCACGCTGGTGAAGCCAGGGCCGGGGCAGAAGGAAGTCTTGCCGCCGCCGCAGGAAAGCATCGAGACGGCAAGCGCCGAATGGCCCGAATCGCCGGAGCAGCGCCGTGCCCGCCTGCGCGCCGATGCCACCCTGCATCAGGACGACCCGGCCTACCAGGCGCAGGTCATCGACGACGTGCAGACGGATCCGGCGTCGGTCAAGGCCGCGCTGAAGTTGTCGGGCTCGAGCCACCCGCCAGCCTGGACTCCGGCCGATTCGGACAAGAGCCGCGCCGCGGAAATCATGCGCCGCCGGGCTGAAGGCAAACAGGGCGACCCGACCACCCGCAGATATCTGAGCGAGCCACCGGTGCAATACCGCGCTGCCGCCGCCACCGCGCCGCAGGGTGACCTCGGCGAGGACGAGTACAAGAAGGAACGCCGCCTCAAGAGGGAGGCGGCCGCCAAGAGTAAGAGCGGCGGCATGTTCGACTGGCTGCCCTGGTAGGCTGACGGCGCCAGAGACGTTCTTGCCCTGGATTGGCTGGCTGGATTGGCTGACTTGGATGGACCGTCTGCCGGACCAGAAATCAGGCTCCGCGTCGCTCGCGAAAAAAGTCCTTCAGCAATGCCGCTGCTGCGTTCTCGGCCATGCCCGGATAGATGTCGGGCACATGGTGGCAGGTCGGTGACGTGAAGAAGCGAACGCCGTTGACCACTGCGCCGCCCTTCTCGTCGGCAGCGCCGAAATAAAGCCGGCGCAGCCTGGCGAAGGAGATGGCGCCGGCACACATGGCGCACGGCTCCAGCGTTACATAGAGATCGTGGCCGCTGAGCCGCTCGCTGGAAAGCTTGCGGCAGGCCTCGCGGATCGCCAGCATCTCGGCATGGGCGGTGGGATCGGCAAACTCGCGGGTGCGGTTGCCGGCACTCGCAACGACCGTATCGCCGCCGACGACGACCGCGCCAACCGGCACCTCGCCACGCAGGGCGGCGGCTTCGGCTTCTTTCAGCGCCAGTGCCATGAAATCCTGCCGCTTCACGCGGTTTCCATTCCGATTATCTCCTCGCCACTAGAGCGCGATCCTGTTACTACCCGCGCAAACGAGCAAAGGCCACATGGACGACAAAAACAAGAAATTCCCGCGCAAGGCCGGCCCGAAGCCGGCGGGGCCGCGTGGTCGCGATGGCGCTCCCGACAAGGGCGGCAAGCCGCCCTTCGGCGCCAAAAAACCTTACGCTCCGCGCGGCGACCGGCCGGCGGCGGCCGAAGGCGAACGGCCGAAGCGCGACTTCAAAGGCGGCGACAGGCCGTTCAGCAAAGGGCCGCGTCCGGAAGGCAAGCCTTATGAACAGCGCGAGGGTCCACGCAAGCCTTATGCGCCGCGCGGCGACCGGCCGTCAGCTGCCGAAGGCGAGCGGCCGAAGCGCGACTTCAAAGGCGGCGACAGGCCGTTCAGCAAAGGGCCGCGTCCGGAGGGCACGCCTTATGAAAAGCGCGAAGGTCCGCGCAAGCCTTACGCACCGCGCGGCGACCGGCCAGCAGCTGCCGAAAGCGAGCGCGGCGAGAGGCGTTTCGACCGTCCCAAGCGTGATTTTGGCGATCGTCCGCAAGGGGCACAAAGGGCACAGGCGGCATCGGAAGGCGGCTTCAAGCCGCGCCCGCGTCGCGTCGAGGCAACGGAAGAAGCCGGCGAACGCATTGCCAAGCGGCTGGCGCGTGCCGGCCTGGCCTCGCGCCGCGACGCCGAGGAACTGATTGCGGCCGGCCGCGTCAAGGTCAATGGCAAGGTGTTGTCCTCGCCGGCCTTCAACGTCATGCCCGGCGACATCATCCATCTCGACGGCATGGAGATCCCGCCGATCGAGCGCACCAGGCTGTTCCTGTTCCACAAGCCGGCCGGCGTGGTCACGACAAACCGCGATCCCGAAGGCCGCAAGACCGTCTTCGACGTGCTGCCGCCTGGGCTGCCGCGGCTGATGACCATCGGCCGGCTCGACATCAACACCGAAGGCCTGCTGCTGCTCACCAATGATGGCGGCCTGTCGCGCGTGCTCGAACTGCCGGCGACCGGCTGGCTGCGACGCTACCGCGTGCGCGTCCACGGCAAGGTCGAGGAAAGCGCGCTTGCCGGCCTGCGCGAAGGCATTGCCGTCGACGGTGTCTTTTACGGCGCCATCGAAGCGACGCTCGACCGCGAGCAGGGCTCGAACGCCTGGCTGACACTCGGCCTGCGCGAAGGCAAGAACCGCGAGGTCAGGAACATCCTGGGCGCGCTCGGTCTCGACGTGACGCGGCTGATCCGTATTTCCTACGGGCCGTTCCAGCTCGACGATTTACCGGAAGGCCATGTACTGGAGATCAAGGGCCGCGTGCTGCGCGACCAACTCGGCGAGCGTCTGGTCGAAGAATCCGGCGCCAATTTCGACGCCGATATCGCCAAGCCGTTTTCCAACAAGCCGGTCAGGCGTGAGCGCGAGGAGGAGCCCGAGCGGCCGAAATTCACCCGCGACGGCGAACGCCGGCCGATCGGCGAGGGCGGCCTGATCAAGAACCGCAAGCGGCGCGAGGGCAGCCGCGACGAAGCGCTCGGCAAGCTGTCGACAAGCCCTGACAGGAGCTTTGGGCCAAAAAAGAGCTTTGGCGAGCGTGGCCCCAGACCTGAACGCAGCGACTTCGGGGACAAACCCCGTGGCGACAAGCCTCGTGGCGGCTTCGGTGGGAAAAAATCCGAACGCGAGCAGCGGCCGATCGAGCCGCCGGGCCAGCGCAAGGCCAATGTCTGGATGGCGCCAGGCGCACGGCCGATCGGCAAGGGCAGGGCGGAGGCAGACGCCGCCAAGGCGGCAGAAATCAAGGCGCGCAAGGCATCGTTCAAGCCGTCTTACGGCAAGCCCGGCGGCAAGCCGCAAGGCGGCGGTGCAAAGCCGTTCGGCAAACCGCGCGGCGAGCGCCCGGATGGCGGTGGCGACCGGCCGCGCGGCGGCCCGAAAGGAAGCAATGCGGATCGTCGGCGGTGAGTTTCGCGGGCGTCCGCTGGCGACGCCCCGCACCTTTGCCATCCGCCCGACCACCGACCGCACGCGTGAGGCGGTCTTCAACGTGCTGGCGCATCGCTTTCCTGAAAAACTGGACGGCGCGCGCGTGCTCGACCTGTTCGCCGGCACCGGCGCACTCGGCCTCGAAGCGCTTTCGCGCGGCGCCTCCTACGCTGTCTTCATCGAAGAATCCGCCGAAGGGCGCGGCCTGATCCGCACCAATGTCGAGGCCTTCGGCCTCACCGGCCGCACCAAGATATTCCGCCGCGACGCGACGGGCTTGGGCGAGGCAGGCACCATCGCCGCATTCGGCTTGGTCTTCGCCGATCCGCCCTATGGCAAAGGCCTTGGCGAACGTGCGTTGCGCTCGGCCAAGGCCGGTGGTTGGCTCGCCCCTGGCGCGCTCTGCGTCGTCGAGGAAGTGGCGGCGGCGCCGTTCGAGGCAGCGCCGGGCTTTTCGGTTGTCGACGAGCGCAACTATGGCGAGACGGTCATCCGGTTCATCGAGGCCGCCTGAGTTCGGCTTCCACGGTGGCGCCTTCAAAATGACGAACAATTCGCTTTGCCTCGACCAGCAACCCCGCCTATCGTCCCACCACAAACCGGAGCCATCTATGACATTTCAGGCTGAATGGCTGCGCGGAACGCTCTTGGGACTGGCTCTGGTGATGGCCGCGCCGGCTCTGGCGGATAACAATCCTGACGATGGCGTCGTGACCGATTTCCTGCTCGACAACGGCATGGAGGTCGTCGTCGTCCCCGATCACCGCGCCCCCATCGTCACCCATATGGTCTGGTACAAGATCGGCAGCGCCGACGAGCCGCCGGGCAAGTCCGGCATTGCCCATTTCTTCGAGCATCTGATGTTCAAGGCGACCAGCAACCATGCGGCGGGCGAGCTCGACCGTGCCGTCGCCGCCATCGGCGGCTCGGACAACGCCTTCACCTCCTACGACTACACCGCCTTTCACGAGACGGTGGTGCCGCAGGCGCTCGGTGAGATGATGGGCTTCGAGGCCGACCGCATGCGCAATCTCATCCTCAACGACGACGTCATCAAAACCGAGCGCGACGTCATCCTCGAGGAGCGCCGCTCGCGCATCGATAGCAATCCGCAGGCAGTGCTCGACGAGGAGATCGACGCCACGCTGTGGCAGAACCAGCCCTATCGCATTCCGGTCATCGGCTGGATGCAGGAGATGGAGAAGCTGAACCGCACCGACGCGATGGCTTTCTACAACAAATATTATACACCCAATAACGCCGTGCTGGTGGTGGCCGGCGATGTCGAGCCGGAAACGGTCAAGGCGCTGGCCGAAAAGACCTATGGCAAGATCGCGCGCGGCCCGGATCTGCCGCCGCGCATCCGCCCCGTCGAGCCCGAGCAGAACACCAGGCGCACGGTGACGCTGACCGACGGGCGCGTCAGCGTGCCGAGCTTTACCACGCAATGGGTGGTCCCGTCCTATCACACGGCAAAGCCCGGCGAAGCCGAAGCGCTCGACGTGCTGTCCGAAATCCTCGGGGGCGGCAACCGCAGCCGGCTCTACCAGGAGCTTGTCGTCAGGCAAGGCATCGCCGCCGAGGCCGGCGCCTTCTTCCAGGGCGCCATGCTCGACGACACCAATTTCACCGTCTACGGCGCGCCGCGCGGCGATGCCAAGCTTGCCGACATCGAGGCCGCGGTCGACGCCGAGATCGCCCGCATCGCGAAAGACGGCGTCACCAGCGACGAGCTGGAAAAATCCAAGGACCGTTTCGTACGCTCGATGATCTTTGCCCGCGACAAGCAGGAGGACATGGCCAACATCTACGGCTCGACGCTCGCCACAGGCGGTAACGTCCAGGACGTCCAGCAATGGCCGGACCGCATCCGCAAGGTCACCGCCGACCAGGTCAAGGAAGTCGCTGCCCGCTATCTCAATCTCAACCACGCAACGACCGGTTATTTGCTTCCCGAAACCCAGGCTGGGAATTGATTTGATGATGAGTTTGAGCGTCGGCGCCGCCCCTCACCTGCCTGCCCGCATCCTCTCCCCGTATAGGGACGGGGAGAGGGGCGCCGCCACCGACGGTTTCGCCAATCTTCAGCGTTTGCAGAGCGAGCGCCGGGACAGCGGCCAGCCCCTTCTCCCCGTCACTATACGGGGAGAAGTGCCCGGCAGGGCGATGAGGGGCGGCGCCGACCTTGGCAATTGGCGCGCCGGCCCTCTTCTGGCCACCCTCATTCTCTCCCTCGTCTTCCTCCTCCTGCCGGCGCTTTCCGCTCGCGCCGCCATGAACATCCAGGAGGTGACCTCGTCGAAGGGCATTGCCGCCTGGCTGGTGGAGGATTATTCGGTGCCGATCGTCGCCATCCGCTTCGTTTTCGATGGCGGCGCGACGCAGGATCCGCCCGGTAAGGAAGGGCTTGCCAATCTGATGAGCGGCCTGTTCGACGAAGGTGCCGGCAACCTCGACAGCGAGGCCTTCCAGATCAAGCTTGACGATGTCGGCGCCGAGATGAGCTTCGATGCGCAGCGCGACGGCATCTACGGCTCGATGCGCATGCTGGCCGAGCAGCGCGACGGCGCCTTCGACCTGTTGCGGGTGGCGGTCAACCAGCCGCGCTTCGACCAGGTGCCGATCGACCGCATCCGCTCGCAAATCCTGTCCGGCATCATCGCCAACGAGCGCGATCCCGATACGCTCGCCCAACGCAAATGGCTGGACGCGATCTACGGCAGGCATCCCTATGCGCGGCCCGACCAGGGCACCAGGCAAAGCATCGCGACGATTACGCCGGCCGATCTCAGCGCCTTCCACAAGGCAAGTTTCGCCCGTGACGGCTTGCATATCGCGGTGGTCGGCGCCATCGACGCCGAGACGCTGAAGCAGAAGCTCGACCTTGTGTTCGGCAGCCTGCCGGAAAAGCAGGCGCTCACGCCCGTTCCCGACATCGACCTGAAGCTCGGCCAGCAGCTCGAGGTCGTTTACGACCAGCCGCAGGCCTCGCTGCAACTCGCCTATCCCGGCGTGAAGCGGAATGCGCCGGATTTCTTCGCCGCGGTGCTGATGAACGAGATCCTCGGCGGCGGCACCTTCACCTCGCGGCTGTTCGACGAGGTGCGCGAGAAGCGCGGCTTGGCCTACAGCGTCAGCTCCGACCTCGTCGACCACCAGCATTCCGAGGCGCTGTCCATCACCACCTCGACCCGCGCCGATAGGGCGGCCGAGACGCTGGCCGTGGTGCGCGACGTGGTCAAGCGCATGGCCGAGGAGGGGCCGACCGAAGCCGAGCTGGTGGCGACCAAGAAATACATGATCGGCGCCTATGCCATCAACAATCTGAATTCCTCCGGCGCGATCGCCTCAACGCTGCTCGAGATCCAGCTCGGCAAGCTCGGCATCGACTACATGCAGCGCCGCGCCGCCCTGATAAACGCGGTGACGCTGGATCAGGTGAAAGAGGTGGCGAAAAAGCTGCTCTCCGCCGAGCCGGCCGTCATGGTGGTCGGGCCGAAGCTCGGCGCGGCCAACAAGGGATGAGCCCTAGCTTCGGCATCGCCTTTGGCGGCGGCGGGGCGCGTGGGCTGGCGCATATCCATGTCATCGAGGCGCTGGACGAGCTGGGCATAAGGCCGGCAGCAATCGCCGGCTCGTCGATCGGCGCCATCATGGGCGCCGGCATGGCCTCGGGCATGACCGGCAAGGACATCCACGACTATACGCGCTCGATCCTCGGCCGCCGCGCCGAAGTGGCGACGCGCATGTGGCGGGCGCGGCCCGGCACTTTTGCCGAAGCGTTGCAGGGCGGCCTGCGGGTCAGCCAGTTCAATGTCGAGCGCATCCTCAAGGCGTTCCTGCCCGACGCCATTCCCGAAACCTTCGCCGAATTGAAGATACCGCTGAAGGTGACGGCAACGGACTTTTATGGCCACCAGCTCGCCGTGTTCGACGAAGGCGAGCTGCATTCGGCGCTGGCCGCCTCGGCGGCGATCCCGGCGGTGTTCCGCCCGGTGATGCGCGACGGCAGGCTGCTGATCGACGGCGGCATCTACAATCCCGTGCCGTTCGACCTGATCGAGCTCGACGCCGACATCATCATCGCCGTCGACGTGGTCGGCGCGCCGACCGAGGCGGGCCGCAAATTCCCGACCTCCGTCGACCTGATGTTCGGCGCCACGCAGCTGATGATGCAGTCGATCATCGCCAGCAAGCTGAACCAGAGCCGGCCCGACATATTGATCAGGCCGGCGGTGTCGAAATACCGGGTGCTCGATTTCATGAAGGTCGAGGCGCTGATGGCCGAGACGGTGGCGATCAAGGACGAGCTGAAGCGCGAGATCGAGAAGGCGGTCGAGGCCCGCGCCAAGGCCGAAGCCAGCAAGCGCACGAACCGTCTCGGCGGATGACAGCCATCAGTCGTCGAGCGTCAGCGCCCGCTGGACCATGAGCGTAATCCTTCGTAAGTGGCGCGGATCAGCTCGCGATTGGCGGCCATCTCAGCCCCACTTCATCTCGCCGGTGGCAACCTTGGAGCCGATGTCGAGCGCCACGCCCATGCCGAGACCGGGGAAGCGGGCTTCCATGGCGCTCTTCAGTGCGGCCGCGTCCTTGGCCTTGGCCAGTTCTTCCTCGAAGGCGACGAGATAGGTTTTGGTGTGCTCGACGCCTGAAAGATCCGTAGCGGCCTCAGGCGTCATGTGCCCGGGCACGACGATTGCCGGCTTGCGCGCCGCGATCTTTTCGAGATTGGCGAGCCAGGCGGCGCGCAGTTCCCTGGTCGGCGTGTCGGCGGTCCAGACATGCACGCCGGCAAAGATCATCACCCCGCCGAACACCGCATTCAGCGACGGCACGAAGAGATAGCGCCGGTTGGCGAGGCCTTCCGCGGCGACGATCTCGATGGTCTCGCCATCGACGCTGAGCGTCTTGCCGTCGAATGCTTCGGGGATGACGACGTCGGCTAGCGCCTGCGGGCCGTTCTCCTTGAGCTGCGGCCCCCAGACGGCGAGCTTCTTTTCGACATTGCCGTTGATGGCGGCCACCGTCTCGGCTGCGGCGATCACCCGTACCTGCGGGAACGCCTGCTTGATCGGCTTGAGGCCGAAATAATAGTCCGGGTCGGACTGGCTGACATAGATGGTGGTGAGCGTCTTGCCGGTCGCCTTGATCGCCTCGGCCACGGCCCGGCCGTCGGGGTAAGTGAAACCGCCATCGATCAGCACGGCTTCGGTGGCGCCGGAGACCAGCACCGGGGCGCGGAAGAAGCCGTTTTGCCCGGCGGGGAAATGTTTCCAGGAAAGCCCGCCGGCCGCATGGCCAAGCCCGGCGGGAGCAAAGACCGCGGCAGCGCCGGCGGCGAGGGTGGTTTTCATGATGCTTCTCCGTGTGAACATGGATGTCTCCTGGGATCCGGAATTCGGCGGCCTCGATGCCCGCAAGATGGCAAAAGCGGAATGCGTATTGAAGGCCGACAAAATAGACGTAATGTATGCCATTGCCTGACAATGAGACTGCCCCTGCTATGAGCGAAGCATGAACCTGAACCGGCTGGCCTATTTCGCGGCGGTGGTCGATGCCGGCTCGTTCACGCGGGCCGCCGAGCGGCTGGGCATCACCAAGGCGGTGGTCAGCCAGCAGGTGGCGCGGCTGGAGCGCGATGTCGGAACGACGCTGCTGATCCGCACGACGCGGCGCGTCCATCCGACCGAGGCCGGCCGAACGTTCCATGCCCGCTGCCTGCAGGTCCTGCAGCAGGCCGAGGATGCATTCGACGAGCTCGCGCAGGCCGCCGCCGAGCCGACCGGCACGCTGCGCATCGCCGCGTCCAACGACTACGGCACATCGGCGGTGGTGCCGGTGGTCGCCGCCTTCAGCGCGCGCTATCCCGCCTGCCGGGTGGAGCTGACGCTGGGCGACGAGACGATCGACCTGGTTTCCGGCCACATCGACGTGGCCATCCGCGTCGGCTGGCTGGCCGATTCCAGCCTGCAGGCCCGGCGCATCGGCACCTTCCAGCAATTCATGGTATGCGGCGCCGGCTTTGCAGGCCGGTTCACCGCCGGCGAACCGCAAGACCTCGCCGGGCTGCCCTTCGTCGCCAACATGGCGCTGCGCGAACCGCTGCTATGGCAATTTTCGAGCGGCGATGACGAGCAGCAGGCCGTGCGCATGCAGGCAACGATCGCCATCGACGCAACGCCGGCAGTGCTGGCAGCGGTCCGCGCCGGCGCCGGCCTGTCGGTGCTGCCGGACTTTTTGGTGCGGGACGAACTGGCCGCCGGGCGGCTGGTGCAGATCCTGCCCGAGTGGCGGCTGCCCTCCGGCGGCATCTACACAGTCTACCCCGCCGCCCGCTTCCGCCCGCCCAAGGTGACGAGGTTTGTCGAGATGCTGATCGCGGCCGTGCAGAAGGTAGAGGCAGGCGGGCGGGGGCGCTGATGGGCGAAGCTGCGATCTCCCCCCTTGAGGGGGAGATGGCCGGCAGGCCAGAGGGGGTCGGTTCGACCGGGCGCGGCCTCCCTCTTGCGTCGGTAGGGGTTGGCGCATTACGCGAGACGCCCCCCTCTGCCCTGCCGGGCATCTCCCCCTCAAGGGGGGAGATTGGCTCATCACGCCATCCCAGCCGCATACTCCAGCGCCACTACGCCGTTGCTGAATTGCGTGGCGGAGATCAGCTCGAGCGGCAATTGCGCGCCGGGCGGGAACAGCAGCTTGCCCTGGCCGACGGCACCGGGATAGCTGAGCAGGCGGATGCGGTCGACCAGGCCGTGGCGCAGCAATTCCTGCGCGACGCTGAGGCTGCCATGCACATAGATGTTGCCGCCGCTGCCTTGCTTCAGCCCTCTGACCGCGTCCGGCAACGCGCCCTGCAGCAGCTCGGCCGGCTGCCAGTCGAGCGCCTGCAAGCTGGTCGAGGCGACATATTTCGGCAGCGCATTGAACCGGTCGGCGAAGTCTCCGGTCTCCTTGGGCCACGAGCCGGCAAAAATCTCATAGGTCGTGCGCCCCAACAGCATGGCGCCACTGTCGGCAAGCTCGTCGTCCTTGAACTTTTGCATCTCATCGTTCCAGGCCACGCTCGGCAGCTTTTCAACCTCGGCAATGCCATCGACGCTGATGAATTCGGTAACAATGAGTTTTCTCATAGCGGGTTCCTTTCTGGCAGGGCCGAATGGCGCGGGCCTTATGCGACATGCGCCGTCAACTAGCGCGGCGCTTTTTCACGGGGAGGGTTTTCCCTGTTCGCTTCCAAAGACCGATACCGTGGGAAAAGCTTCTCCGACCTGCCCGTCGTTCGGTCATGCCACAAGGTCCGCATCGGGGGCCGGTCTTTTTTTGCCTGTCCCAGATTGGATCTGGGTCGTAGTCACGGGCTGCCTACAGGTGGGCAATTCCGGCTTTCAGCAGTCCTTCGCGGACGTGCTGCACATCAGACTCCTGGGCAAAGTGCAGGGTGGCGATAAATGAATCGAGGTCGAATTGGGGATCGAGCGTTCTGATCTTGCCTAGATGCGCCGCGGCCGCGATTTCGTCGCCGAGCCAGCCGTAGCAGGCAGCGGCGAAAGCGTGCTGAGCCGAGTCCATGGTTGACAGATGCATGAAAGCTTCGATCGCCTCGCCATACTGGCGCGCGGCGAAATGCGCCTTTCCCAGATGGCTCCAGAACCTCTCCGGGTGGTGCGGGTTCAACTGCATTGCCTTGCGGATCCATTCAATTCCCTCTTCCGGCCTCCCCAGCCACGTCAATAACTCGCCTTGCTGCACCACCACGAGGTCGTAATTGGGATTGAGGGCCAGCGCCCGTTCTTGATGGTAGCGCGCTGTGGTCAGCTCATTGTTGTTCACGTTCACGGCCGCGAGAATGCGATGGACATCGGCATCGTTGTTGTCCAGCGCCAGCGCCCTGTCCAGCGCCGTCATAATGTTGTTCCAGACGGCATCCCTGTCTTCGCACCAGTTATGGACCCAGGCCTGGCCAAGAATGCAGGCCCGCCAGGCATGGGCATGGGCATAATCGGGGTCGAGCGTGACGGCCCTTTCTATCAAGGTTTGCGCGCGTTCATTATCCGCAATGGTGCTTCGGTGATGCAGCACCTTGGCAGCAAGCACACATTCATACGCGGCCATGTTTGCGGGTTTCGCCCGCGCGAGCTGGTCCCGCTGAGCCGCCTCGACACGACCGGGCAGCGTGGCTGCGATCGCCGCGGTCACCTCATCCTGAATCGCGAATATGTCATCCAGCTTCCGGTCATACTTGTCTGCCCAAATATGAGCGTCGTTCGCCGTATCGATGAGCTGAACCGTCACGCGCACCCTGTCGCCGATCTTGCGGACGCTTCCCTCCACCAGGTATTGGACGGTGAGTTTCTCGGCCACCTCGCGCACATTCACGGCGCGGTTCTTGTAGACGAAGCTGGAATTGCGCGAAATGACGAACAGCTCATGGTGGCGGGACAGTTCGGTGATGATGTCCTCGGTCAGTCCGTCCGCGAAAAATTCCTGCTCGGGATCGCCGCTCATGTTGGTGAATGGCAGCACCACTATCGAAGGTTTCGAGATGGATCGCTTTGCCTCGACTTCTGGCAGGGCAGGACTGTCAAACCCAACGCGATAGAGGCGAACCGGGCGGCTGATGTTCTTTAACGTCTTCTCGCCCAGGTCCTCCATGGCAATTTCGAGACGGTCGGCAATTTGGGTCGCCACCGCTGCGGTCACGCAGATACCGCCGACGTCGGCGAGTTGCTCGATGCGCGAGGCAATATTGACGCCGTCGCCGAAAATATCCTCATCGTCGAAAATGATGTCGCCGAGATTTATGCCGATCCTGAATTCGATGCGCCGTTCTTGCGGCACATCCGAATTGCGCCGTTTCATACGCTGTTGGATTTCCACGGCGCATTTCACGGCATCGGTCACGCTCTGGAACTCAACGAGCATGCCGTCTCCGGTGGTCTTGATGATCCGGCCCTTGTTCTTCGCGATGGCGGGATCGACCAGTTCTATGCGATGGGTCCGAAGGCGTGCGAGCGTGCCGGATTCATCGGCCTCCATTAGCCGACTGTAGCCCGCCATATCGGCAGCCAGAATTGCGGCTAGTCTCTGTTCCATCGCTGAACCAAAAACCAAGCGTATACTTCCTGGGCCGCCAAATCCAGCAATTTGGGCTTGTGGCTGAATCAAGAAGTCCGCAGCAGCAAGAAAGGGCGCCTTCCGCCTGGTGGCTGCGAACTCGATCGCATCAATCGCGGGAGAGCGACGCCATTCGGCGCGCCAGGCCACGCTCGGCAGCTTCTCGACCTCGGCGATCCGTCGACGCTGATGAATTCGGTGACGATGAGTTTTCGCATGGCGGGTTCCTTTCTGTCTCTGTCGGGACGGGCCGTGCGGGTCTTGTGCGAACTGCACCGTCAACTAGCGCCGCGCATTTTCAAGGGGAGGGCTTTCCCTATTCGCTTATTCGCTCCCAAGGACCGATACTGTGGGGAAAAACTTCTCCGACCTGGACTAAGCTCCCAAGATCGGATTGGTATCTGAGGCAGATATCTCCAAAAAACGAACTGTAAAAAGATCATGGGATTCGGGGTCTTCATTCACCGGTCAGATTCGATCTACAACGACCGCCCCGCTGAGCAATACCAGTTTCCTAGCCAGTATCTGCGCCGCGTCGAAGCATGCGTAGGCGACTGGATCATCTATTATGAGCCCAGCAAGGTAGAAGAGAGCCGCGGCTATTTCGCCGTAGCCAAAGTCCAACAGGTCATCCCCGATCCTGCGAAGCCTGACATGTACCTCGCTCTGATTGAGCCCGGGACCTATCTCGACTTCGCCAATCCTGTTTCGTTCAACGGGGCGAATGGCATCGTGGAGAAGAGTGAACTCAACGAGGAAGGACGGATTTCCGGTCGCGCCCAATCTGCCGTCCGCCCAATCGGTCTAAGTGACTTCAACCGCATTATCGATCTCGGCCTGGGCAGCAATGAGTCGTTGCTGCCGCGCGTTGATGAGATCGGGACGTCGCTTGGCTTTCAAGACGAGCAGGCGCCATTTGAGTTGGAGCAGAGCCGTGATCGCGTGAGTTACATCGCGTCGCGAATCGTGCGGGATCGTATTTTTCGCCGCATCGTCTTGCGCGCCTATGATGAGCGCTGTGCGATCACGGGACTCAAGTTGATAAACGGCGGCGGCCGAGCGGAGGTCTCCGCCGCGCATGTTCGACCGGTTGAAGCCAATGGTCCCGATATCATCAACAATGGGATCGCATTGTCCGGCACCGCGCATTGGATGTTCGATCGCGGGTTGATCAGCCTATCCGACGATTTGGAAATCATGATCTCCCGGCAGGTCAACGATCTCGACAGCGTGCAGGGATTCATAAACAAAACCGGTCGAGCACTTACGCCCAGTCGACATTTTGAACGCCCGCATCCTCATTTCCTACAATGGCACCGCGAGCACTGCTACAAGCAGTGAAAGCACCGTCGGCGTGGGAGCGTGTTGGTGGGCACTTCTGACTCGTCGGAGGCCTTCATTCTCTCGTTGCGAATGGCAGCAATGCGCCCCTTCCTGGACATTACCAAAGCAAGACCACGGGGAATTCTGACCCACGTCCCGAACTTCATGGCCTTCGTCTCGCTGGAATGTCTAACGCGACTCCGTCATGATGTCCCAGCCCTGTCGAGCGACGCTGCCAAAGCCGTTGACGCCAACGCAGGTGATGAGGGCAGGCTAGACCAGTGCAGCAGATCCGCCCGGC
>NZ_JAMYRZ010000048.1:0-40807 GCF_040321675.1 Mesorhizobium sp. M0296
GGGGGTGGGCGGCGGTGTTCCCGGCCCCCCGCGGGGGTCACTCACTGTTGTTTTTTTGCGGGGTTCCACAGGTTTCACCCCAAATGGGCATTAACTGGGGGCCGGCCGGGGGGGCGGCCCGCGAGTTGTTGGACTTCAGTTGCTGACCACTGCTTCGGCGTCTTCGGCCGTGCGGATCTTAATGCCCTTTTCCTTGGCATAGGCCTCGGACGACTTCTCGATGATCGGACGCAGCAGCTTCCAGTCGGGCGCAATCCAGTCGGAGACGACGTTCCACTTCTTGCCGTCCCACTGCTGGAAGGTCACGTAGCCGTCACCTTCGTGATTGTCCCAGGAGACGTTGATCGAGTGGAACAGGTCCTTGGCGCCCAGTGCCTCGACGCGTGCCGGATCGAGCTTGAGATGCTCGAAGCCCCAGCGGACTTCGTCGCCGGTGAGCGTGCGGTTGCCGAACTTGGTCTGCGCGATGCGGACCGCCTCGACATTGAGGATGCCGTTGACGATGCCGAGATTGTGGTAGACCGAGCCGATACGGCTCTTTTCGTCGAGATTGCCTTTGCCGGCGCCGTAGACCGTTTTGACGATCTCCTGGACCACCGGATACTGCTCGCCTGACGCCTGGGTGGTGATGGCCGTATAGCCCTTGGCGGCATCGCCCGCGGGGATCACATCCTCTTCCGAATTCGACCAGACATTGCCGACGATGTGATCGGCCGGGAAGCCGGTCTTCTGCGCGGTCTTGAGCGCAACCGGGTTCATCACGCCCCAGCCGCGCAGCACCACATAGTCGGGATGCTCGCGACGGATCGTCAGCCACTGCGCCTGCTGCTCGTTGCCTGGATGCGGAACCTCGATCTGCGACAGCTCGAAGCCGTATTTCTGCGACAGCAGCTCATAGATCGGAATCGTCTCCTTGCCATAGGGCGAGCCGTGATAGAGCACGACGATCTTCTTGCCCTTGAGCTTGTCGAGGCCACCTTCCTTGGAGGCGATATAGTTCACGATGCCCGAGGTCTCGCTGTAGGGATTGAGCAGCAGCGGGAAGACGTAAGGGAACACGCGTCCGTCCGTGGTGTCGGTGCGGCCGTGGTTGATGGTGATCAGCGGCACCTTGTCATCGGTGATGCGGTCGATCATGGCATAGGCGATACCGACCGAAAGCGGGTTCCAGGCGGCGATGCCGGGATTGCTCTTCAATCGTTCATAGACCTCGACGCCTTTCTCGACCTCATACTGCGTCTCGCCCTCGCTCCAGGTCAGCTTGACGCCGTTGACGCCGCCGTCGCGGATGTTGATCAGGTTGAGATAGTCGATGAAGCCGCCGAAGAAGCCGGTGCCGCCGGCGGCATAAGGGCCGACGCGGTAGCTCTGCAGGGGAAAATACTGCTCGTCGGCGTGGACCGCCGTCGCGCCGAGGACGAAGGCCGTGGCGATCGCCGCTTTCTTGAGGTGACTGAAGAAGGTCATGGATTGCGTCTCCTGAGGTTGTGGTCCGTGAGAGGATGTCGAGCGGCGCTCAGCTGGACCTTGAGCCGATCCGTCGTTTCAGGCGGTCGAAGAGGGCCGACAGCCCGTTCGGTTCCGCGATGAGGAAGATGATGATGAGCGCGCCGAGCACGATGCGCTGGCTCATGTCGAGAACACCCGAATCGAACAGTCCGCCAAACAGGAAGGCGCCAAGCCGCGACAGGATGAGCGGAGAGATGACGATGAACGCCGCTCCCAGAAAGGCGCCGCGTATCGAGGCCAGCCCGCCGATGATGATGATGAACAGGATCTGGAACGAGCGGTCGAGATTGAAGCCGGCCGGCTCGACCGTGCGCAGATAGGTGAAGGCCCACAGCACCCCGGCGACGCCGATGATGAAGGACGAGATGGCGAACGCGAGCAGCTTGGTCTTCAGCACAGGGACGCCGATCACCCGCGCGGCGGTTTCGTTGTCGCGCACGGCGATGAAATTGCGGCCGGTCGCGCTGTTGACCAGGCGCCAGACGAGCGCCGTGAGCACGATGACCGTGGTCACCGAGAGCAGGTAGCGGCCCGTCGCCCTGTCGAGCGAGAAGCCCGCAACGGCAAGGTGCGGCGCCGAGATCACCCCGGAAGGGTTGTCGTTGGAGAACCAGCCGAACTTGGTCAGCGCCCACTGCACGAAGAACTGGGCGGCGAGCGTCGAGACGGCGAGATAGAAGCCGCGCAGGCGCAGGCTCGGCAATCCGAACACGACGCCGATGCCGGCGGCTGAAATCCCGGCCAGGATCATGGTCGCAGCCAGCGGCAGTCCTTCGACCCGAAGGTTGAAATTGTAGGCGGCGAAAGCGCCGACCGCCATAAAGGCGGAGGAGCCCAGCGAAAGCTGGCCGCAATAGCCGGTCAAAAGGTTGAGGCCGACCGCCGCCAGGCTGAGCGCCAGGAACGGCAACAGGATCGCCTCGACGAAATAGCTCGACGCATAGGTGGGGATCAGGCCGTAGGCGACGGCAATCAGGGCGGCCGGCAGAGCTAACTTCTGCCAGTCGATTGGACGCCTTGCGGCATCGAGCGCTTGCACGGCCATCGGTCAGACCCTTTCGACAGTCTTCTGGCCAAACAGCCCGGAGGGGCGCACCAGCAGGACGACCAGCGCCAGCGCATAGGCGAACCAGCCTTCGATGCCGCCACCGACAAAGGGTCCGAGGTAGACCTCGGCGAGCTTCTCGCTGGCGCCGATGATGAGGCCGCCGACGATGGCGCCGAGGATGGAATCGAAGCCGCCAAGCACCAGTACCGGCAGCGCCTTCAGCACGATCAGCGACAGCGAGAACTGGACGCCGAGGCGCGCGCCCCACAAAAGTCCCGCGACCAGTGCCACGAACCCCGCGGCCGTCCACACCGTCCCCCAGATCCGGGGCAGCCGCAGCCCGACGGCGAGCGCCGCGAACTGGTCGTCTGCGACGGCGCGAAACGCCAGCCCGATCCGGGTCCAATAGAAGAATGCGCTCAAGCCGGCGACCATCGCCGCGGCAATGCCTGCAGCAAGAAGATCGAACGACGATATCAGGATACCGCCGACCTCGAACGGCGTGTCGTCGATGCCGAGATCGAGCCCGTGCACCTGCGTGCCCCACACCAACTGGGCAGCGCCTTCAATGATGTAAGACAGGCCAAGCGTGGCCATGAACAGCGTCATCGGCGAGCGATTGACCAGCGGCCTCAGCACAGTTCGCTCGATGGTGAAGCCCAGCGCAACCATGACCGCGAGGGTAATGAGCAGCGAAAGCGCAAACGGGATGCCGCGTTCGACAAGGCTGACAAAGGTGAGTGCGGCGAACAGCACCATCGACCCTTGCGCGAAGTTCAGCACGCCCGACGTCTTGTAGATCAGCACGAAACCGATGGCGACGAGCGAATACATGACGCCTGAGAGCAAGCCACCGACCAGCACCTCGATGACGAAGAGGAAATCATAGTAGCTCATCAGATGCCCTCGCCATGTTCGCCTTCGGCGGTGCCGATATAGGCCCGGATCACCGCCGGATTGGCCCTGACCTCGGCCGGTGTCCCGTCGGCGATCTTGCGGCCGTAGTCGAGCACGGCGACGCGGTCGGAGAGCCCCATGACCACGCCGATGTCGTGTTCGATGAGGATGATGGTGACGTCGTGCCGGTCGCGCGCTGCGCGCACGAAACCGGCCATCTCGGCCTTCTCGGTCGCCGTCATGCCGGCCATCGGCTCGTCGAGCAGCAGGATCTTCGGCTCGGCGACAAGCGCGCGCGCCAGTTCGACCCGCTTCTGCAGGCCGTAGGGCAGCGTTGCGACCAGGCGATCGGCGACGGCCTCGAGATGCAGGAAGGCGATTGTCTGGTCGACCTTTTCAGCGATCGCGGCATCTTCGCGCCGGGCGCGCGGTAGACCGGCGATATGTTCGACGAAGCTGGCGCGCCGGGTGTGGACGCGGCCCGACGCGATGTTGTCGCTCACTGAAAGCCCACCGAACAGTGCCAGGTTCTGGAAGGTGCGCGCGACGCCGAGCCGTGCCAGACGGCTTGCCGACACCCGGGAGAAGGACTGGCCATCGATCGCGATCTTGCCCTGATCGGCGTGATAGAGGCCGCTGATGATGTTGATCAGCGAGGATTTGCCGGCGCCATTGGGACCGATCACCGCGCGGATCTCGCGGCTTTTGACCTCGAGGTCGACATCCCGCAATGCCATGACGCCACCAAAAGAAATGCTGATCCCGCCCAGCGCCAGGATCGCATCAGCCTTTGCCGACAGGCGCGCCGGGCGCGTGTCCTCGACGGGACCAGCACCAGCAAGAATGCCGGAAATTTCGGGCGCGCGCTCGTATGCGGCGGCTCCCAGCGAAGCACCAATCATGAAACGTCCCTGATTTTGAAGGCGTGCCGGCGGCGGCCTGAAGGCCGCGCGTGTCCTATTCCGCGGCGACGAGCTCCCTGTCGCGCGCCGCTTCCAGTTCGCGCACCAGAGGGATGACGCGCTTGCCGAAGAACTCTACCTCTTCCTGGAAATGCAGGAAGCCGAGCAGTATCAGATCCGCGCCGGCATCCTTCAGCTTGAGGATGCGTTCGGCAATCTGTTCCGGCGTGCCGATGAGATTGCTGCGGAAGCCGTCATTGTATTGGACAAGATCCTCGAACGAGGATTTCGCCCAGTTACCCTCGCCTTCCGGCGACGCCTTGCCGGCATTCTTGACCTGATCGGCGAAACCCTGCACCGCCTCCGGATTGGCCTTGGCGATGATCTCGTCGAGCACGGTGCGCGCTTCTGCCTCGGTTTCGCGAGCGATGGCAAAGGCGTTGACGCCGATCTTGACCTTGTGGCCATTGGCCTTCGCCTTGGTCTTGATGTCGTCAACCTGCTTCTTGATCTCTTCCGGCGTGTTGCCGTTGGTGAAATACCAGTCGGAAACCCGCGCAGCCATGTCGCGCGCCGCGCGTGATGAGCCGCCCTGGAAGATCTCCGGCTGCGGATCGATCGGCTTCGGCTTCATCGAGTAGTTGGTAAAGCGATAGAAGTCGCCCTTCAGAGTGAAATTGTCCTCGGTCCAGATGCCGCGCAGCGCGCGGATGAATTCCTCCGAGCGGCGATAGCGCTCGTCGTGGTCGAGCCACAGCTCGCCGATGGCGGCGAACTCACCGCGGAACCAGCCGCTGACGACATTGACCGCGACACGGCCATTGGTCAGGTGGTTGATGGTGGCTATCTGCTTGGCCGCCAGCGCTGGATTCCATGGGCCGGGCAGGATCGCCGCGATGACTTTCAGCGTTGTGGTCGCCGCAAGCAGGGCATGGCTGAACGATACGGATTCGTGCTGGTTGTCGGCGCCATAGCCGGCCGTGAAGCGTATCTGGCTCAGCGCGTAGTCGAAGCCGTTGGCCTCGGCGATCTGAGCAAGCTTGCGGTTATAGTCGATGTCCCAGCCTGTCCGCTGCTCGACGTTGGAGATGACAAGGCCGCCCGAAACGTTCGGGACCCAGTAGGCGAATTTCACGTCGTCGGAATTCAAGGTCATTTCGTTCGTTTCCCCTTTTGATTGGCTTCAACCGACGCGCGTGGCGACGGCAGTGTTTGTATCACTGGAATTAAGCAACGAGACCGCTTCGGTAGCGGCCCGTGAGATGCGCTCGATAATCGCTGCGCCGACGATCTTGGCATCGACGAAATCGTCGGGCGCGCCGTAGACGCCGGTCGGGACGGTGACGGCCCCGAAAAAACCGAACAATGGCCGGAGCTGATGTTCGAGAACCAGGCCATGGTATGGACTTCCGCCGGTCGCCGCGAGAAGCACGGTCTTGCCCGTCAGTGCACGATAATCGACAAGGTCGAACAGGTGCTTGAGAGCGCCGGTGTAGGACGCCCTGTAGACCGGCGTTCCGACCACGAGCAGATCGGCCTTCTCGACACGCTGGATGATCGCTTCGCCAGACGCGCCAAGCGCGCCACGAGACAACCCGGCGAAAATCAAAGGCGCCGCCTCGGTGATTTCGATCAGGCCGGTGTCTGCCGGGACGCGCAAGGCGACTGCCTTGACCAGCGCGTTGACCACCGCAGTAGTGCGCGATGGTGTGCTTACGCCGCCGGATATTCCGAGAACCGATAGCCGTGCCAACTCGTCAATCTCCCAGACCCCGCATGCGCATCGGGTCATTTCCAAACCGGGGCAGACGATATTCGACAAAATCTATAGAGATAAGGAACTACGTTCCGATTTTTCGGCCTCGCGGAGAAAAATGCCGTTCTGCTAATGGACGTATTCCGTATAGCGAGCAGACCGAAGCTCAGGCCATCAATACGGCTTCGCATTCATCCATCACCATTTTCAAACGCGCCTAAGCCTTGGGCAATTAGGTTCGTTGCCATGACCAGTGAAACGATCGCGTCGGAATTGAAAACGACGACCCACCATTTACCGCCGGTCAGGAAACCGTAGCCGTCGGCGACAGCCAGTCCCCAATCGGCCGACGGCGGCTGGATGCCGAGGCCCAGAAAACTCAGCGTCGCAATCGAAAAGAACGCGTAGCCCAGCCGAGTGACGAACTCGATGAGGATCGTCTCCCTGATGTTGGGCAATATCTCCAGGAAAATGATGGCGAGCGCGCCTTCGCCGCCAAGCCGGGCGGCGCTGACATAGTCGCGCTCCTTCTGCTCGCGCACGGCGGCGCGGACGGTGCGCGCCACCAGCGGCGCATAGGCGATGCCGATCACCAGGACGACGGTCAGGTTCGACGGCCCGATCGCCACCAGCGTCATGGTGACGAGAACGATGAATGGAAACGCCATCAGTGTATCGAGCAGCCGCGCGCCAATGGCATCGGTGAGGCCATCGAAATAGCCGAGCACCAGGCCGATGATGCTGCCGGCGGCAACGCCGACCAGCGTCGCCAGCGGCGCAACCAGCAGGATATCGCGCGATCCGACGATAATGCGGGACAGCACGTCGCGGCCGAGCTGATCGGTCCCGAACCAATGCGAGGCATCGGGCGGCGTCAGCATCGCCAGAAAATCCTCGGCATAGGGATTATACGGAACGAAGAGATTGCCTGCTACCGCGCATACGACCCAGAACAGTAGCAGCAGCGTTCCGATCACGACCGATGGGGGCAGTCCGGAGAAGGCACTGCCGATCCTGCGCACCGCCGGAAAACCGGCCACGGCGCGCCGTGATGCGGGAAACTCCGTCAGATCCGTCATGGCGAGGTCCGACGGCGTTGCCGCGGATCGAGCAATGCCAGCACGAAGTCGCCCGCCGCCGCCGAAAGAACGAAGATTGCCGCCATCACCAGCACGCCCGCTTCAAGCATCGGGAAATCTCGCGCCTTGGCCGCGTTCAGAACCAGATTGCCAAGTCCCTGGATGCCGAACAGCGCTTCGATCACAACCAGCCCGCCAAGCATGTATCCGGTCTGCGTCGCCAGCACCGCGATGGTCGGGGTTAGCGCATTGCGCAGCACGTGCCGAAGAATGATCTCGCGCCGCTCAAGCCCTTTCAGGACGGCGGTGCGTGTGTAGTCGGCGGCCATCGCCTCGATCACGCCGGCCCGCGTCATCCGGGCGATGTAGCCGGCAAGATTGAGCACCAGCGGCAGCGCCGGCAGGATCAGATAATAGCCTTGCGTCCAGAAGCCCGCGCCATCCGGCGCAACGCCTGAGATCGGGAACCACTTCAGCCACAGGCCGAAAACGATGAGCAGCATCAGGCCGGACACAAAATCCGGCACGATGCCGAAGGAGACGCCCGCCATCACGATCAGCCGGTCGATGAGGCGCCCGGCGTTGAGACCGGCGATGACACCGCCGCCAACCCCGAGCGGAATGAGAAAGACCAAAATAATGCCGGCAAGGGATGCGGAGCGCTTCAGGCTCTCCAGAACGAACGGGGCCACCGGCGCGCGCATCGAAAGCGAGGTGCCGAAATCGCCTGACACCGCCTTGCTGAACCAGAGCCAATACTGGACGAGAACTGGCTGGTCGGCGCCCAGCCGCTTGTTCAGCTCCGCCACCGCCTGCGCGTCGGCAAACGGCCCGAGCATCACGCGGCCGACATCGCCGGGCAAAACCTGCCCGGCGAAGAAAACCAGGACACTGACAAGCCAGAGCGTGAGGACAAGTGTGCCCACACGCGCTGACAGAATGCGGCCGGTCAGCATGTCGCGATCATGCCTGGACGAAGGAAACGCGATCGAGCAGCAGATGCGAGATTGCGGTGAAGCGCACGCCTTCGACCTTCGAGCTGACAATCCGGCTGTATTGCGAGAAGTAGCTGATGATCGCCGGCGTCTCGTCAAGCAAAAGCGTCTGGATCTTGCCGGCAGCAAGGCGCTGGGCATTGAGGTCACGCGCCTTCGAGTAGTCGAGCAGCAGCGCATCATAGCCGGGGTTGTTGAAATGCGCCGCGTTCCAGGCTCCCGTACTCTTCAGCGTGGCGTTGAGGAAGATGTCGGGCGTGCCGCGATGGCCGTAGTCGGTGATGCCGAGAACCGAATCCAGCCAGGGCGAGCTGCCGAAGGTCGCCGAGCCGTAATAGGCGTCCTGCGGCAGGACATTGAGCTTGACATCGATGCCGACCTTTTTGGCGAAGTTCTGGATGATCACCGCATAGTCGGGAATGTCATAGGCGCGTTCGGTGGTCAGCGTCACCTCGAAGCCGTTCGGCACGCCGGCCTCGCCAAGCAGCCGCTTGGCCTCCGTGATATCCTGCTTGCGCTGCGGCACCGACGGATCGGCCGAAGGGAAGATCGGCGCGAACGGGGTGTCGTTGCCGATGATGGCGCGGCCCTTCAGCAGGCCCTTGACCACCGCCTCGCGGTCGATGGTGAGTGCCAGCGCGCGGCGGATGCGCTTGTCGGTGAACGGCGCCTGGTCGGTTCTGAGGTGCACCTGGTCATGCGAGCTTGCCTGCACGCTGAGCAGCTTGAAGTTGGGGTTGCCCTCGATCGCCAGTTCCAACCGCGTCGTGCTGGGGATGACGTCGAGCTGGCCGGCCTGCAGCGCCAGCACCTGCGCCTGCTCGTCGTCGAAGAACTTGATCTCGACGCGGTCGGGCAGCGCCTTGTCGCCCCAGTAATCGTCATTGCGCACGAAGCTCGCGCCTTGCTTGGGACGGAAGGATTCGAGCTTGAACGGGCCGGTGCCGTTGAAAGTCTTCTCGAAATCGCCGGCATAGTCGGCCGGCAGGATGACGGCATTGTAGACGTCGGAGGAGACATAGAAGGGAAAGTTGCTGTTGGGACCGTCGAGATCGAAGGCGACTGTCTGCTCGTCGACCAGTTTGGCGCCACCCTTGGACAAGATGCCCTTGTAGGCTGAGAGCGCCGACGAGCCGCTGGCGGGATCGACCAGCCGCTCGAAGCTCGCCACCACGTCCTTGGCGGTGACGGCGCGGCCATCGTGGAATTTCACTCCTTGCCGCAATTTGAAGGTCCAGCGGCTGGCTGTCTCGTCGGCCTCCCAGGACAAAGCGAGCTTCGGCTGGAGACCGTCCTTCGGATCGTCGAGGATCAGATATTCGCCGACCTGGCTGATCACCCCGATGCTGGCCGGATCGGTCACCGAAACCGGATCGATCGCCTTGGTCGGCTGACCGAGCCCGACACGGACCGTACCGCCGGCGGCGGCCGCGGCGCGCGCGGCTCCGAACCCCTGCGAGGTGGCAAAGCCTGTCAGGCCGAGCAGTGCGGCGTATTTCAGGAGATCGCGGCGCTTGAGAAAGCCGCCCTGATATTCGTCGACGGCGACATTCCAGATGTCCCCCGACAGGCTGCGAAGTGCGTCGATATCCCTGCGTTTGGTCATGTTAAACCCTGCTTTGAAATGAAAATTAAAAACCTATGCGACGGGTTCGCCGTCGAGATGGATGCGGTCAACGGCCTGCGGATAGAAGGCGATGAGGCCTTTGATCTTCGGCATTTCGACGATTGGATCCCGGTAGCTCCAGGCGATGTCCGGGCGCACCGTTCCGTCGCTCAGCAGCCCCGACCAGTAGGAGGCAATGCCCTTGTAGGGACATCGCGTCGTTGTAACGGACGCCGTCAGCCGCTCCAGCCGGATGTCTTCCGCCGGTAGATAGAAACGCGTCGGCAGATGGGTCTCGAACAAAAGCACCGGGCGGTGACTGTCGGCGATCGGCTCGCCGTCGAACCAGACCTGCACATGGCTCGTGCTTTGCAGCACATCAATGCGCGCATAAGGGTCTCGCGCATGGACGAAGACCTCTTCGTCCTCCTCGAACCATTGGTCGACGGCCTTCCAGGTGAAGGCGATCCGGCCAGCCAGGGACGCCAGCGATTCGTCCGGCGGCGAGATGAACGCCCACGCCGCGTTGGCACTGCGCCTGTCGCCGCTGTCGATATCCCAATAGGCCGTCTCGCCACCGACTGGATGCGGTTCGCGATGCAGCGAGGGCTTCAGCACCGACGGGTCTACCGCTGACGGCGGGAAGAAATAGATCGGCAGGAAATGGTTGGAGCGCAGCACGAGCACGTTGCGGCTGTCGGCGATCGTGCGGCCGCCGAATTTGACGCGGACGCGCTTGGGACTGTGCAGGACATTGACGAGATGCGGGGCCGTGGCTTCGCGCGGCTGAAGTCTGGGTGCTGCTGTCATGATCGTTGCTCCGAAGCGGATGTCAGGACACGGCGCGTGCGTTGTCGCGCTGCTCGGCGAAGCGGTTTGCCGGCCGCGCCAGACCGAAGCGGTCGCGCAGCGTTCCTGGCGCGTATTCGGTCGGGAACGCGCCGCGGCGCTGCAGCTCCGGCACCACCTGCTCGGCGAAATTCACCCAGTCCTCGGGCAGCAGCGGGAACATCAGGTTGAAGCCGTCGGCGGCGCCTGAAACGAACCAGTCCTGCAACTGGTCGGCGATCTGTTTGGGCGTGCCCACGACAGTCGGGACCGAACCGCTGTTGGCGAGCTTGCGGGCGATGTCGCGTAGGCTGAGATTCTGCTTCGACCATTCCTTGACCCGGTTGAGCGATGTCCGTCCGCCATTGAACGTGCTCTCGTCCGGTAGCGGCGGCAGCGGCCCGTCTGGCGGATAGACTGAGAGATCCAACCCGCTCCAGCTTGACAGAAGGTCGATGCCGACCTGATCGGGAAGCAGCGTCTGCAGGTATTCCTGCCGTTCCCGGCCCTCCGCCTCGGAGGCGGCGACGATCGGCAGGATCCCCGGCAGGATCTTAAAGCTCTCCGGCCGCCTGCCGTGGCGGGCAAGCCGCTCGTTGATATCCTGGCGATATTTGATTCCATCCTCCTTGGTGCTGTAGATGGCGAAGTGCGCATCGGCCTGGGCGGCGGCGAAGTTCTTGCCGTCCTCGGACGAGCCTGCCTGGACGATCAGCGGGTGGCCCTGCGGCGGCCGCGAGACGTTGAGGGGTCCGCGCACCTTGAAGTGCTTGCCCTTGTGATCGATGGGGTGGACCTTGTCGGGATCGGCGAAATAGCCCGTCTCCTTGTCGATCAGCAGCGCCTCGTCTTCCCAGCTGTCCCAAAGCGCCTTGACGATATCGAGGAATTCGGCCCCGCGCTCATAGCGGAACGCATGTTCGATGTTGCCGTCGCGGCCGAAATTGCGCGCCTCCTCGTCCATGGCCGATGTGACGACGTTCCACGACGCCCTGCCCTTGCTGATATGGTCGAGCGAGGCGAACATGCGCGCAACATTGTAGGGCTCGCTGTACGAGCTCGACGCCGTGGTGATCAGGCCGATGTGTTTGGTCACGCCGGCCAGTGCCGACAGCAGCGTCAATGGCTCAAGGCGGGCATTGGCGTAGTGGGCGACACCGCTCTTGACCGAATCCCAGATCGAAACGTGGTCGGCGACGAAGATGGTGTCGATCCTGGCCCGCTCGGCCGCCTGCACGAGATCACGGTAGAACTCGAAGTCCAGCACCTCCCGGCCCGGCGCCCGCGGATGGCGCCACGACATCCGATGATCGCCCTGCGGGTTGAAGAAAAATGCGCTGAGGATCATGTGGTCTCGAGCCATGCCGGTCTCCTTCCAGATCTGCTCTGGAGCCAAATCTGCTCCGGAGATTGTCGCACTGCTTCGGAAAGCGGTGACAATCGCTCTTGAGCCATGAAAGTTAGATTGCGCTCCGTCCTAATTCGAGTAACTTTATAGATATAATGCATTGCGAAAGTGGAAGCGATTGCCCTCGATCGCGACGCTGGAAGAAAGTGGTTTCAAGCTCCCAATGTCCTCCTCGGTTCTGAACGTCGACCAGCTTTCCATCGCCTATGACGGGCGCAATGGATCGCATCCCGCCGTCAGTGGCGTCTCGCTGCGCATAGGCGAAGGCGAAGCACTCGGCCTTGTCGGCGAGTCCGGATCGGGGAAAAGCTCGGTGGCGCTCGCCATCCTGCGCTATCTGCCGAAGAATGCCCGCATCACGGCGTCAGCGCTGGAGTTCCAGGGCCGCGAAATCCGCGACCTCTCCGCCGAGCAGTTGCGCCAACTCAGGGGAAATCACATCGCCGCCGTCTACCAGCACCCGGGCGCGGCCCTCAACCCAAGCATGACGATCGGCCGCCAGATCACCGAGACGATCATGCGGCATCGCCCGGTGCGCCATGACGAGGCGCGCGAGCGGGCTTGCGAACTGCTCGGGCGCGTTCGGGTGAGCCATCCGGAGCGGGTGCTGGGGCTCTATCCACACGAACTCTCCGGCGGCATGCAGCAGCGCGCCAACATCGCCATCGCGATTGCGCTCGACCCGTCGCTGCTGGTGCTGGACGAGCCGACGACGGCGCTCGACGCCAGCGTTCAGTCCGAGATCATCGCCATCCTCTCCGGCCTGCGCAAGGACCACAAGACCAGCATTCTGCTGATCAGCCACGACATCAACATGATCCGCCGCTCCTGCGACCGGGTGGCGGTGATGCAGTCGGGAACCGTGGTCGAAAGCGGCGCCGCCGGCGATGTCTTCGACAACCCCTCTCACGCCTATACGAAGGCGCTGATCGCCTCGATCCCGGCGCTCAACTACACGAAGCGGAATGGAAGACTGGCGGAGACGGACGGCCTGCCATCGCACTCGGCCGTCCAGAATGAAGATGCCGGCGAGCGCAAAGAACGCCGAATCGCGATCGCCTGTAAAGGTATCAGCCATGCCTTCGGCAGCCAACCGGTGCTCAGCAATGTCGATCTCGATATCGGCCACGGCGAGACCTTCGGGCTGATCGGCGAGTCCGGTTCCGGCAAGTCGACCCTGGCAAGGATCGTCACCGGCCTACAGATGCCAGACGCCGGATCGGTCGAACTGTTCGGCAGGACGGTCGCACCGCGCGTCGAGAAGAGAAGTCTTGGCGAACGCCGCGATGTGCAGATGGTTTTCCAGTCGCCGGATCGCACGCTCAACCCGCGTCAGCGGATCGGCAGGATCCTCGGCCGCCCGCTACGCCGGCTCGCCGGCCTGCGCAGCAGTGAGATAAATGCCCGCATCAGCGATTTGCTGCAATCGGTTCGCCTTGCCGGCGCCACAGCCGAGCAGAAGTCGCGATCACTATCCGGCGGCCAGCGGCAACGGGCGGCCATCGCACGGGCCTTCGCCGGCGTGCCGAAGGTCGTGGTGCTCGACGAACCCACTTCGGCGCTCGACGTTTCCGTCCAGGCAACCGTTCTCAACCTGCTCAACGACCTGCAGCGCGACAAGGACACGACCTATCTGTTCATCAGCCACGATCTCAGGGTCGTGCGCTACATGGCCGACAGGATCGGCGTGCTGTACCGCGGCCGCCTGGTCGAAACCGGCTCATCCGACCAGATTTTTCACGGGCCCAATCATCCCTATACGAAACTGCTGCTGGCGGCGTCTTCAGACGATGCAGCGCCGAAGATCATCTCTCAGGCCGACATCGCGGCGGGCCCGAACCAGGGATGCGCCTTCGCCGGCCGTTGCTCGATCGCTGTTGCCGATTGCAGGAAAGCCGAACCGCCCCTCAGCCAAGCTGGCGACGAGCACCTGATCGCATGTTGGCGGCTCGACCAAGGTTCATGAAGGACGGATCATCATTCTGAAGATCCGTCGCGCTCGCGAGGAAGGCACGATGGAGCTGATCCCCGTCGCAACGTGCCAAGAGACCGGGAGCTGCGGCCGTTCGAGGCGTGGATAGCAGGAAGCTTGGCGATCAGGCATCCACCGTAGTCACAGGCAAGCTCGCATGGCATTTCGTCTGAGGCTCGCTCCTTACAAGGCAATGTCTACAAGTTTGATAGACATTTGCTAAGAAGCCGGTCATACTGCGCTCTTCAAGTGCCTGACTTTTCGCCGTCCATGTTCGCAGGATCAGGAGATGACGATGACGCAGACATTTCTGGAAGCCGTTCCGGGCTGTATCAGGATCGTGATCGGCGCCCTTTTCCCGCCCATGGAGCTTTCACGTTATGCGCCGGACCAGGCGCAGGCGGACGACGCTTCTGACTCCGAGGCGAAATTTCGCCGCTCAGGACGGGATGAAGCTTTCTATTGGGGCATCGGCACTTGCGGCTATTGGTAGGCACCGTCGCATCCGGCCATAGACCTATCATCGAAATGCGGGGGGTTACCTGGCAGCATTGGCTGGCTGTCGCGATCCAGGAGGAGACCGATGATCACACGCCTTTTACCCGCACTGCATGAGGGCCATGCTCCGATTCATTTGCACGGAGCCTTCGACGATGCCTTGGAAGCCTACCAGACCTGGACTCCGGGAACGGACGAGCCGCACGTGGAGTTTGAGAACCATATGGTGCCGATCAGTTCGGTCTTCGGCCGCATGCGGACCTGCACCGATATTCTTCCTTGGCGCATCGAGGGCGATGTCCTAGAGGTTGTCGGCAATACACTGGTGTTCGGCGGCGAAAAGGCGATCACTTACGCCGATGCCGCTCTGGTCCTTCGCGCTTTGTGCGTGAAGCGGCTCCGGAGCGGCGACGTCGGCAACTAACAGGCGACGCTGCATAGGTTCCCGTCAAAGCCGGAGCCGGGCACAAGGGCAGCTCGGCTCCGTATCATTCAGCCAGTATGCGTCGCGATCTGCCCTGATAGCCTCTATTTGCTCAGTCGGTCATGCGCGGCGATGGCCATAGCTCTGCATGGTGCGGATAGACTGGTGCTGCGAGAGAGGATTGAACTCTCGACCTCTCCCTTACCAAGGGAGTGCTCTACCACTGAGCTACCGCAGCCGCCGATGGCGGGGCTTCTGCCATATCGAACCGGCAAGCGCAAGGCCAAGACAAAGACGGGTTGAAAGGCCGCACCGGGCGATCGTTGCGGACATGGCCGTGCCACAATGTTGGCTATCCCTTGATACGCACCGGCGGGTCGCCGGCCGGGGACAGAACGATGAACGGCAAGACAGTTTCTCCGAACAAGGATGGATCACCGAAGAAGGATGGTTCAGCGAAAAAGGCCGGAACGGGCCGCAAGGACCGGCTGGCCGAGCAGTTGCGCGCCAACCTGCAGAAGCGCAAGGCGCAATCGCGCTCACGAAGGACCGGCGACGCCGACAAGCGGCGCGCTGGCGAGGCCGACGAGCTGCCGGAGGGGCTGCAGGCGGCGATGAAAAAAGATTAACGCGAATCGGCTATGTTGGTCGCCGGTACTTTGGCCAAGTCGGCGTGGGCCAAAGTGGGGAGTAGCCTGTTTCTTGAACCAAGCCGGCCAATGGTCTAGATGGCCGCAACAGACTCAACCGATTTAAACCGGCCTTGGCGCCGAGGGGACGCTCTTCATGGATCGCATCAGAATTGTCGGCGGCAACAAGCTTGCCGGAAGCATTCCGATCTCGGGCGCGAAAAACGCTGCGCTGCCGCTGATGATCGCCGCGCTTTTGACCGATGACACGCTGACGCTGGAAAACGTGCCGCATCTGGCCGATGTCGAGCAGCTGATCCGCATCCTCGGCAATCACGGCGTCGACTATTCGGTCAATGGCCGCCGCGAAAAGCAGCAGGAAGGCTATTCGCGCACCATCACTTTCTCCGCCCGCAACATCGTCGACACGACGGCGCCTTACGAGCTGGTGTCGAAGATGCGGGCCTCGTTCTGGGTGATCGGCCCGCTGCTGGCCCGCATGGGCGAGGCCAAGGTGTCGCTGCCCGGCGGCTGCGCCATCGGCACACGGCCGGTTGACCTCTTCCTCGAAGGTCTGCAGGCGCTGGGCGCCGATATCGACGTCGACACCGGCTACGTCATCGCCAAAGCCAGGAACGGCCGGCTTGTCGGCAACCGTTATGTGTTCCCGAAAGTCTCGGTCGGCGCCACCCATGTGCTGATGATGGCGGCCTCGCTGGCCAAGGGCGAGACGGTGCTCGAAAATGCCGCCCGCGAGCCGGAGATCGTCAACCTCGCCGAATGCCTCAACGCCATGGGCGCGAAGATCTCCGGCGCCGGCACGGCGACCATCACCATCGACGGCGTCGAGGCGCTGTCGGGTGCCCGCGTCAGGGTGATCCCCGACCGTATCGAGACCGGCACCTATGCAATGGCGGTGGCGATGACCGGCGGCGACGTCGTGCTGGAAGGCGCGCGGCCCGACCTGTTGCAGACGGCGCTCGACATCATTTCGCAGACCGGCGCCGAGATCACGCAGACTAATTCCGGCATCCGCGTCAGGCGCAACGGCGCCGGCATTTCGCCGGTCGACGTGACGACGGCGCCCTTCCCGGCTTTCCCGACCGATCTACAGGCGCAGTTTATGGGCCTGATGACGATGGCCAAGGGCAAGTCGCGCATCACCGAGACGATCTTCGAAAACCGCTTCATGCACGTCCAGGAACTCGCCCGGCTAGGCGCCCACATCACGCTGTCCGGCCAGACGGCGATCGTCGACGGCGTAGCGAAGCTGAAGGGCGCGCCAGTCATGGCGACCGATCTTCGGGCCTCGGTGTCGCTGGTCATTGCCGGCCTTGCTGCCGAAGGCGAAACCACAGTCAACCGCGTCTACCATCTCGACCGCGGCTTCGAGCGGCTGGAGGAAAAGCTGTCTGGCTGCGGCGCGGAAATCGAGCGCATTTCGGGGTAACGATAGCAGGCTCAGGTCGGCGCTGCCCCTCACCTGCCTGCCGGCATCTTCTCGCCGTATAGGGACGGGGAGTAGGACCGCCTCGCGAAGGATTTCGCCAATCTCCGGCGTTGCGGAGAGGGTGCCGAGGTTGCGGCCAGCCCCTACACCCGTCCCTATACGGGGAGAAGGTCCCGGCAGGAGGATGAGGGGCGGCGGCGACCGGAGCGATTGCCTGGCCAAGACCTCCGGCGCGGTTGCACGAGCCGGAAAGACCGCCTAACAGAAGGTCGAATAATCAACTCGCAGGTGCGAATTCCGCATGAATGGCCTCAAGCTTGTCGCGCTCGACGATCAGGATCTGAGCATCATCTCGGCGCATGTCCAGGATGCCGTCATGAAGGTCAGCGATCTCGAATACCTGCCTTCTGTAAAGCGCTTCGTGCTGACCATGAACCGCTTCGTGTGGGAGGCGAAATCCGGTTTCTTGCGCCAGCACAATGAGCGGCGGCAGGCCGTGCTGCATTTCGACCGGGTGCTCGGCGCCAAGACCAGCGGCATTGCCCGCGACAAGCCCGACGAAGTGCTGTCGCTGCTGGCGATCAGCTTTCTCGCGCTCGACAAGCCGGCCGGCATCGTCGAGCTGATCTTTTCGGGCGGCGGCGCGATCATGCTCGATGTCGAATGCATCGAGGCACGGCTTGCCGATGTCGGCGGCGCCTGGGAAGCGACGTCGCGCCCGGTCCACAGGGTCTGATGTGATGGCCATCACGCTTCGCCAGTCCGACGCCGATTTCGAGCAGCGCTTTGCCGCGTTCCTGCTGACCAAGCGGGAAGTCTCGGCCGATGTCGACGCCGTGGTGCGCGAGATCATCGCCAAGGTGCGTGCCGAGGGCGACGCGGCGCTGGTCGGGTACACGCAGAAATTCGGCGGCGGTGACCTGGCCAGGCTCGGCATCGCCGTCTCCAGGGACGACATTGCCAAGGCTTACGAGGCCGCCGATCCGCAGACGGTCGAGGCGCTGAAATTCGCGCGCGAGCGCATCCGCGCCCATCACCAGCGGCAGCTGCCGCAGGACGACCGCTACACCGATGCCGCCGGCGTCGAGCTCGGCTCGCGCTGGACGGCGATCGAGGCCGTCGGGCTCTACGTGCCGGGCGGCACGGCGAGCTATCCGAGCTCGGTGCTGATGAACGCGGTACCGGCCAAGGTCGCCGGCGTCGAGCGCATCGCCATGGTGGTGCCGGCCTCCGGCGGCGAGGTGCCGCCGCTGGTGCTTGTGGCAGCCGACCTTGCCGGTGTCTCCGAAATCTACCGCGTTGGTGGCGCCCAGGCGATCGCGGCCCTTGCCCATGGCACCGAGACGATAAAGCCCGTCGCCAAGATCGTCGGCCCCGGCAATGCCTATGTCGCTGCAGCCAAGCGCCAGGTGTTCGGCACGGTCGGCATCGACATGATCGCCGGGCCGTCGGAAGTGCTGGTCGTCGCCGACGGCAGCAACGATCCGGACTGGATCGCCGCCGACCTCCTCGCCCAGGCCGAACACGATGTGTCGGCGCAGTCGATCCTGATCACCGACGACCGTGCCTTTGGCGTAGCGGTCGAACAGGCGGTGGAGCGGCAGTTGCAGAACCTGCCGCGCGGAGAAACGGCGGCAGCGAGCTGGCGCGATTTTGGCGCCATAGTCCTGGTGCCGACGATCGAGGCTGCACTGCCGCTGGTCGACCGCATCGCGGCCGAACATGTCGAGCTTGCCATCGATGACCCAGAGGCCTTCCTGGCGCGGATGCGCAATGCCGGTGCGGTGTTTCTCGGCCGCCACACGCCGGAAGCCATCGGCGACTATGTCGCCGGCTCCAACCACGTGCTGCCGACGGCGCGCTCGGCGCGCTTTTCGTCCGGGCTTTCGGTGCTCGATTTCGTCAAGCGCACTTCGATCCTGAAGCTCGGGCCGGAGCAGTTGCGGGCGCTGGCGCCGGCGGCGATCACGCTCGCCAAGGCGGAAGGGCTCGATGCACATGGACGCTCCGTCGCCATCCGGCTGAACATGTAGAAATGTCCGACTACGACCAAACCCGCGCCAGGCTGATCGATGTCGAGCTCGACGAGACGATCGGCCGCTCGACGCCCGATGTCGAGCATGAGCGGGCGGTGGCGATCTTCGACCTGATAGAGGAGAACCGCTTCCAGCCGGTCAATGACGACGGCGCCGGCCCGTACCGGCTGAAACTGTCGCTGGCCGAGTCCCGGCTGGTGTTCGCGGTGGCGCGCGAGGACGGCGCAGCCGTGGTCACCCACATCCTATCGCTGACGCCGCTTCGGCGCATCGTCAAGGATTACTACATGATCTGCGAAAGCTATTACGATGCCATCCGCACCGCGACACCCAGCCACATCGAGGCGATCGACATGGGCCGGCGCGGCCTGCACAATGAAGGCTCGCAGACGCTGATGGACAGGCTTGCCGGCAAGATCGAGATTGACTTCGACACGGCGCGCCGGCTGTTCACGCTGGTTTGCGTGCTGCACTGGCGAGGCTGAACTGGCCGCCCCGCTGCCCCGCCCGATCCTGCCCCGCTCGATCCTGTTTGTCTGCGGCATGAACGCCGTGCGCTCGCCGATGGCCGAATTGCTGGCGCGCAAGGTGCTTCCGCCCACAACCTTCGTCGCCTCGGCGGGAGTGCGCGGCGGCGAACGCGATCCGTTCGTCGATGCCGTGCTGGCCGAAGAAGGGCTGTCGCTCGGCGAACGGCACCCGAGAACGATGGACGACCTCGAGGACGATTATTTCGACCTGATCGTCACGCTGGCGCCGGAAGCCCACCACACCGCGCTCGAGCTCACCCGCTCGCTGTCCGTCGAGGTCGAGTATTGGCCTATGCCCGACCCGACCGGCGTCAGCGGCACGCGCGAGCAGATCATGGCCGCCTACCGCGACGTGCGCGAGCGGCTGAAGGCGCGGATCGGCCGCCGTTTTCTCGGCAACGGAGCTAAAAACGCCGTGGATTAAGCATGTTCACAAGCGGACGTTTATCATATAGGTTCCGCGCAACTTTCCGGCCGGGGCGCTGGAAGTACCCATCCAAGCAAAGGTATCGAATGCCGAAGGAAGAAGTCCTCGAGTTTCCGGGTGTCGTGACGGAACTGCTGCCCAACGCGATGTTCAGGGTCAAGCTCGAAAACGAACATGAAATCATCGCCCATACGGCCGGCCGCATGCGCAAGAACCGCATCCGCGTTTTGACCGGCGACAAGGTCCTGGTCGAGATGACGCCCTACGACCTGACCAAGGGCCGCATCACCTACCGCTTCAAGTAAGTTCAAGGACCCGGCCGGGATCGCGATGGGCATTTTGCAGAAGCTCGTGCTTGCCTCGGGTTCGCCGCGCCGGATCGAGCTGCTGCAGCAGGCCGGCATCGAGCCGGACCGTGTGCTGCCGGCCGATGTCGACGAGACGCCGCTGCGCGCCGAACACCCGCGCTCGCTGGCCAAGCGCCTGGCAACACAAAAGGCCGAGAAGGCGCTGGCTTCGCTGAAGACCGAAGCCGACTACCTGCCGAGCTTCGTGCTGGCCGCCGACACGGTGGTTGCCGTCGGGCGGCGCATCCTGCCCAAGGCCGAGACGCTCGACGACGCCGCCAACTGCCTCGGGCTTTTGTCCGGCCGTTCGCACCGGGTCTATTCCGGCATCTGCCTGATCACGCCGGGCGGCAAGCAGCGCTTGCGGCTGGTGGAGACCAGGGTGCGTTTCAAGCGGCTGCCGCGCGAGGAAATCGAGGCCTACATCGCATCCGGAGAATGGCGCGGCAAGGCCGGCGGCTATGGCGTCCAGGGGCTTGCCGGCGCCTTCGTCGTCAAGCTTGTCGGCTCCTATACCAACGTCGTCGGCCTGCCACTCTACGAGACGGTAGCGCTTTTGAGCGGCGAAGGGTTTAAGGTGCACGCCAACTGGCTGTCGGGTGCGCGGATATGAGCCCGGACGACAAGGTCACGCCGCTGCGGCCCAAGCGGCCCTGCCCCGAATGCGGCAAGCCATCGGCGCGCGAAACCTACCCGTTCTGCTCGACGCGCTGCAAGGACATCGACCTCAACCGCTGGCTGAAGGGGGTCTACGTCATCCCGGGCCGCGACGACGAGGACGAGAACGACGACCAGAAATAGCGCCGTCCACCTGCGGTTTTCCACAGGTTTGGGACGGTTTCGCAGCCGCGATCGTGACCGATGATCGGCCTTGCGGACTGCCTGTCGTTTCCCGCCTGAAATCAATGTCCAGAACTTGTTCCATCCGGGCACTGTCGGACGGAACAGGTTCTGGCGTTTTGTTTGAGCATGATCTTTTCCGAAAACCGGATTCCACTTTTCGGGATCATGCTTTTTGTCTAAGCATGATCTTTTTCCGAAAACCGGATTCCACTTTTCGGGATCATGCTCTAAGCGCTGGACAGGCCGGATTCCCGTGCTATAACCCACGCGCTTTCAAGGGGTGCCGACGGCGCTTTCATGAACCCGGTGTGCAGATTGCCGCCCGCCGGAGCAGGCCCAGATAGCTCAGTTGGTAGAGCAGCGGACTGAAAATCCGCGTGTCGGTGGTTCGAATCCGCCTCTGGGCACCATCCTACAGCTTTGATTTTGCTATTCTTTTTGGCTTGTGTCATCGCGGCGATTTCCAGAGTTTGACGTTTTCCTCAGGCGGGTTTGACAATTTTCGTTCGCCGCCTGTTCACTTCGGCGTCGAAATCGGTGACCACGGCCGACATTTTCCGGCTCTTGTTGGCACGCTTGGAGTAGTGCCGCGCCATCTCGATCGTCTTCTGGCCGAGCATGTCGGCGATGGTGCGCTCGTCGTATCCCATCTCGGCGAGGATGGTCGCTACGGTATGCCGGAGGCCTTTCAACGTCAGGCCTGGCTGAACCGCGCCGGAACGCTCCAGCTCCTGCCTGATCGGCCGCCACGATGCGCGGAAGCCCGAAGGCGTCCACGGCTTGCCAAAGCTGTTGGCGCAGAGCGTGATCGCATCGTGCTTCGGGGCCACTGCGAGTGCAGCAACGACAGGCGCCGGCAGGGGAAACCACATGGCCTCGCCGGTCTTGCCGCGCCTGGCGTCGATTTTGCCGTCAGAAACGGCCGTGGGCGGGATCTTAAGCGCGTCCTGCGGATCGAGGCCGCAATACATCATCAGGGCCACCGGCAGTTGCATATGCGCCGGCAGCGCGGCGGCGACGGCATCGCGCTCGCTGTCCGACCATGGCCGATTCGCATCGGCCATGCCGCGTGGCCGGCGGATGCCTTTGATCTTCATAGCCGGGTTCACCTTGAGGTAGCCGCGTTCGACGCCCCATGCGAACGTCAGCGCCAATACGGTCTTGACGTAGTTTCCGAACCGGCGACCGTGCATCGCAGCCGCCTCGTCGCGGATCCTGACGACGAGCGGAGGCGTGAAGCGGTCGAGCATCGTGCCGGCGATCGGCTGCAGATAATCGAAACAGCGTTGATAGTCGGCGCGCGTGCGCGCGGCCAGGTCGGTGAAGAACACGCTGGCACGATAGCGGGCAATCAGCTGGCCGAGTGTGCCAGGCTTCGGATCGTCACCCCTGCCGGCGAGCGCTACGATGCGCCCGCATTCGGCAAAGAACGCCAGGCCGCCGAGCGGAAACTTGGCCAGGTCGACCATTGTGCCGGTCTTGCGATGCCGGCAGCGCCATTTGTAAGGCGGCTTCCGGTCCTGCCAGATGGCAAATCCCTTGACACGCACGATTGCCATTAGCCGCGCAGCTTTCTGATCAATTCGTCGTCGCCGGTCTGATCACCGGATTTCAGCGTATCGATCCAGGCATCGAGATCGCGCATATCATAGAGCTTTGTCCCGCTCGGCATCACAACGGGCACGACGCCGCATTCAATGGGGAAGCGCTTTACCGGAATACCACAATATTCGGCAGCCTCTTTGGCGAGCAACATCCGCCGCGGCAGAACCTTCAGATTTAGTGTGGCGATTGTCATGATGGACCAAATCCCGGTGAGAAAGTTGCGGATGCAGCCGGAGCGAACCATCCCCCCAACTGCATCCGCTTCGGCTGCCGCGCTGTACATCCGAGCGCGACAGGCCTTCTCATGCGATTTCAACCAATCCCGGATCATGACTATTTGCCGGGCGGAATTGGCGTGAAAGGACGAACCGCGCGCCCCTGAAGGTCCCGGCAGATTCCTAGAACGATCCGTTGAGCCTGAACTGACCGCCGCCAAGCGAGACGCCGAACTTCTTGTTTGTGCCGGCAGTCGTCGTCAGCTCGTCGTCAGCGACCACATAATAGGCGAGCGTGCCGGCCGCGAAGACATCACCGCTCTTCAGCGGCAGGTCCTTGAACACGCCTTGAAGGCGCGTCTGCACAACTTGGCCGCTGGCGGCGGCGCCGACGGCAATGCCGACGATGCTGCCTACGCAAACGATATCTCCCGGCGCGCGGTCGACGGGCGCCGTCAACGGCACCGTATGGCCATCCTGGACAAGGTTTCTCATTGTCGGTCTCTCCTGATTTTACGCCGGTCCGGCGTTCTTGTAGGCGCCGCGATAGTCGATCCAGCCGGCGCCGAAGGCGGTGGAAACGCGCGTGATGACGGCGTGCCGGTTGATTGGCGCCTCTGTACGCACCTCCGGATCGTCCATGCCGTTGACGGTGCCATGCTCGAGGCTCATCTGCCGCTCCGGCCGGGCGAATAGGTACCAGGCCTTCGGGTCGGCGAGCCGATGTTCAACGACCGGCGTCAGCTTGCCCGAGAACGGGTTGACCTCGTCGACCGAGGTGGCCGTGATCGCGGCGAGCAGCTGCTCGGCAGCAGTCTCGAGCTCGGGCGGAATGACCAGGAAGGACGGGTTGACGCCGATATCGCGCAGCCCGTCGATGTCCTTTTGTCGACGCATGGCGAGCCTTCCCGCCGAAAGCGTCGTCACGTCCAGAGCCGCACCGGCGCCAGCCAGGTTGCCGTGACTGGCGTGGAACACCGCGACGCCATCCGACAACACCGGGTTCGATTCGATCCGGTTGACGATCACCCGCGCCTTGCCGTCGAGCACGGTCTCGCCGATGCGAAGCGCCGGCTGCACCAGCAAGCCGAGATTGTCGTTGACCAGCGCTTCGGTCGTGATCTCGATCATCCGCGAGCGAATGACGGCAAAGGTCTTTTCCTTGCGCTCGCCGATCGTCCCATACTGCACCTCCCCGCCCTCGCCAGGCGGGAGCAGCTCGGGGAAAAGGCCACCCTGGACGCTCTCCTTCTCGCGAAAATCTTCATAGGTCGTCTCGTGAGAGATACGCAGGATCTCGGGATAGTTGATGATCTGCGCCGCCAGTGCAGAGACAGAGACCGTGTCCGACAGGATTTTCAGAAAATCATCCGTCGTCATCATGGCGCGGATTTCGCTGCGCCCTCCGGTCTTCGAGGCGACCGCTGCCGCGGCATCGCGGAGACCCATGCCAGGATGCGCGCGCGACACGGCGTCGCCAAAGGCAGCGCGAACGATGCCAGGCGAATGCCGGTTCAGCATGGCGATCGCCATCGGGTCGAAGAGATCGGCGGGATTGGGTTTGGGAGCTGCGCTCATCGATTCTTGATCCTTATTTTGGGAGGAAGTCGTTCCAGGTCGTGGGACCGCTGCGGCCGCCCCGATTGCCAGGCTGCGCCAGTCCGGAAATCGGCATGCGCATGTCTGCCAGGCGGCTAGCTTCGTAGGCGGCCGCCTGCGCTTGCCGGTCCTTCTCGGTCTGGCCGGTGGCCTTCAGCGCATCGAGCTCGGCCTGCAGCCTGTCGGCGCGGTCCTTCTCGGCCGAGGCCGAGGCTGTTTCCGCCGCCCTTGTCCAACCGTTCGCCTGCGCAAGCGCCTTCAATTCTGGCGGTGCGTTCCGGTATCGGGTGAAATCGAAGGAAGCAAACGCCCTGGCTGATGCGGCCTCGACCTTGTTGGCAAATCCTTGCTCGACGGCTTGTTCGCCATTGAGCCAGGTCTCCGCATCCATAATCGCCAACATGTCGGCGGCGGGCTTTCCGGACTTTTTGGCATACCAAGACGCATATGCGTCACCCACCTGCCCGAGGATCTCGATGGACTTCGCGTGCTCTCGCACATCGCCCGCCGTTATAATGTTGGGGTTGTGGATCATCATCAATGACCCTGTCCGCATGGTGGTCTCGTCGGCCGCCATCGCGAGCATTGTTCCTGCGGACGCCACCAGACCTTGCACGGTCACCCGCGATCCACCCGGAAATCCAGCGATCAGATTGGCAGCGGTGACGCCAGCTGTTGCGACGCCTCCCGGACAATCGAGAGAGATTTCGACAGGCTTCGTCCTGTCGCACTTGGCCAGAGCTGTCGCAAGATCGAACGGAGAGAACCCTTCTTCGAAAAGACTGTCGCCGAGGACGCCGAAAGCATCGATCTTGTTTGCACCTCGATAGATATCAGCCATCTGCTCTACTCCTCGCCGAAGCCGCGATCTTTGTTGACCTTGCCGACAGCATCCCGCCAGTTCTCCGCTATCCGCTTGATGCGATCCTCGGCGGTAGGCAATGAGCTTGGATCGGGCCACATGCCGGATATATCGATCCCCTCGCCAGCGGCCCGATATTGCAGGGCGACGAACGACGCCGTGATGTTCGTCACGGTGATACCGAAGACCGTTCCTGCACCTGAAAGCGCCGCCACAAGCTCGGCCATGGTTCCGACGAAGGCCTCGGACCGGGCAAACTGTTCGGCCGGCAGACGCAGCCGCCCGGCATAGAGGTCACCTGACCCGTCGCCGTGACGAAAGGTCTGCGCGCTGGCCTCTATGTCGGCGCCACGCGCGGCAATCAACGGAGCCGCGTCCCGTACAATGGCGGCCGCCATCGTACGATTTATTCCATGGCCATCGGGCGACGCGAAGAGGTACTCCGAGACAAGATAGGCGAACGCTTCGAATGGCGAGTACTCGCGGTCAACAGCGTTGACCACCGGCAACTGGTTGCGATGCTTAAGCGCCGACAGGCCGTCGGAATTGAGCTTGGTCAGGACGAAGAATTGGGCGCGACTGATCATTTTTTTGGATATCCTGTCTCTGACAAAATGTATGGTTTACATTTTGTAGGCGACAAAATGCCTTTCCGTCAAGCATGATTTTCGGTCGCGCCAGTGGACGCCTCGTCGGCCATCGCCTCTATGTCAGCGATAATGCTCCTCAGGATTGCTATCTCGCTTTCCTCATCATCAGTGTTCCAGCGCGTTCTGACCCTCACCTTCGCGAGCAGACCCGCCAAACTTCTCGCCCGGGTGCACATGACGCGATCGAACGCGCGGGCCGTCGTCGCAGCCTTTTTGGCCTCCTTCTTCTCCGCCTTGCGAACAAGTGCCATGAGGCGATCCACCGCCTCTTCGAGTTCGGCTGTCTTAGCGGTAGCTTCCTTCCGTCGATCGTCCGCGGCACGGAATTTTGCTTCGAGCCGTAGAAGCTTTGCGTCGGTTTTACCCATCACGCCGCCTCACCTGCCAGGCGCCTGATATCGGCGGCGATCGAAATCAAGGCCTCGCTCTTGGCGTCGATTTTGTCGGCCGCCCGGAGCTTGACGATGATCCCCGCCAACGTGTTGGCCGGCGTTGCCAAAATGCGGTCGCCGACCTTGTAAAACTCGGCTGAGCGCGCGCGGTATGCGGCCTCGGCGGCATCAACGCCGGCCTGGCGATTTATCTCATCCACCTTGTCGAGGAAGGCATCCTGCAGGGCCCTTTGCGCGGCCCGCTGCTGATCACGAGCCCTGTGGAAATCGCGCAAAGGCGCCGGCTGTTTCTCCGGAATTGCAAGGTCCCGAACAAGCATGGATGCAACCATTTCGTGGACGTGGTCCGGCATGCGCGGTTCCGCCCAAGCGGCAGGCTGCGGCGGATAGAGTTTGTCGGCGATCTTGCCGGCCCGGCAGCAGGCTTTGTTCGCCAGATTCATCTGGGTCTCGGCTTCCGCCATTTCCTGATCAAGCCAGAAAAGGTCGGCGTCGGGATGCTCGGCGGCAGGCGCGGCCGGAATAGCCGCCACCAAGGCAGCGGCGGCGGCTGACGATGCCGCCAGGCTATGAAGGACTTGGCGGCGGTTGATTGACGGCAAGCCTTCGGCGGCTGCCGCAACGAGTGCGTTCGGCATTGCAGTTGCTCCTAGTTGGGCATCGTGATATCTATTGCGCATGATGCCCAACTAAGGGCACATTGTCAACACCATGCGCAACGTTGGGCTTTATGACTATTTCACCGGCACAAATACGGGCAGCTCGCGCCCTTGTTGAGATGGACCAGGCGGTCTTGGCTCGTAATGCTAGCGTGTCGCGAAATACCGTCGTGGATTTCGAAAAGGGCCGGAGGATGCCAAACCCTAACAATCTCGCGGCCATGCGCGCCGCCTTGGAAACGGCTGGCGTGATCTTTGTCGATAAGAACGGCGACGGGCCAGGGGTGCGCTTGCGGAAGGATGTCTACGAAGCGGAGGTGGCGGCGAGAGCCGGCGCAGCGCTTAGGGCGCTGAAAAGAGAATAGGAGGCCTTGGGGATGGCAAACGAAACCGACGATCAGATTTTGGAAAAAGTCGCCCGCAGCCTGGTCTGTTTTGCGCGAACAATTAGAGCCTTGCCCCCGGCCCCCCTCAAATTCTGAGCCCCTGCCCGCAAACCCTCGCAAGATCAGCGAGGACAGGGCTCCAACGCGCTGCCAAGCACGTAGACGATGCCGCCTTCCATCTCGCCAGCAATGCCGCCCTGCGCCTTCACGGCCGCCACGCCGGCCGCGCTGAGCGCGCCTGTCGCCAGGTCGAGCTTTTCCCCGCACCGATCGCACATCGTGCACCATTCACCCTTCTCGCGACGCCATGGACCCATGGTGTGGCCTCGCGCGGTCGCCCGTCGCACCGCAGCCGCTTGCGCCGTGGCGATGCTCAACGCCGGCAGCAAAGGCGCGACCCGAGTGTGAAACGTCGGCAATGTTTCACGGGAAGAGGACTGAAACGGCCGTGAGGTGCGGCCGGGCAACGAGATCGACTTCTTTTTAGGCATCGGCCCCCGCGCCCCCGTCCGCCAGGTGTGCGGCGACTTCCTGCCAGAGATCGGCGATACGATTGCTTGCTTCGGCGATCATCAGCCTGCGAAACAGCCGGTCCTCCCGGTCGTCGATCTCGGCCATGGCGCAAGCGATCCTGACCAGCTCAGTGTGTTCCTCACCGATCCTCTGAAACCGCTGCGACAGAAATTCGCCGTCGAACATCGTTCAGCGCGGCCCCATCAAATGGCCGGCCCTCGACCGTCCAGTATCCGCGCGCACTGTTGCCAGCGTCGGCGCCCTTGCCGTCGCGTTGAACGCTGCACCGGCCTCGGTGCCGAGCTGCTTGCCTATGCCGGCGACCATCGCTGCAAATATCCCTCCGGCCTGTTTGGCGCCGTCGGTGATCGATTGGCCGGCCTGCTGGCCGCCACTGGCGATCTTATCCTCGATCTCGGCGCCAACGGGGGCAAACCAGTCGCCATCTGGCTGCGGCCCGCCGCCCCCACCTGGTGGAAGCGACCAGGCGCTATCCGGCCGGTACGAGGATCCTCGGCCGTGCTGGGCTGGGTAGAGGTTGCTGCGCACCACAGGACCGAGCGGCGTCGGCGCGCCGTAGGGCAGCGGAATGGGCACGCCATTGGCGTCAGTGCCGGCGCCGAAACTGGGATCACGAGGCATGCCGGCGCGCCGCGAATCGCCATATTGCTTGTAGGCGGCAGCCGCGCGAAGCTCTTCATCGGAGCGATAGCCGCCTCGCCGGGCCATCATGTCCTTGTCCTCGTCTCCGTGAGTGATGCCCCAGGCCGTGCGCGCGGCGAACCCGTGAACGCCGCTTTTTTCGAGACCGGCATTGACTGAGTTCGCGTAGCCCAGCGTATCGACGATGTATTTCAGCCCGTCGACGACGCCCAGTGAGGCGGCGAAATCGCCGGCCTGAATCTGCAGTTGGCTGAGGGTTTCCTTGATCCGGTCAAGACCGGCCTGCGTGTTTTTCAGCAGCTGCGCGTTGTTGCGATCGAGGACGCCAGGCGCATTCGCCGCGATCTCCTTTTGGGCGGCGACGATCTCGTCGTAGTGTGCAAGGATCACGGTCGCGGCCTGGCGGGCTTCCTTGTCGCCGAAAATCTGGCCCAGCCTGTCCGCCTTGCCGCCGGTGGCCTCCATCAAAATATCATGCGTCACCTTGAGCATGTCCTCGCCATTTTCGCGAGCGGCCGACATGCGCTTCAGAAAGCTTCCGCTGATTTTTGAGAGCCGCTTCTCGACGTCCGGACTGGAAAGCTTTTCGAGGAAATCGCCGACCGACGTCGCGGCCTCGCCGACCGTGCCGGTATAGTTCGCCATCACCTCGAGGAATCCGACCATGCGCTGCGCGCCCTCGATCCCCTGAAACCCCTGCTTGGCCGCCGACGGCAGCAGCGAGGGAAGGAAGCGCGACATATCCGGCGCCTCGAATTTGCCGGCCGAGCTGCCGGCGGCGATGATCGAGAAGAACTTTTCGGCGTCCTTGGTTGTCAAGCCGAGCGACAGGCGCGCGGTGTTCCAGCTGTTCACGACATCCTCGCCCGACGCGCCGAGCGCCTGCTGCGACTTGGTGAGCAGGTCCAGATCGTTGCGGATGTCCGTGAGGCTGGCGCCGGCGGCCGCGTAGGCACCGACGGTCTCCATGACCTGGTCGGACTGCAGGGCGTAGGCTTTGGCATAGTGGTTCACGTCCTGATATAGGCCCTGCATCTCGTCGCGCGACGCGCCAAGCGTAAGGCCGATTCGCGTGAGCTGGCGCTCGACAGAGGCAAATTCCTTGATCGATTGCGTGAGGGCGTACCCCGCGACGGCAGGTCCAATAAAGCGCCCGATCGGCATGGCCGACATCGTGCGATTGAGCAGGCCTTGCGTCCTGTTGAACGCGATCGACTTCTGATTGACCTGGTTCAGCTTCGCCCCGATCTTATCGAAGGCGCCCATCGGGCCCAGCTTGGCAGAAAGCCGCATCACGGCTTCGATCGTACGATTGCTCATTTCGTGCTCCTGCGATTGTGATATGCGACGGCGCGCGCGAACCAGGCGAGAATCTCCGACATCGGCATGCAGGCGACATCGGCCGCCCGCATGCCAAACCGGAATATCAACTCATCGGCGCGGGTTCCGACTTCGAGGCAGGCGAGGCGGTTGCTGGCTCGCCATACGTAAAAAAATCGAGCACAGCGACCCGAACCGCCCTGGCGTCTTTGATCCCAAGCTCGCCAAGCATGTCGACGCCGGGCTCGACGACGCAACGGCGGACATAGGCGGCGACCGTTTCGACGTTCTCGATGACCACGTTGTTGCCGGCGGCGCGCTGCATCTCGTAGGGCTCGCCCAGCTGCATGAGATCGTTGAACCGCGGCTCGCGCACCTTCACCGTTTCGAAGATGGTGCCATGTGCCTCATAGCGCCGCGACAGGGTGACGGTCTTCTCGGTCATTGGCATTCTCCTTCAGGTTGCATGATGTGTGCTGCACGCGTGCACACACATTCGTGCGTGTACCGCTTTCCGACGCGCCTACTAGAAAAATCCCGGGATCCCCCGGGCCCGTATAGGTCAGAGGCGCCTGATACGGTCCCTAGACCGGGGGGTGGCTGACGGTGCGCATGGGTCTCACCCTTCGGACCTTGCCCATCCAAGGGCCGGCAGCTGGTTGTCGACTGACTTCCAATACCCCAAACCATTGTTTTAATTCCTCTGCACCACTTTGCGATAGTTAGCGATAGTTTAGCGATAGTTTTGTTGTTTGTTTTCAATAGGTTCGATACTTGCGGCACTTTTCGTCGCCTATAGCTATAAAATTGAGTTTTGTTTCTTAAATTCTCTCGTATATAGGGACGCGTATAAGTATCGCAGGGTGTCGCAACTATTTGAAATTGCTACCTTATTCTCGCTGAATAAGGTGTCGCGAAGTGTCGCAAACTGGTGCAAGTGTCGCGCCGAAAAAGCCAATGAAAACAATGAAAGCGCCACTTTTCCGTGCGCTGACCTAAGGCGGGGGTACGGGGTTTCAGTCATTTGAACCGCGCTTCATAGGTGATGATGCGGCCGGCAACACGCCGAATGCCGGTCTTCTGCATCAGCAATCCAAACCTCGTGAGGGTCAGACGAGGCGCGATCATCTCATCCGCCCATTCAATGTAGGCTTTGTGAAGCTGCCGTGCGGCGATGCCGACCCGGCAGTCTGCGACCAAGCGCGCCTCGACGAATGCGGCGACGTAGTGCAGCAAGCTCAAGTCAGGGGGTCCGGGGGATTTGCCAACTGGCGGAAGACCGAGATCCTGCCACAGCTGGCGCGCAGCTCTGGCGCCAAATAACCGACTGGCAGCGTCGACGACGTGGGCTTTCGACGCCAACTCCGACCAGTTTTCGGCAGCCGCGGCGCGCTTGTAGGCTTTCCATGCGTCGGCAGCGCACCCAGTGTTACCGGCCTGCTGCATCCAGTCGCGCCGGCCGCCTTCGTCCAGCGCGTTCCACCAAGCCATGCCGGCGTGTTCGTCGGCCGTCGGCGCGGGATCTTCCGAGTTCGGCGATGCTGCGCTTCCGATCCAATCGACAGCGGCCGAGTTTGACAAATCGGAGCTAAGTTGTTGATATTCGGCAGCGGGTTTGACGGAACTTTCGCCGTAAGCCCTTGACTTTGGCTGCTCAACGGTTGACTGAAAATCCGCGTGTCGGTGGTTCGAATCCGCCTCTGGGCACCACTACTTCTTCATATAAAATCAACGGCTTGCGGTGTCGCCAACTTGGCGACTTACGGCATTTCATGTCGCGCCGTGTTGCGAACTGTTACCGTTGATTTTCAAGGGTTTCCTGCGACTGTCGACAACTCCACGCGACATGAGCACGCGTAAAGCGCGCCGATGTTGCTGTCCGATCAATCGGCTGCTCGATTAGCGAGCACGGACTGTAGGAAGCGAAGCGAATGAGGTCTGGTATGACTTTTGTAAGCGGGGCAAAGGCCATACCAGAGGATTCGGTCAGGCCGCCTCAACAGGGCGAACGATAGGCAAGTGCATCGTTGGTCACCGGCGAGCGCCGTCGCCAAACGCACTGATGAGCAGAGGCGAGCAGCGCTTTGTCTGATTGAGCCAGCCTCATGGCAAATGCTCGGTTTCAAATTTCATGTGCCCGCCGGCTTTACCGCTTTCTGGCAACCACCAGGAAATTCTGCGCAAGCTCCGCCGGAATCCTGGCACTTGCGCAGATCCTTTCAAACGGCACGATCAATATTTCGCAGAGTCTTGGCAGCAATTTCCCGGGTCGCGGCAAAAAACCGTACCCAACTATCCGCTCGACAATAAAGCCATTTGCAATGAGCGTCTGCTCGTATCCTTTAATGCTCAAAGTATGGCGGACTGTCCCTCCTGCATAACGGTTCAGAATGCGGCAGACCAGCCCTATTGGCGAGGTCGCATTCATGTGGATATTCGAGATAAGCAATCCACCTTCGTTCAAATGCGCGCTGATGGCCGACAGTGCATCCTTCCTGAGCTCATCTTCAGCATTGAGGAAGAATCTGAATGCCGTGACCACGTCGAACCTTTCGGCAAGCGGAGAGAACGTAATATCAGCGCGGACCAATTTCACGTTCTTCGGAACCCGTGCGCTAGCCAGCATAGATTGGGAGATGTCAACGCCGACGACTTCACCAAAAAATTGAGCTGCGATATTTGCTATGCGGCCTGTGCCGCATGCGAAGTCCAGGCATTTCCGGTTCGGCCCGCCGACAGGCAGGAGAATACGTTCGACCAAAGGCTTTTCGATACCCGACCACAGAGCTGCATAGTAGCCGGACCGGAACGTGTCGGAGTAATGGGCACCGTACCCATCCGTCTGGTGGCTTGCTCGGTAACCCCGAAGAGCGGGTGCACGGTTCTCATGGACGCTGCCTAACGGTCGCCACTGCGCCCGCAGAAATCTGCGAATGCCAACGAACGATCTCACCGTGAGCACCATGCAACTCGCGCCTCTAGTCTGGCCCGACGCATGCCGTCGCGGGCAATCCGTGCCCCACGATGCGCGCGACGACCTGTTCGAAATTGCGTGGGTCGAGGCCGTCGACACGCATCAGCGGCCATTTGTCTTGCAGGCATTGGCCGATCTCCCTCGCGATATCCGCTTGCTTCAGGCCCCTGACCACTCCGACTTCGAGAAGGCGCTCGAGGTACGGCTGCCGCGCATACCGCTCAATGAGGCGGTGGCGCAGCGTTTCCCCGGGCGCGTCGACTTGAATGAGGAGATCCGGTCGCGGCAGGAACGTCAGGCAATTACGAACCATGTCGATACTTGGATTTCGTGCCAACAGGACGAGCGCACACAACGCCTGAACGATGCCCTCTTCGAAAATGAAGTACCCTTCTGAGGCCTGCGCTGTATTCCAGGCTTCGAAGAGCAAAACGACGTCGATCTTCAGACGCAACGCCCATATTCGACTTTTTGGAGGGATCGATGCCAAAAGCCGCGCAGCGGCCCCCTCGCTCGGCGGAGTCGAGAACAAGACCGGACTCGCGGTGGCGAGCTTGTGCACCAGACGCTGGATGCCATGGCGTGTCTCCGGGCCTTCATCCTCGACCGAATCGACTTCGCTGCCGAAAGACACAAAATCAATCCGGCGATAGCCATTGACTGTCTTCACACGGATGTCGCGTTTCGCCAGCTCACGGCAAAGGGCGCGGAGAAGGGTCGTCTTGCCTGCACCAGGCGGACCGAACAACTCGATGATCATGTAGGGACCTCCCGAACAGGACGCAGAAAGATCGGATGAAGCGAGTTCGCCCGCTCCGGCGGTGTGGCGAGCGTAAACACTCTGGCATCAGCCTGGCCGAGTTGACCCCGCTCGCTGGCATCCTGCTGACGCCGCAAAAAGCTTTGGAGGAGATGCGATGCGGCGGGAGACTGCCTTTCCATGGCGTGCAGTCCCGCCTGTTGAGCCGCGACAGCGTTGCCGGTTGACTTGAGAACTTGCAATTGCTTCTCGATCGCCTGCGCTTGCGGCTGGTTGACACGCCTGTCGCTGTCGAACTGGCTCGTCGCCCGTGCCATCTCCTGATCGATCGAGCGCCCCACGGTTGCCCGTTGGTCGACGTCGGTCGTCGTGGCTTCCACGCGTGCGAGCCTCGACGACCCGACCCCGCCGCCTGCGCCAACACCTCCGTCGTCGCGCCGCTTGCGCCCATAGGAATATGGACCTCAGAAAGTCTCTAAATTGCCTGTGGATCGGAGCTTACTAGGAGTGCCGAACCATACCATCATCCATCTGAATGACTGTCGGCACCACGGCACGCGTGTTTGGGCGCTGAACAGGGCAACGAGTTCAGGCCGAGCGGGCCTGACGCGACACAAACGCGACATTCGGCCTAAAATCTGAACAATATCAATCACCGACAGCGGACTGAAAATTCGCATGTCGGTGGTTCGAATCCGCCTCTGGGCACCATTTTTCCCTGTACGGCCCGGAGACATGGATAACAGTTTGTACCTAAGACATGGGTGACAACCTCGCGCCGATCGGATTGTCGATGGCGTGCAAGGAATTATCTGGACCATGGCGCCAGCGGCTCCTGCTCGCCGGCCAAATGTCGATGAAGAGCATCTTCGGCATCTTGGGTCCCGCTCTGGCCATAACCGGTCTACAGACCGAGGGCGCAGCCGTCCTTGCGCGGTTCAGAACCGCCCAGCAGGGTCCCGTTTGCCCAATCGATGCGAATGGCCTGCGCACCGCCGATCGGGTCCGTGGCCGGAATGATTTCGAAACCGCGTCGGCTAAGTTCAGCTACGGTTTCGCCAGCGAGCCCGTGTTCGGCCTGGACGTTCATGGTGCCGCTGACGGGGGCGACCCGCGGCAGATCAATCGCCTCCTGCAGATCCATCCCGAAGTCGAGCACCTTCGTCAGCAGGTGCGCATGGCCCATTGCCTGGTAGTAGCCACCCATAACGCCGAAAGGCATTTCTGCCCGGCCGTCTCTCGCAAGCATCCCGGGTATGATGGTATGCAAAGGTCGCTTGTTCGGCGCCACTGCATTGGGGTGCTTGGGGTCAAGCGAAAAGCTTTGCCCGCGATTGTGCAAGACGACACCGGAGCGTGGCGAGACCAGGCCCGAGCCAAAGCTGTCGAAGACCGAGTTGATGAAACTGACCGCATTGCGATCCTTATCGACAACGGAAATATAGACCGTGTCGCTGTGCAGCGGCATATCGAACGCCGGCAGGTCCGCGCGGGCGCGCTTTAGGTCAATCATGCCGGCCAGACGATCGGCCCAGGCATTCGACAACATGTCGGCCACCGGGACCTCGGACGCATCAGGATCGGCGACGAGCAGGTCACGCGCGGCGTAAGCGAGGCGTGTTGCTTCGATTTCCAGGTGAAGCCGGTCCGCGGATTGCGGGTCGCCGTGCGCTTCGAAGCGCGAGAGGATGTTTAGAATGAGCAGCGCGATCACACCCTGGCCATTCGGCGGACATTCGAACACATCGCAGCCTCGAAACGCCGTGCTGATCGGGGTCACGTATTCGCCTGTTGCCGAGGCGAAATCTTCGAGTGTGTGCAATCCGCCGAGCCCACGAAGATAGACGACCATGTCGTCGGCCACAGGGCCAGTGTAGAAGGCCTCTCGTCCCTTCTTGGCGATCAGCCGCAGCGTTGCAGCCAACTCAGGCTGGCGATGCACTTCGCCAACGCCTGGCGCGCGGCCGTTTGGCAGGAAAATCCGTTTCGCGGCTACATCGGAGGCCAGAACTTCTTCTTCCAACGCCCAGTCACGATGGACCCGCGGTGAAATGGCGTACCCTTCCTCGGCGAAACGTATAGCGGGGGCCAGGATTTGATCGAAGGGCATATGTCCATGATCAGTGTGCAATCTGGTCCAGGCATCGATGGCTCCCGGGATGGTGACGGAGCCAGGAGAATTGCGGGCCACCTCCGCCATGCCACGTTCGAGGAACCAGTCAATTGTGAGGGCGGCGGGTGTCCTGCCCGATCCGTTGTAGGCGATGACCTCGCCGGATCCGTTTCGCGACAGAAGAGCGAAGCAGTCGCCTCCAATGCCGGTCGAGGCTGGCTCGACGACACATTGCACCGCGCAGGCTGCGATGGCGGCATCCATGGCGTTGCCGCCGGCCGCCATGATCTCCACCGCCGTCAGGGTCGCCGACGGATGAGAGGTGGCGGCCATGGCCTCGCGTGAAACGACGACCGAGCGCGTTGGTTTCTCAAAATTTCGCATGCTATGCCCTTCTGATCGTGCTCAAGAGGCGGCGTCGCTCATCGTCGAGGGGCGGTGCCGCAGATGCCGCGACATCCAGTATTCGAGTGCCGCCAAGGCACGGATGATCGCGAAGTTCAAAGTGAGATAAATGGCGCCCGCGCAGATGAAGACTTCAAAGGCGCGGTAGGTCTGGGAGATCAATCCCTGGGCAATTCCAGTCACCTCCATCAAGGTCACGATGGAAGCCAGAGACGTGCCCTTGATCATCAGGATGATTTCATTGCCGTAACTCGGCAGCGCCTGGCGAAAGGCCAGCGGCAGGATTACGTGCCGATAGGTCAAATAGGTGGACAGGCCGACAGACCGGGCCGCCTCGACAAGGCCGCGTGGCACCGATTGAATCGCGCCGCGGAGGATTTCGCTGCCATAGGCGGTGGTGTTGAGTGTCAGCGCGATGATTGCGCACCAGTAGGGTTCGCGGAAAACGGCCCATAATCCAATTGCCGACAGTTGGTGCCGGAATTGACCAAGGCCATAATAGGTCAGAAAAATCTGCACCAGCAGAGGCGTGCCCCTGAACACGGCAACGAAGCCACGGATCGGCAAGACGACGAAGGGCGATTCCGATTGCTGGGCAAGCGCCAATGTGACGGCAAGAACGAAGCCGGCAACGATGGAAGTCAGGGCCAGTTCCATCGTGAGCGGCAGGCCGGCGAGTAGCTTCGGCAGGATTTCGAGGAAAAAACTGAAATCTATCATGCCGACCGGACGCGCCACGGCGCCTTGCGTTCCAGACGGTAAAAGGCGTGGCCCGTGACGGAAGCGATAGCCAGATAGAGCAAGGCTGCAGCAATGTAGAAGATGAACGGTTCACGGGTCGAACCTGCAGCGATCTGCGCCTGGCGCATCAGTTCAACGAGGCCGATTACCGATATCAGCGACGAGTCCTTCAGAACCAACTGCCACACATTGCCGAGACCTGGCAGCGCGCATCTCAGGAGCTGGGGAAAAATAACCTGTCGCAGCCGCTGCAGCCGGTTGAGACCAAGCGCGCAAGCGGCATCGTGCTGTCCCTGGTCGATGGCAAGGTAAGCCCCTCGATAGACCTCGGCCTGATAGGCGCCCGAGATAATGGCGATAGCCAAGGTTCCGGTGGCAAAGGCCGGAACGCCGACGAATCCGGACCCGCCCAGGCTATGACCAAGCGAGGTCAGGGCGACGCTTCCTCCATAGTAAAGCAGATAAATGGTCAGAAGGTCGGGCACGCCCCTGAAAACCGTGCAATAGCCAAGGGCCAAGAACCTCAATATTTTGGAGTTGCGGAGACGCCCGGCCGCTGCCAGCCCGCCAAAGACAGCGCCAAGCGCAAAGCCCAGCACAGACAGGAGCACTGTGACCGAGGCCGCCATGAGAAGAGCAGCCCCCCAACCTCCGTGCTGGAAACCAAGCAGCCGGAATGCGTCAACCATTGATACCCCCGGCATTGATACCCCCGGCAGGACGAACGGCTCAGCTCCGGAACGTGGTCAGGAATGGCCGTTCGCCGGCAAGCGCTTACTTGACTGGAGTGACGTCGCTCTTGAGCCATTTAAGCGACAGGGTTTTGATCGTGCCGTCGGCGGTCGCGGCGTCGATGGCGCCGTTGAGCATGTCTTTCAGCTTGGTGTCGTCTTTGCGGATACCGGCCCCGGAGCCAAGACCGAAGAGACCCCCGACAAACCCTGGTCCTGCAAGCGTATAGTCGCTGAACTCCGGCTTGCTCAGGGTGGCGGCCAGCGCTGTCTGTTGCGCGAAGAGCGCGTCGATGCGACCCGCGGCGAGATCGAGATCGTGTTGCTCGGTGGTCTTGTATTCGCGAATCTCGGCGACGTCCGAGAAGTATTTTTTCAGGAATTCCAGGTTCGCCGTTGCAGCCTGAACTCCAATGATCTTTCCCTTCAGCAATGGCTTGAGCTTGTCGATTGCCGCCTGCGCAGAGGCTTCATTCTCCAGCTTGAACCGCTCGTTGGAGATGCCGAGCTTGCCCAGTTCGCTATCCTTGGCGACCGCGAAACCTGAGGGATCCACGGCATACGGCTGGGTAAAGTCAATGATCTTCAGACGTTTTTCAGTGATGAACATGCTCGCCATGATCACGTCGAACTTGCCGACGGTCAGCGCGGGGATCATGCCGTCCCAGTCCTGTGCGACGATCTTGCACTCGATCTTCATTCGCCCGCACAGATCATTGGCGAGATCGACTTCGAAGCCGTCCAGCTTGCCGTCGGCTGTTGTGAAATTCCAGGGCGCGTAGGCTCCTTCGGTGGCAATGGTAATTGCCTTTGGTGTTTCTTGTGCAACGGCGGCCTGGACCAGGCCGAACAGGACCGACGCAATGGCTGCGATGCGGCTAATTTTCATATCATTCTCCTCTTTTTGCCGGTATGGCAGTTCCCTTTCGTCGTGCCGGATTATCTTCCGGCTTCAACGAGTTAGATGGTATTCCCTAACGACGGCCGGGACTTGCGAAGTTGGCCAGAAGCGGCGCCGTCTCAACGATATGATCCCGCATGACGATCTCAGCCTTGCCGGCATCACCTGACCGCAGCACGTCGATCAGGATCTCGTGCTCGGCACGCGCGCTGGCGGGTTTGTCGACATAGTCGAACCAGATGCGCAGGTAGGGCTCGATCACGACGTGCAGGCTGGCAATCTGCCGGACCAGCTTGGGTCTGTTGCTCAGTTGGCAAATCTGCAGATGGAAGGCCTGATGGCGCACGACCCAGTCGCTGCTGCCGGTCTGGCTGGCGCGCTCCATGCGGTCGAGCTGGCGTTCCAGTTCTTCAAGCACTTCGACATCGATGTGCGGCATGGCAAGCCTCACCGCCAGCCCTTCGAGCACCGAGCGCATTTCAAAGGTTTCGTAGATCTCGTCGAGGGTAAGCCCGGCGACGATGCAGCCACGGTTCGGGCGAATGACCACAAGACCTTCCGCGGCCAGTTGGCGGAATGCTTCGCGAACCGGCATGCGGCTCATGCCGATTTCCGTCGCGATCTCTTCCGGGATCAGCCGGTCCCCGGCCCGATAACGCCCCATCCTCAGGGCCCGCTGAATGTGGCGATAAGCTTCCTCCTCGGCGGTCGTGATGCCCAACGGCTGGATTGCGTCAGCTGCCATGTCCCAGGTCCGATCAGAGCGTATCTGTGTATCCACTTATCCAGTTGTCGAAACCTGTGTCAAGCACCGATGCTTGGGCGCTTTAGAATTTCTCTTGTGAGAATAAGCACTTGGTAGGGGAAATCGGGCTAAGCGCGCCGTCATCAGCTAAGCCGCTGATCGGCCTACTTTTCAACATATCCGGCAAAAAGGCCCGCCGCTCCATTTGCGAAGCGGCGAGGCCCCATATTCGGGGACGATTGCCGGGATTTCCCGGCATTACCTGCAGTGCAATTCAGGTGCCAGAATTGTTGACCCAAAACGGGTCACCGCACCGGAGGCGCGAGCGCGGACCTTCCGCGATCACGCTACTGCCGCGCATTGCCGTTCCTGCTATGTTACTTTGCGGCGGACGTAATTTTTCCGCCTGGCCGGCGCCCCATCAGGCAACTTACCCCAACGCGCCCCCCAAGTGGCGCCGGCCATTTTCCCCTTATTGGGGCACGGGCGCGCCGATTCCGTTATGCGCTTTCGAGCTATGGCAATCCGCCGGCGAGCCGCTTTGTCCAGCCTGCAACCATCAGTCCGCACGCGATTCCCGCGCAGTCGGCCACCCAGTCGAATAAATCCGGGTCGCGCCCTATCAGTTGCACGGCCTGAAGCCCCTCGATCGCCGCACCCGTGAGAACGAGGAGTACGATCAGCTTCGCCTTGCGTTCCGGCCAGCCGAGACTTCCGAGAGCCGCCAGGACGACGAAGGCGGCGGCGTGATTGAGCTTGTCGTGATCAAACGTGAAAGCCAAGCCAAGGCCCTGCAGGAGTTGCTCCGGCAGAAGGGCGAACAGCAGAACGCCGGCAAACGCGGCCGGAAAGGCAATCCTTGCCACGATCTGATAAGAATCCAGGCGCAACAAGGATAGAATGGCCTTTCGTCCGAAATCTGCAGGGAACACCGGCCGCTGAATCGAGAGCGAGCGCGGTGTCCAATTTCCGCCGTCGGGGCGTCCGGTGCATCGTCAGAATGAATGAATGCCTCGGGTCAGCCGCTGGCAGGCCGAACTGCTGGGGAGGGCTCTGCATGGTGTAGCTTCCGCGATCACGCAATTACCTGCTGCGCCAGCGCGGCTACAATCTGGCTGCGGCGGACCTGATTTCCGCTTGGCCGGCGCTGCGTCAGGGCACCTTACCCCATGCCACACGAAGCAGCGCCGGCCAGAATTCCATCGATTGCGTGATGACCGACCCGCGTCAAAAAAGCCCGCCGCCCTGTCGGACGACGGGCTCCGTTGCCTGGGCGCCAGGGCGCCACGGTAGCGACTGATGTTACTAGAGCCTTTCACGTTTTGATGGAAGCGTAGCCGGCGTTTGCGAAGTAGTTGTTGCATTCGGTTGCCTCGATCGTTTCAACGA
>NZ_JAMYRZ010000049.1:0-39511 GCF_040321675.1 Mesorhizobium sp. M0296
GCCTCCACTCCAGCCAGCATCTTGAATCACAAAACCGACTGATCCGGAATCCCCTTCGATTCCGTCAAATCAGGAACCGCTCTAGCTGCTTCGCAAGCAGATGGCATTCGCAATCTGTCCAATCATCCTGACACTTGCTGCCATACTGCTGTTTTGGCGATCAACAGCCGATGCTGCAGCCGCATCTTTGCGGACAAAGCAACAACCCATCAACTTTTCTGACTATATTGCGATGCAACTTTGAGGTAGAAGCGCGCTTCGCCGATCACGGCAATTTGAATACGGCCTCGCGCGCACCCATATCGGCGACGCGCCCCAAGTAGAAGATGCGGCCTGGCCGAACCCCGCGCACTGGAAAAAATGACGATGCCGAAATTCAGGTTTCACAAGCTTGCAGCCATTGTTGTGCTCATCGGGTTCGCCGGCTGGATGGCGACAGGCGAGTTCTCGTCCGTCGGCAGCGCGTCCGCCGACAACAAGCCCAAGGCAGGAGAGGTCGAGCAGCCCAAGGCAGCCGATGCAGGCAAGCCCCAAACTGGCAAACAGGGGACTGCCAAGCCGGGGACTGCCGAGGCGGAACAGCCCAAGGCGCCGTTGCGCACGGTCGCGGTCATAACCCCGCCGCGGCGCACCTATGCACGCGCTATCCGCATTTCCGGACTGACCGAAGCCGATAAGCGCGCCGTCCTGGCAACACGCGTCGCCGGCGTCATCGACAAACTGCCGGTCAAGCAGGGCCAGCACGTCAAGACCGGCGACCTCATCCTGATGCTTGCCGCCGAGGAAAAGATCTCGGCGGTCGACAATGCCAAGCAGCTTGTCGTGCAACGTGAGGCCGAGCTGGCAGCTGCCCTGCGGCTGATGAAAACCGGCAATCTGCCCAAGCTGCAGCTCGATACGGCCCGTTCCAACCTGACGCTGGCCAAGTCGCAACTGGACGCAGCGCAAGCCGAGCTCGACCGCAACGAGGTGAAGGCGCCCTTCGACGGCGTCATCGACCGGGTGCCGGTGGAGCTTGGCAGTTCCGTCATGCAGGGCGGCGAGGTGGCGACCATTCTCAAGCTCGATCCGGTGATCGCCCGCGGCGAAGTCAGCGAACGCGATCTTGGCTATCTGAAGATCGGTGACGAAGCCAATGTGCGCCTGGTCAGTGGCCAGACCGTCAAGGGTACGGTGCGCTACATCAGCCGGGATGCATCTTCGGCAACCCGTACGTTCCGCGTCGAAGTCGCTATCCCCAATGCCGATGGTTCCGTACCGGCCGGCATGACGGCAGAAATCGCGCTCAGCGCCCAGCCGACCGACGCCGTGATGCTGCCGCGATCGGTGGTGACGCTCGGCGACAAGGGCGACCTCGGCATCCGCGCCGTCGACAAGGACGACAAGGTCGTGTTCTTCCCGATCGACCTGGTCGACGACACGCCGACCGGCCTGGTGCTCGGCGGCATTCCGGCCGACGCCCGCATCATCGTCGCCGGCCAGGAGCTGGTGAAGGAAGGCGAAGTGATCAAGCCGGTCGAAGCCGACCAGGCGACCATTCAAAAGCTGTTGGGCGAAGCGACGGCCGGGACGCAGTAATCATGGACATCGTCAAACTTGCAATCAGCAATGCCCGGCTGACCATTTCGGTCCTGGTCTTTCTCATCCTGGCCGGTGCGGTCGCCTACCAGTCGACGCCGAAGGAAGCGGAACCCGACGTTCCTACCCCTTATGTTTACATAAATGTCGCCTATCAAGGCATTGCGCCCGAAGACGCTGAAAGGCTTCTGCTTAGGCCTCTGGAGACAAAGCTCAAGAGTCTGAAGGGGCTAAAGGAGATGAAATCATCCGCCTATCAGGGCGGCGCGTTTGTCTTTCTTGAGTTTCTGCCGTCGATAAAAGTCGACACCGCGGTGACTGATACACGCTCGAAGGTTCAGGACGCGAAGGCTGACCTGCCCCAAGCGGCAGAGGAGCCGGTTATTACCGAGGTCAACATCTCCGAGTTTCCCGTCCTGGTCGTGACGCTGTCGGGCGAGGTGCCCGAGCGTGTGCTGACGGCGGCGGCGCGCGAGCTGCGCGACCGCATCGAGGAAGTGCCTGGCGTGCTCGAGGGCTCGCTGCAGGGTGCGCGCGACGACCTCGTCGAAGTGGTCATCGATCCGATGAAGCTGTCTTCTTACGGGCTGCAGCTCGACCAGTTGATCGGTGCGGTCGGCGCTTCCAACAGTCTTGTCGCCGCCGGCAACATCGAAGGATCCGAGGGCAAATACGCGGTCAAGGTGCCCTCGCTTATCGAGACGCCAGAGGATGTGGCGGCGCTGCCGGTCGTCGCCGGCCCCAATGCGGTGGTGCAGGCCAAGGATATCGCAACCATCCGCTCGACCTTCAAGGACGCCGAGACGGTCACTCGCCTCGACGGCAAGCCGGCGATCGCCATCGAGGTGAAGAAGCGCATCGGCTCCAACCTGATCGATACCCTTGCCAAGGTCAGGGAGGTGTCCGACGCCTTCATCAAGACGATGCCGGAGGGCATGCACGTCACCTACACGCAAGACAAGTCCGTCTTCGTGAACCAGTTGCTCGGCGACCTGCAGAACCACGTGATGATCGCCGTGATCCTGGTGTTCATCGTCATTCTCTACGCGCTGTCTGGCCGTGCCTCGCTGCTGATCGGATTGGCCATCCCCTCATCCTTCCTGATCGGCATCCTGTTGCTGGCAATGATGGGCTACACGATCAACATGATCGTGCTGTTCAGCCTCATCCTGGCGGTCGGCATGCTGGTCGACGACGCCATCATCGTCACCGAATTCGCCGAGCGCCGCATGAGCGAGGGCATGCCGAAGGAGCAAGCGTTCGCGCTTGCCGCCAAGCGCATGGCCGGCCCGGTCATCGCGGCGACGATGACGCGCATTGCCGCCTTCTCGCCGCTGTTGTTCTGGCCGGGCATTATCGGCGACTTCATGAAATACATGCCGATCACGCTGATCGTGACGCTCTCGGCCTCGATGCTCTATGCGCTGGTCTTCGCGCCGACGCTGGGCGCGATATTTGCCAAGGCGCCGGCCCATCACCCCGACGACAATCGCGACGGCTGGTACATGGCCGTGGTCAAGCAGGCGGTGCATTATCCCATCACCGTGCTTGTCCTCACTGTGGCGCTGTTGTTCGGCGTCGGCTACGCCTATTCGAAATTCGGCGCCGGCGTCGAATTCTTCCCGAATGTCGAGCCTGACTACGGCCTGCTCTATGTCCACGCCCGCGGCAATCTTTCGCTTGCCGAAATGGACGCGGCCACCAAGACCGCGGAAAATCGGCTGCTCGGTTGGCCGGGCGTGAAGTCTGTCTATACCCGTGTCGGCAAGACGCAGGGCGGCGGCCAGGATGTTCCGGAAGACGTGGTTGGCGTGATCCAGTACGAATTCGTCGACTGGCGCGAGCGTAAATCGGCGAACTCAATCCTGGACGAACTGCGCGGCGTGATGGCCGGCATTCCCGGTGTCGACGTCGAGGTTCGCGTGCCGGAAGCCGGCCCGCCTACCGGCAAGCCGATCCAGATCAGGCTTTCGGCCGTCGATCCGAAGGGCCTTGACGACAAGGCCCGCGCCGTCGCCGCGCGCATAGCCAAGGTGCCCGGCGTCATCGATATTTCCGACGGCCTGGCGCCGCCCGGCGTCGACTGGGCGCTCGAGGTCGATCGCGCCAAGGCGGCCCAGTACGGCATCAGCCCAACCGCGGTCGGGACGGTCGTGCAACTGGTGACCAACGGGCTGAAGCTCAGCGAATACCGGCCCGCTGGCGCCGACGATGCAGTCGACATCAGGCTGCGCCTGCCCGAGGATCGGCGCACGCTGTCGACGCTCGACGAACTGCGGGTGCAGACCGCGCAAGGCTCGGTGCCGATCTCGAACTTCGTCGTGCGCAAGCCGGAGCCGACGGTCGGTATCCTCAACCGCATCGACGGCGCGCGAACGGTCGTCGTCCAGGCCAACGTCGCTGCCGGCGCCCAGGTGGCAGCCGTCCAGCAGGAGGTCACCAAAGCTGTCGCCGACATGAACCTCGGCAGCGGCATTCGCTGGAAGCTTGCCGGCTCGAATGAGGACAGCGCGGAGGCCGGCGCCTTCCTCAGCAAAGCCTTCGGTGCGGCGATCTTCCTGATCTTCATCGTGCTTCTGGCGCAGTTCAACAAGTTCACCAGCGTCTGGCTGGTGCTGTCCTGCGTGGTCATGGCGACGATCGGCGTGTTCCTCGGGCTGCTGCTGACGGGAGAGGCATTCGGCATCGTCATGTCGGGCATCGGTGTCATCGCGCTGGCCGGTGTGGTGGTGAACAACAACATCGTGCTGATCGACACCTATGACCGGTTGCGCGAAGAGGGCTGGGACAAATACGAAGCCGTTCTACAGACCTGCCGCGAACGTGCCCGTCCGGTGGTGCTGACGGCGGTGTCGGCGATCCTCGGCGTGCTGCCGATTGCTTTCGGCCTCGGCCTCGAAATCTTCCATCACGAGACGACGATCAACGCGCCGTCGACGCAATGGTGGATTTCGCTGTCTTCGGCGATCGTCTTCGGGCTGTCCTTCGCCACCGTGCTGACGCTGGTGGTGACGCCGTCGATGCTGATGGTGTTCACTCGCGCCAAGGTCAAACCCGGTGCGCGTCGTGGCTGGTTCAGTCGCCTGTTGGGGCGTCGAAAGGCCGAAATCCCGTCGAAAGGCCTGGACGCCGATCTGGGTGCCGAACCGGCGATCGCCTTCCCGAAGGCCGCCGAATAGAGTCCGGATCGCCGTCCTGATCAAGCAAAGGCCGCCCGGGAACAATGGGCGGCCTTCTGCATTGTTCCGTCATTGCAACCTCAAAGCGAGGATTTTCAGATGACGATCAGCACCATTCTCATCATTATCCTTATTCTTATTCTGATCGGCGCGGTTCCGGCATGGCCGCATTCCCGGTCCTGGGGTTACGGACCATCCGGCATCGTCGGCGTCATCCTGATCGTTGTCCTGGTGCTGCTGTTGATGGGCCGGATCTGAGCGCAACCTTCCTCCCGAACAGCGGCGGATGACCATCAGGCCATCCGCCTTTTTTAAGTTCCTTGTTGGGCAGCTTTTTGCGTCGTCTTGATCGTGGCGATGCCGATATCCTCAAGCGCTTCCGACACTGCATTTTCCAGCGGCGTGTGCGGGATCGTACCGATAACGCTTTCCAGCCTGCCTGAAACCAGCCGGTGCGGCTCGAAGCGGAGATAGGACATCGAAACGATCTCGCGCCACATCGCCACGAACGGGCTGCCGGCGCGCAGCACCCACCACGGCATCGACGTCAGTTTCAGCGAGCGCCCGAGCGCCTTCTCCGCGGCCGCCTTGAGCTGCAGGTCGGTCACCGCATGGCCAGGAAAGTTCAGCGCCTCGTAGAAGCCGAGCTTGTCGAGATTGTCAGCCAGCCCGACGAAGGTCTTGGCCAGGTCGGGTAAATAGGCCCATTCATGCACGAGATCGACCGGCCCTGGGGCGGTATAGACGCCCTTGGTCATCTTGGCGGCAACAACCAGATCGAACCACGATCCGCTGCCGGTGCCGCCGAAGAAATCACCAGCGCGCAGCAGGATCGTGCGCACTCGACCTGCATCAGCCTCGCGGCGAAACAGGTCCTCCATGGCGACGCGGATACGGCCCTTTTCCGTCGTCGGGCGAAACGGCGTGTCTTCGGCGATCACCGCCGGCATTTGCGAGCCGTAATTGTAGACGGTGCCCGGGAAGAGATGCAGCGCGCCGTTCGCCCGGCAGGCAGCCATCACATTCTCGGCCATCGGCAGGCATTTGCTCCAGTCGGTGTAGAGCGGGTTGAGGCCGTTGAAAATGATATCGACGCTTTCGGTCGCGCGGATCAGCGCAGCACGGTCGAGCGCGTCGCCGGCGATCGCCGTAGCGCCTTTGAGCTCGGCCGGCACCTTGCCGCTGCGGGTGACAGCGCGGACGTCGTAGCCGGCATCGATGAAGGCCTTGGCGACCGTGCGGCCGAGGCGGCCATTGGCGCCGAGAATTGCGATCGTGGTCATTGTTCGTCTCCGTGTTGCGTTACGACGCCAATATTGTCTCTTCGCAAACGAATGAAAATTGACTACGATTGGCGATATGATATTCAATTTTGAATGGATATTGACTGGAACCTGATCAAGAGTTTCGTCACCGTGGCGGAGACCGGCAGCCTGTCGGCGGCCGCACGAAAACTTGCCGCAAGCCAGCCGACGCTCGGCCGCCACATCGCCGAGCTGGAACAGGCGCTCGGCGTCACCCTGTTCCGGCGCGGGCGGCGTGGCTATGCGCTCACGGAAGCGGGCAGCACGCTCTTTGAACGGGGCCGCGCGGTGAGCGAGCAGGCGAGCGCCTTTTCGCTGCTGGCGCTGGGATCGGTCGAGGCGATAGAGGGTACGGTGCGCATTGCCGCCAGCGAAGTGGTGGCGGCCTATGTGCTGCCGGAAATCACAGCGAGGCTTGGGTTCGAGGAGCCGGGCATCGAAGTCGAGATCGTCGCCTCGAACCAGGTCGAGAATCTGCTGCGTCGCGACGCCGATATCGCCATCCGCATGGTCAAGCCGGCGCAGAATGAACTGGTCGCGCGCAAGGTGACCGACATTCCGCTCCGCGCCTGCGCGGCAAAATCCTACCTCGACCGGCGTGGCCGTCCGCGCGAGGCCCGCGATCTTGCCGGCCATGATCTGGTCGGCTTCGACCGCAGCGATGAGATCATTCGCGGCTTCGCCCAGTTCGGCGTCCCGCTCGCCCGCAATGCCTTCCGCTTCAGGACCGATAATCAGATCGTGCTGTGGGAAGCGGTGCGGGCGGGAAACGGCATCGGCTTTGGCCAGGAGCCGCTCGCCGACCGTGATCCGCTGGTCGAGACAGTGCTGCCGGGTCTCCCGCTGCCGACGCTGCCGGTGTGGCTGGCCATGCATCGCGACGTGCGCACCAGCGTGCGCATCCGCCGCGTCGCGGATTTCCTCTACGAAGAGTTCAAGCGCTATTCGGCCGGTGCGGGCTCGGCAGCGAATTCGGCGCGGTGAGCGAGGCCGGCCATCAACAGCACGACGACCAGCAGCCCGGACAGAGCGACGAAGATCGGGCCGAAGCTCGAGTGCTCGGCGATGAAGCCGATCGCCGACGGCGCCACCAGAATGCCTGAGTAACCCATTGTGGTGACGACGCTCATGCCGGTGCCGGATGCCATGCCCTCCTGGTTGCCGGCGGCCGAAAAGATGATCGGCACCATGTTGGCAATGCCGAGGCCGCAAAAGGCAAAGGCGGCAATGGCCAGCCAAGGCGAGGGAGCCAGCCCGGCCACCAGCATGCCGGCAGCAGCGGCAAGGGCCGAGGCGCGCAACGTCGTAACGGCACCGAAACGGTTGCGGACGCCATCGCCGAGAAAGCGCATGATGGCCATGACTCCGGAAAAGGCGGCATAGGCCAGGCCTGCGATGGCAAGATCGGCGCCGAGCTCCTGCCTGAGATACAGCGCCGCCCAGTCGAGTACCGCACCTTCGGAGATCATAGTCAGCAGCGCCATCAGCCCAACCAGATAGACCAGCGGGTTTGCCGGCAGCGCGAATTTGTGGTGCTCGGCGACCGGGTGCTTGTCCTCGGCGATCAGGTAGCGGACCGCTACGGCGATTACGGCAAAGGCAAGAGCCGTCACCACTGTCGCATGGGCGAGGTGACCGTAGTTCTGGATGGCGAAACCGCCCAAAGCGCCGCCAGCGAAACCGCCAAGGCTCCAGAAGCCGTGCGAGGACGACATGATGGCACGGGACAGCCGCCGTTCGACTGCCACTGCATTGGCATTCATGGCGACGTCCATTCCGCCGATCGAACCGCCGAAGATGAACATGGCGACGGCCGCAAGGGGCACGTTGGGGGCCAGAGCCACAACCAAAAGGCCGAAGCTGCCGGCAAGTCCGAACCAGCGCAGCACCGTGCGCGAGCCATGCTTCGAGATCAGATGGCCGCACCAGGTCATGGCGGTGACGGCGCCGGCACCGAACAACAGAATCAGCAAGCCGAGCGTGAACTTCGAAATGTCGAGTCGCGTCAGGAACACCGGGATCTGCGGCGCCCAACTGCCGGTCAAGAAGCCGTTGGCGAGGAAGATGCCGGCCACTGCCCAGCGTCCACGAATCGCGATCTGCGTGATTTTCTGCGCGTCCATCGGGTAGAATCCGGTCCGGAAATGGCGTTGCGCGGCAAATTAGATCGATTCAATTCACAGTCAAGCGCTCTTCGCCGAAAGTGCTTGGACCAGACGCTACGTCCTCTCGCGTCGGCCAACCATCTCGGCGGTCCACTCCGAAATCCCTACGGCTCGGGATAAGGCGCGCCATCCTTGTGCACAAACCGGCCGTCAGCGTTGGTGCTCATCATGTCGATGTCGGAGCAGGTGGCGACGTCGTCGGGCCAGCGCGAACCGACTTCGAGATAGATCGCCATCGCGCCCGATTTATTGATCATGTGATGGCCGTTGCCTGATCCTTTCGGAAAGGCCGCGCAATCACCGGCGCGCAGCACCGTCTCGCCGGCATCTTCGACGAGCGTCAGCTCGCCTTCAAGCACGTAGACGAATTCGTCTTCGTGCGAATGCCAGTGGCGCTGGCTCGACCAGTTGCCCGGCGGCAGGCGCATGAGATTGATGCCGAAGTCGGTGAGCCCGCCTGCGTTGCCTAGCCGCTGCCGCACGCGTTCGGCACAGGGTGCATCGAACGGCGGTGGATAGGATGAGCCCTTGCGTCCGGGCACGTCGGCAACGTCAATCTTAGGCACGGCGTCCCCCTAGTGATCCCTAGGGCGTCTTGCCTCGAACTCGGCCTTCTTGGCGTCGGAGGCCTCGATCTGGTTCCGTGCCTGCCACTCGGCATAGGGCATGCCGTAGATGATCTCGCGCGACCGGTCCTTGCTGAGTTCGACACCTTCGGCTTTCGCCGCATCGCGGTACCAGTTGGACAGGCAGTTGCGGCAGAAGCCGGCGAGGTTCATCAGGTCGATGTTCTGTACGTCGGAACGCTCGCGCAGATGCGCGACCAGCCGGCGGAAGGCAGCGGCTTCGAAATCGCGCTTTTGTTCGTCGCTGAGTTCGGTCATGTCATGTTGGCCTCCCTTGGGCCTCATCATACCGGCCCGGTGCGAGAGCCGAATATTTTCACCGCATGTATATCGGCACGTCGATCTATCGCGTCAACGATCGGCGCCAGCCGTTCGGCCCAGGCGAGGGCACCCTTGCGGTCGGCGATCAGGTCCTGGCGGACCTCGAGCAGCGCATGGGCAAAGCCGTTGACGATGGCGTGCCTGAACATGGTATCGCCGCGCAGTGCGCCGTCATAGGGTTCGTTGTCGCCGACGATGAGGCTCTTGTCCTCGGCGAGCATGTCGATCAGCGGCCGCGCAACGCGGTCGTCCAGGTCCCACAATATGCCGGCGTGCCACGGCCGCACGAATCCCTGCATGGTCGGTGTGAAGGAATGCACCGAAAAGATGAAGGGTGCCTGCGCGGATGCTCGCGCCACAGAGGCGATCATGGCGCTGACGGCATCATGATAGGGGCGGTAAAAGCGGTCCAGCCGCCTTTCGCGCTCCTCCGGCGCGATGGGGTAATTTCCCGGGATGACGGTTCCGTCATAGAGCTGGCGAATCAGCGTTGGATCGTCCTCGCCGCGATTGGGGTTGATCAGCAGTCGCGAAAAATTGGCAAGCACCGCCGGAACGCCGAGCAGACTTGCGAGTTCGCGGGTTACAGTCTCGACGCCGATGTCGTAGGCGATGTGGCGGTCGAACTCCGCCGCCGGCAGGCCGAGACTGCCATACTCCTCCGGCAGGTCGCGGCGGGCGTGATCGGCGAGAAGCACCAAGCCGCGCTTGCGATCGCCTTCGACGATATCGAAAGGCGCGAAAACTGTGGATCGGGTCATTGGCGGGAAAGGTCTGTTCGCTGGCTTTCGGGGAGGGTGGTATCGTCATTCCACGAAGAGACCGCTTGCGCAATGCCGTTGTTTGGCCACGGTTTCTGCCAAAAAACTGAGCAGGGGCGACCGCAAGCGCGCCAGAGCCTTCTAAATCGATTGGAATTGGACAGATCGGCGCGTTGACATGCGTACGGACTTTTCCGAAAAGGGGCGTTGAGAGATGCAAATGTGGTTCTTGAGGGGTTTCAGGATGGGTTTCGCCGGCAGGCTGCGTGTGCGCCACGCCTCGGCCATGCCGCTCCTGGTACCGGCCATGGGTCTTTTCGCGGTGATTTCGGCCTCGCCGGCACGGGCCGATTTCCGGGTCTGCAACGCCACGCAGAACCTGGTCGGTGTCGGCATCGGCTATCGCGCCAAAGCCGGCTGGATCACCGAAGGCTGGTGGCACATCGAAGGATCGAGCTGCAAGACGCTGATCGAGGGACCGTTGTCATCAAGGTTTTACTATCTTTATGCAGAAGACGCCGAGCGCGGCGGACGCTGGGATGGCCCGATCAACATGTGCGTGGCCGAAAAAGAGTTCAAGATCGCCGGCGTTACCGATTGCGTCGCCCGGGGCTTTCAGCGCGCCGGATTCCAGGAATATGACACGGGCGAGCAGGCAAGCTGGATGGTCCAGCTGACTGACGAGCCCGCAACGGATGGCGCTCCAGCCGCCCCGGGAACAAACAGTCAATGAGACGCAGCCGCAAGGTCAAGATCCTCGCCACCATCGGTCCGGCCTCCTCGTCCGAGGAGATGCTGAAGAAGCTGTTCGAAGCCGGCGCCGACGTGTTCCGCATCAATATGAGCCACACCGACCATGAATTGATGCGTACGCTTGTCGGCCGCATTCGTGCCGTCGAGGAGGCGGTCGGCCGGCCGATCGGCGTTCTCGCCGACCTGCAAGGGCCAAAGCTGCGCGTCGGCAAGTTCGCCAACGGCAAAGAGGTGCTGACCGTCGGTCAGACCTTCACGCTCGACGACAATCCCGAGCCCGGCAATTCGACGAGGGTCTACCTGCCGCATCCCGAAATCCTGCGTTCGGTCGAGGCTGGTCATCGCCTGCTGATCGACGACGGCAAGCTCGAGCTCAAGGCGGTCAGCAGCAACGGCAAGGCGATCGTCTGCACCGTCGTCGCCGGCACCACCATTTCCGACAAGAAGGGCGTCAGCCTGCCCGACACCGACCTGCCGGTCGGCGCGCTGACGGAAAAGGACCGCCGGGATCTCGACGCGGTTCTGGCGACCGGCGTCGACTGGGTGGCGCTGTCCTTCGTGCAGCGGCCCGAGGACCTGGCCGAAGCGCGCAAGATCGCACGCGGCCGGGCGCTGATCATGGCCAAGATCGAAAAGCCGCAGGCCGTCGCCCGGCTGGCCGAGATCATCGAGCTTTCGGATGCGCTGATGGTCGCCCGCGGCGATCTCGGCGTCGAGATGCCTCTCGAAGCCGTGCCTGGCATTCAGAAGCAGATCACCCGCGCCGCGCGCCGTGCCGGCAAGCCGGTGGTGGTCGCCACGCAGATGCTGGAATCGATGATCACCGCGCCGGTGCCGACGCGGGCCGAGGTGTCGGACGTGTCGATCGCCGTGTTTGAAGGCGCCGACGCGATCATGCTTTCGGCGGAGTCCGCCGCCGGCGCCTATCCGGTCGAGGCGGTGGCGATGATGAACCGGATCGCCACCAAGGTCGAAACCGACCCGACCTATGCCGGCATCATCAACGCGCAGCGCTCGGAACCGGAAGCGACCGGGGCCGACGCGATCTCGCTCGCCGCCCGCGAAATAGCCGAGACGCTGAAGCTGTCGGCGATCATCACCTATACCGCGTCCGGCACGACCGGCTTGCGCGCCGCGCGCGAGCGGCCGCAAGTGCCGATCGTGGCGCTGTCGCCGATCCTCAACACGGCGCGGCGGCTGTCGCTGTTGTGGGGCACGCATTGCGTCGTTTCCCCCGACGCCATCGACCTCGACGACATGGTCGACCGCGCCTGCCGCATCGCCTTCGATGAAGGTTTCGGCAAGCCGGGCGACCGCGTCATCATCACGGCCGGCGTGCCGCTGAGGACGCCCGGTTCGACCAACATGTTGCGCATCGCCTATGTCGGATCGGAAGTCGGCCGCTAATGTCGGCCGCGGCTGCCGGATAGGCCGGCTGCATGGCGCGTCGTAAACACGGCGCCAGCCGGGCGCATCGACGGCAGTCGGGTTAGGATAGACGCCGAACTCCGCCAGCTTGCATCAGCCTGTGACCGGCCGTGAAGCGGTTCGAAGGCCCTATCCGACTTGAGCTGGAAGTCAGTTAAGGTAATCTCTCCTGGGAGAAAGAGGAGGGTGATCCAATGTGGATGCGCACTGATCTTCTGGAACTCCTCGGCATTGAGCACCCGATAATCCAGGCGCCGATGAGCGGCATCACCACGCCGGAACTGGCGGCGGCAGTCAGCAATGCCGGGGCGCTTGGCTCGCTCGGATGCGGCATTCTGCCTGCGGCGGCTATCCGCGAGCAGCTCACGGCGACACAGCACGCCACCAATCGTCCGATCAACGTCAACTTCTTTGCGCACCCGGCGCCGATACACGATGATGCGGCAGCCCAAAGTATGCGAGACCGCCTTCGCGGCTGGTATGAGGAGGTCGGCCTCGGACCGGTGCCCGAGCCGGGCGAGCCCTTCCCCACCTTCGATCGTGAGCGTCTCGAAATTGTGCTCGAGCTGCGCCCCAAGGTGGTCAGCTTCCACTTCGATCTACCCGACACCGCAATTGTGCAGCAGTTGAAGGCGGCCGGCTGTACTGTCTTGTGTTCGGCCACCACCGTCTCGGAAGCGCGCCAGCTTGAGGCAGGAGGGGTGGACGCCATTATCGCCCAGGGATACGAGGCGGGTGGGCATCGCGGCACATTCACTGTCGACCCTGCTATCGGCACAGCCGGCACTATGGCACTCGTACCGCAGATTGTTGATGCCGTGCGGGTGCCTGTAATTGCCGCTGGCGGTATCTTCGACGGTCGCGGCATCGCTGCCAGCTTTGCACTTGGTGCATCTGGTGTGCAGATCGGCACGGCTTTCCTGGCCTGTCCTGAAGCCAATGTGCAGCCAGTCTATCGCGTAGCATTGCGCTCGGCCAACGACGAGAGCACGTCGGTGACTCGCTGCTTCACTGGCCGCCCAGCGCGCGTGGTGCGCAACCGGTTTGTGATGGAAATGGCTGGTGAGGAAGATGCAGCGTTGGCGTTTCCGCTGCAGGCGAGTCTGGTCATGCCGCTTTCGATGGCAAAGGATGAAAGCAAGCGGGCTGACTTCTTGCCTATTTGGGCCGGGCAGGGCGTCGCGAAGCTGCGGGAGATGCCGGCCGCCGCCCTTGTGGAGAAACTCGTCACGGAGGCAAACGGCATAGATCGGGCCTATAGGGGAGTAGGGGAGTAGGGGAGCAGGGGAGCAGGGAGCATGCGTTCCACAGTGCAATCTACACCACTCACATACTGCCTTACTCCCCTACTCCCTTACTGGCTTCAAATGCCTTCGCCGGCAAGCTCCTCGGAAAGTGCGGCGACCTGGTCCTGGGCGCTGCGCATCATCGGGTAGATGCCGAGCACGCGCTGCCAGGCCTCAAGTGCCGACTGCTTGTGGCCGGTTTCGGCCATGATCTGAGCCAGGCCCGAAAGCGCGCCGAAATGGCGTGGTTCGAGCTGCAGGGTGCGGTCGATGTCCGCCATCGACTTCCCGTAGTTCTTCATCATGAAATGAACAGTGGCGCGGCGGTTCCAGCCTTCCGCATAGGTCGGCTGCAAAGTCACCACCTGATCGAGGAAATCGAGTGCAACATCGAATTTCTGGTTTTCGATCGCCTTCTGCGACCATTGCATCATCAGGTCGATAGAGGCGCTGCCCGACTGGGACCACTCGCTGCCGATCCGTCCGGCGATGCGCTCGGCCGCCTTTTCATTGCGTTCGCGCTTGAGATCGGCAAACAGCTGATCGAGCCGCGCCTGTTTCGTCTTGACGACCGGAGGTGCTGTCGGCGGAGTTGTGGTCGGATCTTCAGCCCACGCCGGCAGCGAGACAGCGCCGGAAACGAGGAAAGCCGTGAAAAATGCAAGAAGAATCCGCATCGCGGGAATCTAGCCCCCGGCGCCGGATCGTCAAACTGAATTTAGCGTGAGAGTCGTATCATGCGAACGGAGGCGCGCAGCCTCCGTCGAAAACTCAACCTTGGCGCGCTTTGTAGCGCGGCGCGGTCTTGTTGATGATGTAGATGCGGCCCTTGCGACGAACCAGCTGGTTGTCGCGGTGACGCGCCTTCAACGCCTTGAGCGAATTCTTGATTTTCATGGTCTTGCCCGTCGGTCTGGGCCCGGTCACGGGCCGAATTATTAAGGCGCGCCCACAGACGCGCCTTTGAACTGTGCGTGGCTCATAGACGAGGAGCGTTGCCCGTGTCAACCGCAAGCGCGTTGCCTAAACGATACGGACCGTTTCGTATCATCAAATATCCGCCACTGGCGTCTTGCGGCGTTGCGCAGGGTTGAGACGGCTGGAATGATGCGGTTGCGAATTGGAGATCGTCATGCGCCGAATTCTTGTGTCCGCCTGTCTTGTCGTCCTCGCGGCAGGTTCTGTTGCCTATGCGCAGGAATGCGACCGCAACGACGACAGCCAGCAGATGATGAACATCTGCGCCGACGCGGACTACAAATCCGCCGACGCCAAGCTCAACAAGGCCTACCAGGATCTCATCGGCGGAAGTGACGCAAATGCCAGGAAGCTGTTGCAGACGGCGCAGCGCGCCTGGATCGCTTTTCGCGACGCGGAATGCAGCTATTCCGCCGCGGACAGCGAAGGCGGCTCGATCTATCCGATGCTGATATCGGAATGCCTGACGCGGCTGACCGACGATCGCACCAAGCAGCTCACCGCCGATTCGACCTGCGCGGAAGGCGATGTGAGCTGCGCCAGCCCCGACGAGGACGAGAGCGGCGAAATCCAGTAAGCGTAGGTTCTAACTTTGTGTTTGAGCATGATCTTTTCCGAAATCCGGATTCCACTTTTCGCTAGCGCGGACCTTCGGTTCGGGATCATGCTCTAGCTGCGGCGGCTCACGCGCGTAAAATGGCCCATCTTGCGGCCGGGCCGCGCCTCGGCCTTGCCATAGAGGTGCAGCATCAGATCGGGCTCGGCGAGCAGATCAGGAACGCGCCTGACATCGTCGCCGATCAGGTTTTCCATGACGCAGTCGAACTGCCGGGCGGGACTTCCCAGCGGCAGGCCGGCGACGGCTCGAATATGCTGTTCGAATTGCGAGATGGTGCAGGCGGCCTCCGTCCAGTGGCCGGAATTATGGACGCGCGGCGCGATCTCGTTGGCCAGCAGCGAACCGTCGGCGAGGACAAAGAATTCGACGCCGATGACACCGACATAGTCGAGCGCCGCGAGTATCTCGGCCGCCGCCGCTTGAGCCGCAGCCGCCGTCTCGGACTTCACCCCGGCCGGCAGCGTCGAGCTGTGCAGAATACCGTTGCGATGGACATTCCAGGCCGGATCGTAGGCGGCGAGCGAACCGTCGATGCCGCGGGCGGCGATCACCGAAATCTCGCGCTCGAAGGTGACGAAGGATTCCAGGATCAACGGCACGTTGCCCATCGCCTCGCAAGTGCCGGCAAAGCCGCCTGTTTCCATGTTGCGGAAGACACGCTGGCCCTTGCCGTCATAGCCCATGCGGCGCGTCTTCAATATGCCGCTGCCGTTGAACTGTTTCAGCGCAGCCGTCAGTTCCTCGTCATTGTCGACGGGGCTGAAATCCGCGGTCGGTATGCCGATGCCGTTGAGGAATTTCTTTTCCGCCAGCCGGTCCTGCGCCACTTCCAGTGCGCGTGCCGGCGGATAGACCGGCACCGTAGAGGCAAGTGCCGCGGCGGCCGCGACCGGTACGTTCTCGAATTCATAAGTAACGACGGCACTGGCCGAAGCCAGCTCGCTAAGCGCGGCCGCGTCGTCATAGGCGGCGACGATCTGCCGGTTGGCGACCTGTGCCGCCGGGCAATCCGGCTGCGGCTCCAGCACGACGATGCGGTAGCCGAGGCGGGCCGCGGCCATCGCCAGCATGCGGCCAAGCTGGCCGCCGCCGATGATGCCGATGCTCGATCCCGCCGGCAGGCTCACGGCGCGTCCGTGGGCTCGGCGGCCACCTTGGCGGTCTGCGCGGCGCGCCAGCTATCCAGCCGGGCGGCGAGCTTTTCGTCGCTCAGCGCCAGCACCGCGGCGGCCAGAAGGGCAGCGTTGGCAGCGCCGGCCTTGCCGATGGCCAAAGTGCCGACCGGAATGCCGGCCGGCATCTGCACGATCGAAAGCAGCGAATCCTGGCCGGACAGCGTCTTCGATTCCACCGGCACGCCGAACACCGGTAGCGGCGTCATCGCCGCCGTCATGCCGGGCAGATGCGCCGCACCGCCGGCACCGGCGATGATCACCTTGTAGCCGGCCGCCTTGGCGCCCTTGGCGAAGTCATAGAGCCGGTCGGGCGTGCGGTGGGCCGAGACGATCAGGCGCTTGTGCGGAATTCCAAGCGCCTCAAGCGTTTCGGCGGCGTGGCGCATCGTCGCCCAGTCGGACTGGCTGCCCATGATGATGGCGACGTCGGCGCGGTGATCGTCCAAGCTTCTGCTCTCCGGCGGCAAAAGCGCGCATTAGCGGAATTCGGGTGGAACAGCAAGGATGGCCCGAAACGGGTAGTGTCTCAGTTTGAAATTTGCGAACGTCGCCGCCGCTAAGCAGGTCCCTTCTATCCCGCAACCATACCGTGAAGGAAACGCATACCGTCGCTTGCGAGTCTCTTTGAGATTTCGGATAAAACCATCTTTGCAGGTGGAGTGGGGTCGTGGTGGAATCGAAGTACGACAGTCACCAAGGTTCCCGGATACCTCTGCCGAAAATGATCGCTTCTCGCAATCTGCAGGTAAGAGTCCGCTCTCGCCGATATGATCGCCAGGTGCGCAGTTGTCGCCTCGTCATCTGTCCAAGGTAACGTATCAGTGATGACGAACCGAAGATTATTATTTGTGTAACGAACTTCCAAATCGTTCGAGAAGTCATCCTTGATAGCAAAAGTCTCGTTATTCATTATCCCTCAATTGTTCTGTACGGCATATAGGAGTTCGGCGCGTCGAGCGACAGTTGGTTGACGACGATTGACGCCGCGGCAAATTCAAACTGAGAGACTACCCGGAACGGGTGGCCGCTTCCACGGTTTCTGTCGCTGCGCCGGCACGGTCGCTTCACCGGGCGGCTGCCGCCCGGAAACGCGTGACGAAATCGTCGAGCTCGGGCCGTTCCGTATCGGAAATCGCCCAATAGGAAAAGGCGCCGTCGCTCCAGTGCACCAGCGAGAAGCCACCGGCAGAAAGATCGACCGGCGCGGTTGTCGAGCCGGTTTGCTGTGGCGCGGCGACGAGGGTGATCAGGTGCTCGCGATGGCGGTAGACCAGTGCCGGCACCGGCTGGTCGGCGATCACCTCGACCCGGCCGCCGAGCAATGCGAAACCGTCATTGGCAAGGTCTGGCGCAGGCGGCGACAGACCGACCCTGCCATCGAGCCAGGGTTTGACCGTATGCCTGTCCGACGAGACGACGTCCACCGGGCTGGCGGCCAGCAGGCTGCGGCGGTGGCCGCTGGCGACCGCCGTTGCAAAGCTGTCGGGCGCCCCGCTGAGCATCACCCATTGCGTCGCGCCGCTGGCCAGCACGGCGGTGACGAGGATCGATGCCGCCATTGCGCGCCAGTCGAACGCGCCGAAGCGGCCCGGCCGCGTTTGGGTTGGCCGCATGTGGGTTGGCACGGTTTGCGGCGGCCGCGTCGGCGCCGGCCGATCCTGTGCCTCGCCAGTCGCGCCGATCGCCGCGATGCGCGCATTGAGGGCGTCGCTGACCTGTGGCAGCGCCAGCCTGCCGACAGCGGACTGCAGCGCCACGATGCGGGCATGCTCGGCGGCGAGCGCCGGATCGGCCGCGATGCGTCGCTCGACAGCCAATGCTGCTGCTGCGTCGAGCTCGCCATCGACCAAGGCATGGATCATCAGCTCCACGCCCGCCGGGTCATCGGGCAGTCCATCGTTGTGCGCGCTCATGGCGCCCTCCCAAGTTGGGATATCAGCAGACCGCGCGCGCTCGCCAGCCGCGACATCACCGTGCCTAGCGGCACGCCAAGCAGCGTCGCGATCTCGCGATAGCTGAGGCCGTTGATGTCGCGCAGCACCACAGTCTCGCGAAATTGGTGCGGCAGCGCGGCGATCGCCGCCTCGAGTGCGGCCGTGTCGGCCTTGGCGATCAGGCTTGCCTCAGGACTATCCGTATCCGGCAGGCCGGCGCCATATGCAGCCGTCATGTCATCGAGGTCGCTCAGGTCGCCGACGGCGACGATACTGCGCGGCCGGTTGCGCGCCAGCCAGGAGTAAGAGGCGTTGCGCACGATCGCCAGCAGCCAGGCGCGCGCATTGCCGCCGGCATAGCCGGCGATGCCCGCATGCGCCTTCAAACAGGCCTCCTGCACCACATCCTCCGCGTCGGCGGCGTTGCCGGTCAGCCAGCGGGCAAGCGCAAGCGCATCCGCGAGATGGGGCAGAACCACCTCGCGAAAGCGCTCGGTCGCGGCCTCTTGGTTCAACACCGTCGCATCGCCCGGCATCCCGGGCAGAACCTTCCGAAAATCCTCACGGAGCGACGGTGATCCTGCCCTGCATGTGCGGGTGAAGCCCGCAGAAATAGGCATAGTTGCCCACTTTGGTGAAGGTGAAGGCATATGTGTCACCGGTGTCAAGCGCCTTGGAGCGAAACGAGGCATCGTTGGCGACCACCAGATGCGGGATGTCGTCGTCATTCTCGAAGGTCACGGTAGTGCCCTGCTTTACCGTCAGCACCGCCGGTGTGAAGGCAAAGTTCTCGATCTTGACCATTGGCTGGCCTGCTGCGTTCAGTGGCATGGCAACCATTATCAGGATCGCCGCCAAACCGAACGTGACAGGGGATACGACCAAGACGCGGGATGGGAAGCGGATCATCGCATTTCCCTCAGGCCAGCGTGCTGTCGATGATGGCGAGGTCCTGCCCGCCTTGCTTGACTGTCACGCTGCTCGTGCCGAGCAGGCTGCGCAACTGGCCGGCAGGTACCGTCATCGGCCCGGGTGAGGCTGCGGTGCCCGGCGCCGGTTGCGGGAAAGCGGTCGAGCGCGCGGTATGAAAGGTAACGTTGCCTTCGACCTTCTGCATGATCTGGTGGATATGGCCGTTGAGTACGGTGACAGAGCCGAAGCGCTTGAGCAGGGCCAAGGCCTGCGCCGCGTCGTCGGTGCCCCAGCCCCATTCGGGATAAACAGCCCATAGCGGGATGTGGGCAAAGACGACGATTGGCGTCGAGGCGGTGACCGCCTTCAGATCATTGGCCAACCATGCCAACTGGTCGGCGCCGAGATTGCCCAGCCCGCCAGCCTTCAGGTTGACGACGTTGACCAGCCCGATGAAATGGACGCCGTTCTGGTCGAACGAATACCAGCCAGCGCCCTTGGTGCCCTTGCCGTAGCGGTCGAGATAGGCCTGGCCATTGCCGTCATCGATCAGGTCGTGCTCACCGGGCACATAATGCACGTCGAAGCCTGCGCCGCCGATGATCTGGGCAGCGTTGTCGAACTGCGCGGTTTTCGACAAATGGGTGATGTCGCCGGTGTGGATCATGAAAGCGGGCTTTTGCGGCAACGCCTGGATCTTGCCGATGGCCTCCTTCAGCGTGTCGATGGCGTGCGGGTTGGCAGCCTTGTCGAAGCCGATGTGGCTGTCGGAGATCTGGAGGAAAGTGAAGCCGGTGGCCAAGGCCTCGGCGGCTTGCGACGCACCGAGCAGGCTGAGCGAAACCGGCACGCCGGCCGAAATTGTCCACAGCACTCCCGTGCCGGCCCAGATCATGCATTCCAGTGCATGACGGCGGCTGATGCAGTCAGCTTCATTGTCGTGGTGGTGGGTCATACCGGTCTCCTGCACGCCGGAAATGGCGTCTGTTTGGGAGACCAATGGGCGGGGTGGTTTATTCCGCCCGAAGACTAAAAGGTCATTCACACTGCCGTGATGGCGCACTGGCCCGATGCGAAGCCGGCGCTGGAAGGCACTGGCTCGACCACGCCCTGTCTAGTCCGGCCAGCGCAGCGCTCCGGCGGATTGCTTGCGAGCGGGTTTCATCGCATCCGCGGGCCGATCGGCAGCACTCAACACCGCCCGCAGGCGTTCGGCAACGATCTCCGCCTCGCCGGGATGGAGATTGCACGGATCAAGGAAGAAGTGACCGCGCTCCACCTCGTGGTTGCGCACGATCACGGGCGGCGAACCCGCCGCAAGCGCCGAGGCGAGGCCGGCGGCGGTGAAGCGGCTTTTGGGCGTAACAAACACCTGCAGGCGGTCGAGCGGATTGCTGGTCGGATCGGGAATGACATGCGCGACGATACCGGGCAGTCCTTGCAATGCGTCTTTCCACAGATGCAGTGCGGCTTCTTCCCGCTGGCGAATGCCGGCATGGTCGCGCCGCTCCCAGGCTTCCAGGGCCGCCATAGTGCCGGCAATGCTCTCCTTGCCGACCTTCATGGCGCGCGCAACGCCCCGGTTCTGGAGATAGGCGGCCCGTACCAGATCCTTGCGGCCGGCAACGATGCCGCTTGTCGGCCCTGAGAGAAATTTGTGCCCGCTGTAGACAACAATGTCGGCGCCGCGCGCCAGAAAGCCACGCAAATCGTATTCCGAGGCGGCGTCGACGATCACTGGCACGCCCTTGGCGTGGCAAATCTCGCAGAGCTCCTCAAGCGAGAGCATGCCGTATTGCACGGTGTGGTGCGCAACGACGTAGAGGGCTGCCGCCGTCCGGTCCCGGATCGCCTCGGCAACATGATAATCCTGGGTGACGCTGACCGTGCCGGCAGGCACTGCCTTGGCTCCGGCAAGCCGGATCGACTGGTCGATCGGCGCGCCATAATTGACGATGTGACCAAGCTGAACGATGACCTCCGATTTGAGGCCCTCGGTGTCGTCCGGCAGCCGCTCGATCGCAAGAAGGCTGGTCCCGGTCATCGCGCCGGCAATCGCCATTGTTATGCCGCTGGCGCAGCATGCGGTGATGAAGCCGGCCTCGCCGCCGGTGAGGCGTGCAATCACCCTACTTGCGGCGCGCTGCAGATCGTCCATCTCGACCCATTGCGAGGCCATTTCCGACATTGCGGCAATCGCTTCTGGCACGATGATCGAAGCACCGAGTGCCGTCATCGTGCCGGAGACATTGATGATTGGGCGAAGGCCAAGCCGTTCGCGGATTGTCGTATTGGAACGGTCAGCGGCATAGGTCGTCATCTCTGTAGATCCTGTTTAAGGTTTCAGGCGGCGATCTCGACGACCGCCTCGATTTCAACTGTGATGTTGCCCGGCAGCGAGCCGACACCGATCGCGGAACGGGCATGTCCGCCAAGCGTATCAAAGACGGCCGCGAAAAGATCGGAACAGCCGTTCACCACCTTGGGGTGCTCGCTGAATGTCGGCGTCGCATTGACAAAGCCAAGCAGCTTGACGACGCGCACGATGCGGCCGAGGTCGCCGGCCGCCGCATGCATGACGGCGAGCAGGTTCAGGCCGGTCAGACGCGCATGCCCGTAGGCCTCTTCAACGCTGACATCCTCTCCGACCTTGCCGGTGCAGAGCGCGCCATCGGCGCGCAACGGCCCCTGGCCGGAGAGGAAGATCAGCCGTCCGCTCTCGGCATAGGTGACGAAGTTGGCGATGGGCTTCGGCGGCTCGGGCAGTGTCAGGCCCAATTCCGCGAGCCGGATGTAAGGCGTCATAAAAGCTCCTTGCGACAGCTTTCGCCGTCCGATGTCAAAAATGCGAGGCGCGAAACCGCGCCAGGAAACTGCGAAGGCGTTCATTGTCGAACCCCGCCGCCAGAATCTCGGCGGGTGGTCCGACGGCACTGACGCCGCCATCCGCCATGAAAACGATGCGGCTCGATGCGTCGCGCGCAAAAGCCATTTCATGCGTGACCATCAGCATCGTCATGCCGTCTTCGGCGAGGCTGCGCACGACCTCGAGCACCTCGCCAACCAGTTCGGGGTCGAGCGCCGAGGTTATCTCGTCGAGAAGCAATATCTTCGGCTCCATCGCCACGGCGCGGGCGATGCCGACGCGCTGCTGCTGGCCGCCGGAAAGCTCGGCCGGCAGACTGTCGGCTTTGTGGGCGAGGCCTACGCGGCCGAGCCAGTGCTCGGCAATGGTGCGGGCCTCGGCATTGCTCTTGCCGCGCACCTTGCGCAGGCCAAGCATGATGTTGCCGGCCGCAGTCAAATGCGGAAACAGATTGAAGCTCTGGAACACCATTCCGGTCTCGGCTCGCATCGCCGCCAGGTCGCGCTCGCTGCGTCGCTGGCGTGTTCCCGTCTCGCGATAGCCGACTTCTTTGCCGTCGATACGGATCGAGCCGCTGTCGTAGCTCTCCAGGAAGTTGACGCAGCGCAGTAGCGTGGTCTTGCCGCTGCCGGAGGGGCCGATGATAGTCACGACCTCGCCGCGCGTCACTTGCAGGCTGACGGAGCGCAGGACCTCGACGGATCCAAAGGCTTTGGAAACCTCGGTGACATCGAGAAGTGCCGGATTCTGGTGCGAGGCGTTGGACATCGTGCTATTCCCGGATGAAGGAGAAACGCCGCTCCAGGCGCCGGCTGGCCAAGGAGAGGGCGTAGTTGACGGCGAAGTAGACGAGCGCACCGAGAATGTAGAGTGGCATCGCCTCATAGGTGCGGCCGATGACCTGGTTGATTGCCTGCATGAGGTCGGTGATGCCGAGCAGCGAGACCAGCGCGCTGCCCTTCACCGCGTCGGTGACGCCATTGATCCAGGGTGGCAGGAAGCGCCTGAACGCCTGCGGAAAAATGACGTAGACCAGCCGCTGGCGAAAGGTCAGTCCGATCGCCATCGCCGCCTCGGACTGACCCTTGGGAATCGAGCCGACGGCGCCCCTGAGATACTCGACGACTTGTGCGGTCTTGAAGAGGGTGAGGGCGAACACGGCCGCCCAAAAGGATTCCAGATGCAGCCCTACCGCGGGCAGGCCGTAATAGACGAAGAAGATCAGCACCAGGATCGGAATGCCGCGTATGGTGTCGCTGAAGATGCGCACTGCCCAGCGTAGCGGAAAAGGACCATAGACAAGGCCGACGCCCATCAACACGCCGGCGATGAGCGATAACACCACGACCAGCAGCGACACCCACAAGGTTACGGCAAAGCCTTCGGCGAGGAACGGCAAGGCGTAGATGATCTGGCTCAGCATGTCAGCGCGCCGCCTTGAACCGGCGCTCGACGAGCCGCAGCGCGAAAAGCAGCGTGTAGCCGGTCAACAGGTACATTGCCGTCACCACCAGATAGACTTCGACAATGCGGAACGTGTTGAAGTTGATCCACTGGGCGCCATAGGTGAGTTCGGGTACCGAGATGACCGACGCCACGGACGTATCCTTGAAGAGCGATATGAATGTGTTGGAAAGCGCCGGCAGGGTTATGCGCAGCATCGTCGGCAGGCGCACATCGAGCAGCCTTTGCCATGGCGTCAGGCCGATTGCCTTGCCGGCGTCGAGCTGACCGCGCGGCACCGCCTCGAGCCCCGAGCGAAACACCTCGACCAGGTAGGCGCCGCTGTAGAGCGACAGCGTGGCAATGAATGAGGTTTGCGCGCTGTAGGTAATGTCGACCACCGTCGGCAAGCCGTAGAAGACCAGATAGACGAGCAGGATCAGCGGCACGTTGCGGATGAACTCGACATACCCCGCGATGATGGTCCGCACCGCACGCCCGGCCGACACGTACCAGACCGCCAGAACGAGTCCGATGACGATGCCGATCGCGATCGAGATGACGGCCAGTTCGAGGCTTAGCAGCAGTCCGCCCCAGAGCTTGTCGAAATGCCGCCAGATAAGGTTGAAGTTGAGAGTATAACCCATGCGTCCTCGTCATGGAGGGCTGTGATGAGAGAAGGCGGAAGGACGTTGTCCTTCCGCCTGCTTGCATCAGATGACCGGGAAACCGGGATGGCGCGCCGGCGGCTCCTGTCCGAAATAATCCTTGAACGCAGCGTCGTAGAGGGCCGTTTCATGGCCGAACATGGCGATGGTGAAGGTCTGGTTGACGAAGGTCAGCCAGTCGAGGTCGCCCTGCCGCAGCGCGGCACCATAAAGCATCGAGAACCAGCTCTTGCCGGCATCGAAGTACTTATCCGGATTGCGCGAGGCGAGCCAGCGTACCGTTGACAGATCGACCGCGGCGGCGTCGACGCGCTTCGATTCCAAGGCCTGCAGCACGTTGGCCTGCGTGTCTATCTGCATCACCTGCGACTCCGGCAGGACGATATGCACGTTAGCCTCGGCATCGACATTTTGCAGGATGGAAATCCGCGTCGCCGAACCGCCGGCAAGCAGCTTGTCGAAGGTCTTGTTTTCGGCGTTCGGAAGGGTCAGCAAGGCGATGCCTTCGACGTAGTAGGGTCGGGAGAAGTGGATCAGCTGCGAGCGCTGGGCGGTCATGGTCATGAACTGGATGGTGATGTCGACCTTGTTGGTGGTCACGTTCGGAATGCGCTGAGCCGGATCCTGCATGACAAATTCGACCTTGGTCGGATCGTCGAAAAGCCCCTTGGCGAGGATGCGACCCATGGTGATGTCCATGCCTACCAGTTCGCCGGCGTCGTTCTCGAAATGCCAGGGCGCGTTGGTGCTGCCGGTCCCGACGATCACCTTGCCGCGCTCGAGGACGGTGCGCAGCAGGCTGTCCGGCGCTGCCTGGGCCGCCGCTTTCTGAACGTCGACCGCGGTAGCGGCGCTCATCACTCCGGCCGTTGCAAGCCCGGCCATTCCCAGTTTCAGAAATTCACGCCTTTTGGATGTGTCGTTCACGGCGACCTCCTTTCGTGTTGTGTTCCCCTTTGGAGCAGTAATACAGGCATCGGTTGCAACTGACGCCATTGTCCCTTACAAGGGACGCCTGTACTCTGTACAAGACAGATTAACATCAGGAATCGATAATGCAAGAAGGTAATGCCTTGGCCGCTCGACCGGACGCCGGTCTGGACGAAGACAAGAACTCGGTTTCTCGGGAGAAGGGCCTCAACCGGGTCCTCCAGATTCTGGAGTTTCTCCACACGACCCAGCGTGCGATCGGCATCGGCGACCTTGCCAAGGGGGTAAACGCGCCGCGTTCGACGACTTATACGCTTGTGCGCTCGCTGGTCGACGCAGGCCTGCTGGAGATGGCCGGAGACGGCAATCGGGTCTATTTCGGAAAGAAGCTCTATCTCTACGGAATGGACTATGTGCGGGGCAACGACCTGCTCAGGCGAGGGCGCCAGGAAGTCGATCATCTGTCACGCGAGACCGGCGAGACCTCGGAGTTGTGCATGCTGCAAAGCGGCCGCTACACCATCGTCCATTCAAGCCCGGGAACGAGGCCATTCCGGATCAGCTCGGCGACCGGTCTGCAAATACCGCTCCCCTGGACAGCTTCCGGGCGACTGCTCCTCGCCGGCTTCGACAGGGCAGCGATTGAGGATATGGTCTCCGAGGACGATCTCGTGCTGCCGGACGGCCGCAGATTGCAACTCGACGATTTCATAGACGACATCGCCGTCGCCAAGTCGGCCGGCTACTGCGTCACCTCCGGCCTTGTCGATGCCTACACGAAATGCCTGGCCGCGCCGGTCTTTTCAGCGCCGGGCAGGGTCGAGGCGACGATGTGCCTGGTGGTTCCGATCGATACCTCGACCGAAAAGACCGACAACCTGATAGCGTTGTTGCGCGAGCGCGCCGCACGGCTTTCGATCGCGGCATAACCGCTTTTCCAGCAGGCCCCGCCGGCGTTCGTTCAAACAATGGCGTTCGTTCAAGCAATAATGTCTGGAATGATCTTGTCTTCCAGCGCCATCAGCCTGTCCTTCAGGAAAAGCTTCTTTTTCTTCATGCGCTGGATCTGCAGCGGGTCGCAATTCATGGCGATCATCGCATTGATGGCCGCGTCGAAATCGGCGTGTTCCTGCTTCAGCCGGGAATATTCGAGGCGGATATCTGCCTGTTCCTGATCGGACATTTTTACCGTCTGCACGTCTGCGGCGCCCAAACTATGGGCCTGATTGGGCGGGACCGGGGCTTCTTGCACCGGCGCGCAGCCCATATCACATTTCATATTGGCGTGGAATGCTACCACGCAGCATTCGACATCGGTGCGCGATGGTGGCACACTGTCATTATGCCGTCATAGAAGCGAGCCTGCGGTGGACGTGCCATGACGGCTGCAATCCGAGGAAACCATGAAAGGGAGAACCAATCATGTCTCTTGCATCCCATCTTGATGAGCTGCAGCGGAAACACGGCGACATCGAACGCGAAATCGATGATGCGATGACCCATCCATCGGTAGACGACCTCGAAATCGTGAATCTCAAGCGGCGCAAGCTGGCGCTCAAGGACGAGATTGAAAAACTGAAGGCGAAACCGACGACCCACTGAAACCCTTCCAGGACTAGAAGCGCCACCCGGAGCGCGATCTTTCCGGTGGCATGTCTCTATGCTGCCGGAAACGCTCATGGATTTGCGGCAAGCTGCCGTCTTGTTGTTTCCGATTTGCTGGGCCTGCGCGCCAGTTGCCATTGACAAGCCATCTTTGCTCCTCCACCTCATGCCCGGACCTTCAAGATTAAAGGTAGCCGGCATGACCGGATATTTTTCCTCACCCTTCCCACGCCGCAGGTCGGTCGGTGTCGATGTCGGCGGCGTGATTGTCGGCGGCGGCGCCCCAGTCGTCGTCCAGTCGATGACCAACACCGACACGGCCGATGTCGACCAGACGGTCGCGCAAGTGGCGGCGCTGCATCGCGCCGGCTCCGAGATCGTGCGCATAACGGTCGACCGCGACGAAAGCGCTGCCGCTGTGCCGGCCATCCGCGAGCGACTGGAGCGGCTCGGCATCAACGTGCCGCTGGTCGGCGATTTCCATTATATCGGCCACAAGCTCCTGGCCGATCATCCGGCCTGCGCCGCGGCCTTGGCCAAGTACCGCATCAACCCCGGCAATGTCGGTTTCAAGGACAAGAAGGACCGGCAGTTCGCGGCAATCGTCGAGATGGCGATCCGATACGACAAGCCGGTGCGCATCGGCGTCAACTGGGGTTCGCTCGACCAGGAGCTGCTGACCCGGCTGATGGATGACAACCAGGCCCAAGGCTTTCCGCTGACCGCGCAGGAAGTGACGCGCGAGGCAATCGTGCAATCGGCGATCCTGTCGGCCGAAATGGCCGAAGAGATCGGCCTTGCGCGCGAGAAGATCATCCTGTCGGCCAAGGTCAGCGGCGTGCAGGATCTGATCGCCGTCTACACCGAGCTTGCCACCCGATCCGACCATGCGCTGCACCTCGGCCTGACAGAGGCCGGCATGGGCTCGAAAGGCATCGTCGCCTCGTCCGCGGCCATGGGCATCCTGCTCCAGCAAGGGATCGGCGACACCATCCGTATCTCGCTGACGCCGGAGCCGAACGGTGACCGCACACGCGAAGTGCAGGTGTCGCAGGAGCTGTTGCAGACCATGGGCTTCAGGCAGTTCGTGCCGATCGTCGCCGCCTGCCCGGGCTGCGGCCGCACGACCTCGACCGTGTTCCAGGAGCTTGCCCAGAACATCCAGGCCGACCTGCGCAAGAACATGCCGGTGTGGCGCGAACGCTATCCCGGCGTCGAGAACCTCAAGGTCGCGGTGATGGGTTGCATCGTCAACGGTCCGGGCGAATCCAAACATGCCGATATCGGCATTTCGCTGCCCGGCACCGGTGAGACACCGACCGCCCCGGTGTTCGTCGACGGCAAGAAGGCGGCGACGCTGCGCGGCCCATCGATTGCCGCGGATTTCGAGAAGATGGTCGCCGACTATATCGAACGGCGGTTCGGGCAGCACGACAAAGCCGCGGCGGAGTAGTTGAATGCGGCGTTTGCTGGGCGCGGCGCTGGTTCTCATTTGCGGGCTGATCTGGGCGACAGCCGTTCAGGCCGATCCACCACGGCCCGCCAAAAAGAAGCTGATCGACCAGGTTTGCAACCTGATCGAGGCCCATGCCGACCGGAACGGGCTGCCCAGGGATTTCTTTGCCCGGTTGATCTGGAAGGAAAGCCGTTTCGATCCCAATGCGGTCAGCCCGGTCGGCGCCGAAGGCATTGCCCAGTTCATGCCGGGCACCGCCAGGATGCGCGGGCTCGCCAATTCCTTCGACATCGAACAGGCGATCCCGGCCTCGGCAAAATACCTCGCCGAAATGAAATCCGGTTTCGGCAATCTCGGCCTCGCCGCCGCAGCCTACAATGCCGGCGAGAGCCGGGTGACGCGCTGGCTGCATTCCGGCGGCTTCTTGCCGATGGAGACCGAAAGCTACGTGTTGGACGTCATGGGCGAGCCGGCCGACAACTTCACCAATACGGCCTACGCCGGCGTCATCCGGCCGCTCGACAAGAAGGCGAGTTTCGCTGCTGCTTGCCGCGAGCTGCCGGTGATCATGTCCAGAACCGTGCCGATGTCGTCGATCAACATCAAGCCGTGGGGCGTGCAGGTGGCCGGCAATTTTCGCCGCGCCGCGGCGCTCAACCAGTGGCTGAGAGTGAAAAGCCGGTTCCCGGCAATGCTTGCCGGCCACGATCCGGTGGTCAGCCGGGTCCGTACCCCGATCGGCAGGCGCGGCATCTATGCCGTGCGGATCGGCGCCGATAACAGAGCCAAGGCCGACACGATCTGCGACAAGCTGCAAAGCGTCGGCGGCGCCTGCATCGTGGTACGCAACCGGTAAAGCCATATGTCGGAGCGTTTTGCGCCATTGCTGCCCATCTCGCTCCCCGTGGCACTTCGTCCTCGATACGTGAATCATATTTTCGGTGAACCGTTAGGCAGGTCTTGCATCGTCGTCGATGCGGGGTAAGGTCCCCGCGATTTTTCGTGAAAGGGATCAGCATGGCCGGCTTCAAGACACTGGACGACATCGGCAATATCAGCGGCAAGCGTGTGCTGGTGCGTGTCGACCTCAACGTTCCCGTCACCGAGGGCAAGGTCACCGACGCCACCCGCATCGAGCGCATTGCGCCGACCATTGCCGAGCTCTCCGGCAAGGGAGCCAAGGTCATCCTGCTTGCCCATTTCGGCCGGCCCAAGGATGGACCTGCGCCGGAATTCTCGCTCGAGCCGATCGCCAAGGCGACGGCGGACGTGCTCGGCCGTCCGGTTGGCTTTGCCGCCGACTGCATCGGTGACAAGGCGGCAAATGCCGTTGCTGCCATGAATAATGGCGACGTGCTGCTGCTCGAGAACACCCGCTTCAATAAGGGCGAGGAGAAGAACGACCCGGCCTTCACCGAAAAGCTCGCCGCTAACGGCGATATCTTCGTCAACGACGCCTTCTCTGCTGCGCACCGTGCCCATTCGTCGACGGAAGGGCTGGCGCATGTGCTGCCGGCGTTCGCCGGCCGCACCATGGAGGCCGAGCTCGATGCGCTGGAAAAGGGGCTTGGCAATCCCGTCCGCCCGGTTGTCGCCATCGTCGGCGGCGCCAAAGTCTCGACCAAGATCGACCTGTTGATGAACCTGGTGAAGAAGGTCGACGCGCTGGTCATCGGCGGCGGCATGGCCAATACGTTTCTAGCGGCGCGCGGCACCGACGTCGGGAAATCCTTGTGCGAGCATGATCTCGCGACCACCGCCAAGCAGATCATGATCGAGGCGGCCGAGGCCGGCTGCGCCATCATCCTGCCCGCCGACGGCGTTGTCGCCAGGGAGTTCAAGGCCGGCGCCGCCAGCGAGACCGTCGCCATAGCAGACGTGCCGGCCGACGGCATGATCCTCGACGTAGGCGCAAAGACCGTGAAAACCATTGCCGAATGGATCGACCGCGCCGCGACGCTGGTCTGGAACGGGCCGCTCGGCGCCTTCGAGATCGAGCCGTTCGACCATGCAACGGTGGCGACGGCCAGGCACGCGGCAGCGCGCACCAAGGCCGGCAGACTGATCTCGGTCGCTGGCGGAGGCGACACGGTGGCGGCGCTCAATCATGCCGGCGTCAGCGATGATTTCACTTATGTCTCGACGGCCGGCGGCGCTTTCCTCGAATGGATGGAAGGCAAGCCCTTGCCCGGCGTCGACGTCTTGAAGCGCTGAGCGCGGCCGCAAGAGCAGCGCGAAGGAGTGCGCCCGCGAATTTCAATCGATTCGCGCTTGTTTGACGAAATGGTTCGACTTGAACCTGCGTTGCTCTGGTGGTCTGCTGGGCGCGGATCAATTCTTTCAGGAGAAGCACGATGAGCGAACGTCTCGAGGACATTGCCGCCGCGATGGTGGCCAATGGCAAGGGCCTGCTGGCCGCCGACGAGAGCTCCGGCACCATCAAGAAGCGCTTCGACGTCATCGGTGTCGAGTCGACCGCCGACAGTCGCCGCGACTATCGCGAGATGATGTTCCGCGCCAGCGATGCAATGACCAAGTACATTTCCGGCGTCATCCTCTACGACGAGACCATTCACCAGAAGGCCGCCGACGGCACACCGCTGGTCGACATCATCAAGGCATCAGGCGCCATCCCCGGCATCAAGGTCGACGCCGGCGCCAAGCCGCTGGCCGGCTTCCCCGGCGACACCGTCACCGAGGGCCTCGACGGCCTGCGCGAACGCCTTGCCGAATACTACAAGCTCGGCGCCCGCTTCGCCAAATGGCGCGCGGTGATCGACATCGATGTTGCCAAGGGCGTGCCTTCCGCCACCTCGATCGGCTCGAACGCCCATGCGCTCGCCCGTTACGCCGCGCTTTGCCAGGAGGCCGGCATCGTGCCGATCGTCGAGCCGGAGGTGCTGATGGACGGCGCCCACGACATCGACACCTGCTACGAGATCAGCAAGGCGACACTGACAAAGTTGTACACCGAGCTCTATGCGGCCCGCGTCGTGCTCGAAGGCACCATCCTGAAGCCGAACATGGTGCTGGCCGGCAAGAAATCAGGCAAGGTCAGCAGCCCCGAGGAAGTCGCCGAAAAGACCATAAAACTGTTCCGCGAGACGGTGCCGGCCGCGATCGGAGGCATCGCCTTCCTGTCAGGCGGACAAACGGACGAGCAGGCGACCGCCAACCTCAATGCCATCAACGCTATCGGCCCGCATCCGTGGAAGCTGACCTTCTCCTACGGCCGCGCCTTGCAGGCCGCTCCGCAGAAGGCCTGGAGCGGCAAGCCGGCGAACGTCGCCGCCGCGCAGGCCGCCTTCGCCCATCGCGCCCACATGAACCATCTGGCAGCGCTTGGACAATGGCAGCCGACGCTGGAGCAAGCCGCCTGACGGAATTCAGGTTGCGTTCCCTCCGACCCGGGCCATGTGCCCGGGTTTGTTTGAAAGCAGCAAGGTCTGCAATTTCCTGCAACTAAAAATGCAGCTCTGTGTCGGCATTCCTCGCTGCCGATCGTCCTCCGTGAAAAGAGGAGCAGACCTATGCCAAACAACAAGACCGTATCGCAGGAAGACTGGTTTCAGGCGCACAAGGCGCATCTGGCGCGCGAAAAGGAATTGATGCGCTTTCGCGATCGTGTCGCCGCCGAACGCCGCGAACTGCCGTGGCTGAAGATCCGCAAGGACTACGTCTTCGAGACCGAGCAAGGGCCAAAGAAACTGCCCGACCTGCTCGGCGGCAACAGCCAGCTGATCGTCTACCATTTCATGTTCGGGCCGGGCGCCGATTATCGCTGCGAGGGCTGCTCATTTCTTGCCGACCACATCGACGGCGCCAACCAGCATCTCAGGCATCACGATGTCTCACTTGTCGTGGTAGCGCGCGCGCCACTGGCTGAATTGCTGCCCTACAAGCAGCGCATGGGCTGGAAATTCGACTGGGTGTCGTCCTACGCTTCGGACTTCAACTTCGACATGCAGGTGTCATTCACCGACAAGCAGATCGCGGCCGGCGACACGACCTACAATTTCGAGCAGCGCGCGCTGAGATCGAAAGACCTTCCCGGCACCAGCGTGTTCTATCGCGACGAGAAAGGCGACATCTTCCTGACTTTCATCTCGCGCTCCAGAGGCGGCGATCCGCTGATCGGCGCCTATCACTATCTCGACCTGACGCCGAAAGGCCGCAACGAAACTGGCCCGCATCATAGCCTCGGCGACTGGGTGCGGCTGCACGACGAGTATGAAGACCGATCCGGAACACATGACTGCTGCCATTGAGGCGACAAGGGTGTCGCTGCAAGGTCGTTCACCTTCAGTGCAACATGCGCTAAGTGCTGTTCGCTATGCCCTAAAAGGGACTTGCCATGCGGCGCTTTCCGACCCTTCTCACCTGGCTCGCCTTTCCGGTTTATGTCTGGCAAGGACTTGGCGTGCGTCGCCGCACCGCCCGCATGCTGCCGGCACAAGGTCCGGTCATGCACGAGATATCTGGCCTGGCGCCAGCAATCTCGGTTCTGGTGCTTGGCGATTCCTCCGCCGCCTCGGTCGGCATCGGCAATTCCGAAAACGGATTGGCCGCGCAACTGGCAGTTCTGATTGCGCAACGCACCGGCCGCACCGTGCGCTGGCGGGCGGCCGGCTTCAACTCGGCAACCTCTGGCCAGATCCGCGATCATGTGCTGCCCAATCTATCGGCCGATCCGTGGACGCATATCGTGCTGGCCATCGGTACCAACGACACCAAGAATTTTCATTCCGTACCGCGCTTCAAGCGCGAGTTTGGCGGCCTGCTCTACGCGCTGCGCGCCAAATGGCCGGAAGCGCGCGTGGTGTGGTCGCCGGTGCTGGAGTTCACCCGGGCTCCGGCAATGCCGCCATTGCTCGGCAAGATCCTCGAAATCCGCGCCGTCGAGGTGAACCGGATGGGCGAGCGCCTTTGCCTCGAACGCGGCGCCATACCGGCGCCCCGGCTGCCGATCACGGATGCCGATGCCGGCTTCGCATCGGATGGATTTCACGCTTCGGAAGCCGGCTACCGAGCCTGGGCGGAACATCTGGTCAGCGTGGTGCTCGCCAACGAACCGGGCGTCGCGTAGCGGGCCGCCCGCACTAAAGCGCGTCGCGTTCGATTGGTCTCATCCGACGCGCTTCAGGTTCTTGTTTTTATGCATGTCGTTGTCGCAAAACCGCTGCACAATTTTGCGCGACATGCATTACGTCCAGTGCCCGAGCACCGCCGTAATCGAAATCGCCGCCATCGCCAGCAGCGCCAGCTTCCAGAAATCGCTGCGCCGCTTCAGCCCGGGCCAGCCGAGCGGCTTGATGAGCTGGATGACCATCATGAAGATGATGACGAGCGCGAGAAGTTTCGACATGCAGCCTTTGATCAGCATCGCGGCTGGCTGTCAAAGCGGCTCCGGGATCGCCGGCTTCCACTGCGGCAAGCCTCTTTTCAGCACTGCCTTGTCACTTCGATGGATAAATCGGAACGCCGGTCATGAGAGCCGCACCCTCCTGACAGACTGCTGTCAGCAGGGGTGTGCGATAGTGCCTGCATCGAAAGAGAGGAGACCAGCCATGAACGGTATTACCATTCTGCGTAGCGTGCAGCACTATGTCGGCAAGATCCGGACGATCCGCAATGAGATCCGCACCCAGCGATTCATGAACACCCTGCCGGCGGACATCCGCAAGGATATTGGTTGGCCGGACATGTATGGCGACCGCCGCAATGGCGGCAATTGAGGCAAGCTTTCCGCGTGGCGTTTGGATGCGACCTGGCGACGAGCTGAAATGGGCATGCTGAAGCCTCCTGACAGTATGGTGTCAGGAGGCTCGTGCCATAGTGCAATGGCCGCCGGAGCCGGATGGCCGAGAGGACGATCGATGAAAAGCTGGAACGACAGGCTGAACACGCTTGGCATCAACGGCATAACACCGTCGCCACGCACCATCGGCGACGTCGTCGAAGGCCAGCCGATGCTGGTTCCTACAGCTCGCCAGGTCCACGCATTCATCCGCTCTATCCCCGAAGGCATGGACATGAATATCCGCGCTTTGCGCACCGCTCTCGCCATCGAGCACGGTGCCGAGATGACATGTCCGGTCACCATCGGCTATCATCTGCGCACCGTCGCCGAGGCCGCCAACGAGGATCTTGAGCGTGGTATGGCGCTGGGCGATGTTGCGCCGTTCTGGCGGGTGGTCGACGCAAGCACGCCGACAACGAAGAAACTGTCCTTCGGCGCGGCCTTCGTCGCCGCGCAGCGCAAGCGCGAAGGGCTGGAACGATAGACGCCGAGGGACCATACGATGCGCCGCGCCGACAGGCTCTTCCAAATCGTGCAGCATCTGCGTGGTGGTCGTCTGGTCACCGCCCAGAAGCTGGGCACGTGGCTCGAGGTTTCCGAGCGGACGATCTATCGCGACATCGCAGACCTGCAGTCGACCGGCGTGCCGATCGACGGCGAGGCCGGTGTCGGCTACATGATGAGGGAGGGTTTCGACCTTCCGCCGCTGATGTTCACGCGTGACGAGATCGTCGCGCTGGTCGCCGGCGCCCGCATGGTGCGCGCCTTTGGTGGCGCGGCCATGGCGCGAGCCGCCGACGAGGCGCTGGTCAAGATAGGCGCCGTGTTGCCCGACGCCGAAAAGGACCGCATCGCCCGTACCGAGATCCACACGCCGATGTGGGTGGTAAGCGATGCCGCCCGCGAAGCCATCGACCTGATCGAGCGGTCCATCGAGAAACGTCAGGTGCTGACCATCGACTATTCGGATGAGGCCGGCCGCAGCACCGCGCGCGACATCCGCCCGCTCGGCCTGTGGTTCTGGGGCAAGGTGTGGACCTTGGTCGCCTGGTGTGAGATGCGCGGCGATTTCCGCGCCTTCCGCATCGACCGCATCGCCTCGGTGGTCATCGCCGGCCGCACCTTCAAGCCGGAGCGCGGCAAGCAGCTCGCCGATTTCTATCGCGCGGTGGAGCGCAGCGAGGATTACGGCATGGCGCCGGACCGGGCGGCGCGAAGCTGACACGGAAGATCACAAAAAAGCCCGCTTGAAAGCGGGCTTTTTGTTTTGGATGCCAGACCTATTCCTCTTCGTCGGCGTCCTTGTCCTTCGACTTCAGCGCTGAAAGCTTGGCGAAGACGGCGTTGGCGTCAAGTTCGCGGTCCTCGTCCTTCGGCTTTTCGGGCGCCGGCACCAGCCGTTCGGTCAAGGCGGCCGGCAGCAGCGTATCGCCGACCGGCTGCGCCTGCTCGCGGCCGCGCGAGGCGCGGTTGATTTCCATATCGAGGTCGATCTGCGACGTCAGGCCGAGCGTCACCGGATCCATCGGCTGGAGATTGGCGGAGTTCCAGTGCTTTCTGTCGCGGATCTGGTCGATCGTCGACTTCGTTGTGCCGACAAGGCGGGCAATCTGCGCATCCTTGAGCTCGGGATGGTTGCGCACCAGCCAGAGGATGGCGTTGGGCCGGTCCTGGCGCTTCGACAGCGGCGTGTAGCGCGGACCCTTGCGTTTGGATTCCGGCACCCGCACCTTGGGATCCGAGAGCTTCAGCCGGTGGTTCGCGTCCTTCTCGGCGCGCGCGATCTCGTCGCGAGTGAGCTGGCCGGTCATGATCGGGTCCATGCCCTTGATGCCTTGCGCCGACTCGCCGTCGGCGATCGCCTTGACCTCAAGCGGATGCAGTCCGCAGAACTGCGCGATCTGCTCGAAGGAAAGCGCTGTGTTGTCAACCAGCCAGACGGCGGTCGCCTTTGGCATCAGCAGCGTATTGGCCATTACAAAAATCCTTCTCGTTCGCCCGCGTTCCCGCGCGGGCGGTGGTTTAGAGCCACCAAAATGGGAAAATCGCGGTCTATATAACCGCTCGCTCGCCGTTTCGCAATGTTTTTGGCAGGCGCGCGTCAAGGACGGCACGGCAGCGCGACCAGCAGACCGCGAAGGGTCGGCAGATGACGCCATGCAGTCGAAAGCTTCAAAAAGACAAAGCCCGCCAGACCAAGGTCGGGCGGGCTCGGAACCGGCGACGGAAATCCGTCTGCTGCGGCTCTGGCTTCTAAAGCTTGATCCCGAACCGCGGCTCGGCGTTGCCGAAAAGCAGCGCCCGGTCTTCGAGCGGGATCGTGCTCGAGATTAAAGCCCTTTGCGGGCGATTCTCTCGATGTCGCCGCGGTTGATGCCGAGGTCGTTGAGCTGACGAGCATTCAGCCGGTTCAGTTCGCGCACGGTTTCGTTGTACATGCGCCAGTTACGGAAAGCGCGGATCGGGTTCATGATAGTCCTCCATCGTTTTGATGCCGCGTAAATAGGCATCGGCGATGAAAAATTGAACAGACGCTTTTGCATGGCCGCAATGCGTTTGTTGCATTGCACCATTAAGCTTTCGTTCAGCCTGTTTGCGGGCCGTCAGGCGACATCGAGCACAATCTTGCCGATGTGCTCACCCTCCTCCATCCGCTCATGCGCCCGCCACGCTTCCTTGAGCGGGAAGATCGTATCCATCACCGGCGCAACCTTGCGCGTGCCGAGCAGCGGCCAAACCTGCGCCTCCAGCGCAGCCGCAACTGCCGCCTTGAACTCCACGGTGCGTGGCCTGAGCAGCGATCCTGTGTGCACGAGCCGCTTGGCCATGATCTTGAAGAAATCGGCGCTCGCCACCGCCCCGCCCTGCGTCGCGATCTGGACGATGCGGCCTTCCATGGCTGCAGCCTCATAGTTTCGCGCCACATAGTCGCCGCCGACCATGTCGAGGATGACATTGGCACCCTTGCCGCCGGTTGCCTCCTTGACTGCGGCGACGAAGTCCTCCTCGCGGTAGTTGATCGCCCGGTCGGCGCCGAGCTTGAGGCAGGCGTCGCATTTCTCCTTGCTGCCGGCGGTGGTGACGACATAGGCGCCGAAAGCGGCAGCAAGCTGGATCGCCGTGGTGCCGATACCCGACGAGCCGCCATGCACGAGCAGGGTCTCGCCGCTCTTCAGGCCGCCGCGCTCGAAGACATTGTGCCAAACAGTGAAGTAGTTTTCCGGCAGCGCCGCCGCTTCGGTGTAGGTAAAGCCGGCGGGCAGCGGCAGCACGCTGCCGGCGTGCACTCTGACATATTCGGCATAGCCGCCGCCCGCCGTCAGCGCACAGACCCGGTCGCCGACGCGCCAGCGCGATATCTCGTCACCAAGGGCAGCGACTTCGCCTGCTGCTTCCAGGCCCGGCAGATCCGACGCTCCCGGCCGTGGCGGATAGGCGCCCTTGCGCTGTTGCACGTCCGGCCGGTTGACGCCGGCGGCCCGCACCCGGATCAGGATCTCGCCGGGACCGGGAACCGGTACGTCGCGGGTTTCCGCTTTCAGCACCCGCGGCCCGCCCGGTTCCGATATGGCGATCGCCATCATCTTCGCCGGAATTTTCTGTGCGTTCGCCATGAATTTTCCCGTCGTGCTCCGCCGGTTTCTCGTGCCAGCTCTTGCCCGCCATTTGCATCCATACCCTTGCCCTATGTATGCTCATTGGCAAATCAGGCAAATGGGCAATCACGGAGGAGCGACGATGGCGATCTTCGACGACGAACCCAAGAAGAAAGCGCGCCCGCACGAGATCGGGCAGGATCTGTCGCTGCTTTCCGTCGATGAATTGTCCGAACGGATCGGCATCCTGCGCGACGAGATCGCCCGGCTGGAAGCCGAGCTCAAGACCAAGGGCTCGACCAAGTCGGCGGCAGAGGCGCTGTTTCGCCGCGGGTAGTTACTGCGGGTAATTCCAAAAGCTCGGGCACGCCGCCGAAAAGCCCGAATGCCGCTGTCTCCAGACTTGTGCCCTAAACCCCAGCCGGATTGAAAAATGTTCGCAAGCTACAGACCGATCCTCTCGCTGCTGCGCGGCACCGCGTTCCTGTTGGCGGCATCCGGACTGCACGGTCTGCTGTTGCCGCTGCGCGGCCAGGTGGAGGGCTTCTCGACGGCATCGCTCGGCCTGATGGGCACGGCTTGGGCCGGCGGCTTCGTCACCGGCTGCTTCTTTGCGCCACGCATCGTGCGCCGCGCCGGTCATGTCAGGGCTTTCGGCGCCTTTGCCGCATCGGGAGCGATCGTCGCACTGCTCACCGGCCTGATCATCGACGAATATACCTGGATCCTGCTGCGCGCCTTCACCGGCTTCACCATGGCCGGCGCCTTCATGGTCATCGAAAGCTGGCTCAACGAGAAGGCCACCAACGAAAACCGCGGCACCGTCTTCGGCCTCTACATGATGGTCACCTATGCCTCGATCATGGGCGGTCAGATGATCGTTGCCGGCGGCGATGTGAGATCGGCGTCGCTGTTCATGATCACCGGCATTCTGTTCTGCCTGTCGCTGATCCCGACGGCGGTCTCGACGGCGTCTCACCCCAAGCCGCTGCAGGACGTGTCGCTTGACGTCAAGGGGCTCTACGTCAATTCGCCGGTGTCGGCGATCGCTTGCGTGCTGATCGGCATCGCCAACGGCGCCTGGGGTACACTTGGTGCCGTCTATGGAGCGCGCATCGGCATCTCGACAGCCGAGATCGCGCTGATGATGAGCCTCGTGGTCATCGCCGGCGCCGCCATGCAGCTTCCGGCCGGGCGGCTCTCCGACACGACGGACCGTCGTTTCGTGCTGGCGGGCGCGGCCTTCGGCGCTGCGCTGTTTGCCATCGCCATCTTCCTGTTCGAACCGCGCTCCGGCGTCTTCGTCATCGTCTGCACCGCCGCCTACGGCGCCTTCGCCTACACGCTCTATTCGATCGCGGTGGCGCATGCCAATGACCATGCGCGATCGGAGGACTTCGTCAAAGTGTCGGGCGGCCTGCTGCTGCTTTATGGCTTCGGCACGATGATCGGTCCGCTGGTGGCCGCCGGCCTGATGGGCTGGATGCGCCCTGAGGGGCTGTTCCTGGCCACTGCGCTCGCGCATCTCAGCCTGGCTGGCTATACGCTGCTGCGCATCAGCCGTCGCGCGCCGGTGCCGATCGAAGGCCGCGATGCCTTCAAGACCCAGCCCGCCGATCGCTCGGTGACGCCGGAAGCGTTGCGGCTCGACCCGCGTAGAAAAGCTGAAGCCGACAGTTGAGATTCGAGGCGCTTTGCCCCACAAATAAGGCATGATGCTTTCCGACGCCTTCATGGCGATTGCCGATCCCAACCGGCGCCATCTCTTGGAAGAGCTCCGGCGCGGACCGAAGACCGTCAACGAATTGGCATCCGGCTTGCCGGTGTCCCGCCCGGCCGTTTCGCAGCACCTGAAGGTGCTGCTTGATGCGGGGTTGGTCAACGCCAAGCCGGAAGGCACCAGGCGCGTCTATACGGTCAGCAATGCCGGCTTCCTGAAGCTCAACATCTGGCTTGACCAGTTCTGGGATGCGGAGCAGCTCGGTTCACCCGGAAGCTGAGAGGCATCGTCAGCGCGTCGAGCAACTATGCAGCATCGGGCCTAGAGTATCCGTGTTGGTCAAGGGAGAGATGGTGTCCAGGTCCGATTGTCCCTGAGTAGTGCGTTTGCGAGGATGATGAGCTTTCG